>NZ_WLZY01000007.1:100933-426543 GCF_010122465.1 Phytoactinopolyspora mesophila | reverse complement strand
CACGTCGAGGTCTTCCAGATGGGCGGCGTAGGAACCTCCATCATCGGGAGACCTCGACCTCTATCCGGACACCGACGCACCGCCGACGCCCACCGCCGACCGCTACACCCTCGATTGTGAAGAGCCGTGAATGTCGCGTGGCATCGCGCCCAACGCACTTGCGCCCATCAGTCATCGCGGTGCCACTGGCAGCGCCCGCTGGAGCGGAATGTCCGTCCAGGCGCGGGCCCGGGTCGTGGTCGACGAGGTGCCGCCTGGTTCAGATGCGCCCCAGTGCGCCGTTGTTTTATTGCATCAAGGCGACAGTACATGTATTTTAGTTACGCGCTGGATCTGTGTGTCCAACACGCACAACCCTTCGACCGTGGATGATGACGAAAACGTCGAACATGGCCGTCGGTCGCGTGTGTGCTGGCATGCAGGACCTATTTCACGATGACGATGTCATTCCGCGACGCCGCACTCCTCGTGTTTATGTACGTGCGGAGCGCGATCGGCGCCCATGCCCCAGGTCTCGGCGTGTCGTGCCCGGTGGCAGATGTCGGACGAGCCAGCGCACCCACTCCGGCGGGGCGCCTAAGGTGCATCCCGCCGCCGAACCCACAGGCGGTGACACCCTTGAGTAAGCAGGAGCCAGCGACGATTCCACCTCGCACTGAGGATCGTGTAGAGGCCACACGCGATATCGATCGCATATCCGTAGAAGAAGGCCTGGCACTATTGGCGGCCGAGTTCCGTCGCGCTTTCGACGCCTTCGAGACCTCTGCGGTGAAGCTTGCCCCGCTCGTTGAGGCAGTCGTCAGCCGCACCAGGCGCGGCGGAAGTGTCCATCTCTTCGGCGCAGGCACATCTGGTCGCATGGCTGCCCTCGACGCTGCGGAGATTCCTCCGACATTCGACGTTTCTCCCACGCTGTTCCAGGCCCATATTGCCGGGGGTGAAGCGGCACTGACCAGCGCAGTGGAAGACGCCGAGGACGACACCCATGCTGGCGCAGAAGCGGGCTCGCAACTGCAATCGAACGACGTGGCGATCGGAGTGAGCGCAAGCGGACGCACTCCCTACGTCCTGGCTGCTCTCGCCGCGGCGCGGACTGAGGGTGCATTCACAGCACTCATTGACTGCAACGGCACAAACCCGACCGAGATCGACTGTCATGTCACGTTGCCAACCGGGCCTGAGGCAATTGCCGGCTCTACGCGACTCAACGCAGCCACCGCGCAGAAACTGGCGCTAAACGCGATCTCAACATTGGCAATGGTCCATTTGGGTAGGACGTACTCCAACCTCATGGTGTACATGCAGCCCAACAACGCCAAACTGCGCAAGCGACTGGCACAGATGCTACGAGATATCACCGGTGCGCCAGATGCCGACATCGCCGCAGCACTTGCCACAGCGGACAACGAGGGCAGCGTCGCCCTCGCCTTGCTCGCACGCGAATGGGATCTCGAACAGGCGCGGACGGCCCTCGACGAAGGCATACCGCTGCGGGCGATCGTTGACGGCGGCGCGGCGGGTCGTATTCCGCCGATAGATGGGTTTGCTGCCCAGTCGGCGGACTAGACGTCAAGGCAGTCCACCGGGCGCATAAAGCCACCAACGTCACTATCTTCCGCGATGGCGAACTATGGTGTAGTTTAGTTACAAAGATCAGGAGTGCGACGTCGACACCATAGGTCGCCGCACATGCGGTCGTCCTGCCTTCTGGCGCGATCACCGTAGCCCTGTATCGACCCCAACAGAAGGAGTAGCCGTGCGGACTCGTAGGAAGGTCGGCCGGTTCGGCCCCATCGTCGCAGCTTTGCTCTTGGCCATCAGCAGTCTGGCCGCCATCCCCGCTTCGAGTCAGCCGACCGTAGCCGAAGACCCGTGCACTCCGAATTGGGACAATGAGAATGTCCAAGAGTGGTCGGTCCGGTACGACGGTCGCGGCGTAACCTTGTGCCAAGGCAGAGTTGGCGCAAATACTGGTGTGCTGCTGCAGATCGTCGACTTGGAAGCTGGCGCGAAGCTGCGCCTCGTGTCGGAGGCTGTAACGCTTGGAGCTCCCCCGGCAGGGGACAATCTCTTCCACAAGCGCACGGCGGAGGAATGGTTTGGTTGGATCCACAGTGACCTCACCCAGGTTCTGGACCCCGCCCGACTATTCAGCACGACCAATGCCTCGTACTTCACCGACGTATCCAGCGACGATACTATGCTTTCCCTTCCCGGGATGACTCAGCAAGAAATTCCAGGGTTTCCCTTTCCCATTCATAAGACCACATATGGCTGGGCCTATGGGTGCAATGTTGATCCTTCGTGCGAGACCGATGATCCCGCGTGGGATGCTGCCAAGCGAGCGCTCGTGATAGGGCAACCCACGGGATCCACACAAGAGGTCCTTATCAAGGAGTTTCCGACCAACTACGATGTGGACGATGTCGAGGAGGCGTTCGTTGATGGTGTTCCGGGTCTGAGATTCTTTGACGGTACTGTCGCCTTCCAGCCGCTGGATGAAGTCAGCGGGCCAGGAACATCGCGTCGTACCTTCGCGGGGACGGACGGTTCGAAGGTATACATCCTCGACACCATAGTTGGGTTCACCGTCAATGATGCGCAGGACATCATACGATCGTTCGGTTCGCTGACGGGTATCCAGCTTGACGGCGGCGGCAGTACGCAGATGTATTACGTCAACCCCGACACGCAGGGGGATGGCGGGATCTGGAGCCACGTTGGCCGAACGGTTCCCGACGTCCTAGCCGTCTACCTCGGCCCTGAGTGAAGGACTGAGATTGCCCCTGTTCCTTTGACCCAAAGGAACATTCACCCCTGAATCTGTGGGTCGCCCGACGCGAATAGGCGCAGTCGGGCGACCTTTGGTCGACCGAAGGGGCCAAACCGCTGATGTTGTCCATTGTCCTGATGTTGTCCGAGGCGCGCTCGTGAGTAATCCCAGCGAAACCATCGAACGGGTGTCGCAGGAGATGGGCACCTGCTTCGTGTCGTGCCGTCGACTGGACAGCCCAGGGTCGTTCGCCGTACGCGACCGCGACGTGGTTCCGATTGCTTCGATGTACAAGGTGCTCGTGGCGTTGGAGGTCGCAGACGCGTTCGCGTCCGGGGCGTTGCTGCCCAGCGCGAGGGTCACCGTCGGCGCGGAGCAGCATAGCGTTGGCGGCCTGGGCATGAACGAGTTCGCCCATCCCGTCGAGATCTCACTTGTGGACCTGCTCTACCTGTCACTGGCATGGTCGGACAACACGGCGTCCGACCTGTTGCTGTCCTACGTCGGTCTCGACGCGCTCCATGCTCGGGCCCGTGCTCTCGAACTGGAGACAATGCAGGTCGTGGGGGGATGCCGGACCCTGCTGCGCAACGCCGGTGAAGACTTCGGCTACCTCACCGAGACTGCCGCCGCCGCGGCCGACTGGGACCCACCCACCGACACAGCCGACCTGAAACTGAACCGGACCACACGGGCATCCATGGCCGACCTAGTCCAACTCGGCAGCCTGCTAGCCAGTGAGCAAGCCGCACAACCCGACGCGTGTCGCGTAGTCAGTGACCTCATGACGCGACAGATATCGAAGTCCCGGTTCGCCGCCGCATTCCCAGACGATTCATGGACCCGCATCTCGAAGACCGGAACCCTCGCGCCCTGGAGAGGCGAATTCGGCCTCCTGACCCGCAACGACGGCGCCCAACTCGCGCTCGCCGTCGTGCTCAGGCAACACCACGCAGCCACGCCCGATGCCATCGTCGATCAAGCCATCGCCGACGTCGCCCGCAGTGCGGTCGCAGTGATAGTGGACAACGACTGAGCGTGAGGAGTCCTTGAGACTGCCTGGCATTCCCTCGGCCCATTCCGCCACCGCCATGTCAGTCACGATGATCCGTCACGGGTTCTCTGCCGCTTCTATACCGGTGTGGTGCCCGGTTGAGGGCAGCGTAAGTAGGCCTGCTCATGTTCAGTGGGCAGGATCTGTCCGATCGTGCTGTGCAGGCGGCGGTGGTTCCACCGGTCGACATAGCCGGCTGTCGTGTACTCGACGTCGACCAGGGTCGTCAATGGGCAGTCTTGGAAGACGTCGATGGCGATGGCCTCGTTTTGTACAGGCCGATGATCGACTCCATGAGGTCGGCCGTTGTCGTAGGCGACGCCGATAGTCCCGATGGAGGGCGCGATGCCCTCAAGGGCAAGGAGCTCGGTGTACCGCAGCGAGGTGTACCGCGACCCGGCATCGCTGTGACAGACAAGAGTGCCGGGCTCGACCCCGGTCGCCAGCATCGATATCGGCCCCCTTGTCCTTCTTCGGCACATTCGCATACGGCTTGGCGTACTGGCTACGAGCTTAGCGTGAAACCCGATCGACAACTCATTTTCATGCCTCACGAGGGACACCGTTTCGCGGGCGCTCCTCCGTGAGGCGCCGAGGGTGCCTCGCGGTCAGTTTTCGTGAGTCTCGTCGAGATGTTGCAAACTACACAGAGTTGTCTTATAACCGTCAACGAATTCACTCGGGGGCTCGGTTGTAGGAGTCCGCAAGAAGTCCGAATACCTGAATCGGCAGCGCAGCATAACCGTCCGCAAACGGAGCGGTCCGGAAAGCTCGGGGCAGCCCAGCATCGTCGCCATACTCCTCGGCCCATAAACAGGCAACAAGCGCCCGAACCATAGAGACCCGAAATCGATGGATCTTGTTTTTCGCCTTGCCAAGGGCCGGATCTCTACGAGTGGGAAGTTGAAACGGTGTCGGCGCTGCGTGCGCTGATGACCTCGTCGTTCAAGATGATGTGATAGGTGTATTCGACATCGTCAGCGGTCACCGGCTGCTCGTCGTGCCACACCGTTTCGCGGAGGGTGAACGTCCAGGTCAGGCCATCATCGGAAACGCCCACTCCTCGGCAAGACCTTCGGTCGCCGTGTAATCCTCGGCGCTGTGGCGAATCAAGGGCTCATACTGCACCTGACGGAACTGATGCTCAATGAAATAGATCTGCAGGAACGGGTTCCAATTCTCAGCGGACTGGTCGGTAGCAACGAACAACCGGTTCTCCGCCGCTTCCCCATCCTCACTTGCCTGGGCCGGCAGCACGAAGAGAGCGGCCGGGACGGCAAGCGCTAGACCCGCCACCGTGCCTCGGTGCGCGACCAGAAGGTCGCCCGGCCGTACTTGCCGGTGTCGGACGACCTACTGGCGCGGATGCCTCTTGCGTCTTTGGGCCTAGAGGCAGATCAACCTAGTCCGTTAGGGGGCAAGGTAGACAGCGAGCACGTCTGGAACCTCTCGTGGGAATACCGGAATAGAGCTCTCGATGCCACCACTTTGTCCGTCAGGGGTCTCAAATTGCATCTGAGTGCTGGCGCCTCCGTCGAGTTGAATCGCCATCGACGACCCAAAGGACTGGACGATGCCATTTGCTTCTTCCAACGTGAGTTGCGCGCGCGTCGAGAGAATAAATACCTTCGAACCGGGAACCACTCCCACGAATGTGCGTCGCGCTTCGGGGTCGACGACGCCATACAAGGGCTGGAATCCTACCGTCGCGTCCCCGCGAGAGTTGCTGTAGATAGGTATTAGGTCGGACTCCGTGTAGTGGGTCGCGAACTCTTCGATCCAGACATCCTGCGAGGTGGCGCGTGCGTCGCCGATCATCAAGGCTCGCTTGAGGGCGTCCCATGCATAGTCATCGTTGTGCTTAAACGCCCAGCCAGCGGTAGGTAACGCGGCAATTTGCGTGGGTTCGTTGATAATATTGTGAATGTGGGGGAGCGATAACGCTGTTGTGTCGGCCGAGGTATCAACAAGGAATGACGCGTTGGCCACGCTGAACAGAGAGTTGGGCGACGGAATGCTCACGTTGCCTCCGATCCAGTCGAACCAACCCTGCGCAGTTCGTTTATTGAACTGCACCTCCGTATTGTACGGGTGATCATCCGAGATGCAGGGCTCGGCACACTCCTTGACCAGACGCAGCTTGGCGCCGGCTTCCAAGTCGATGATCTGTAGGTAGGCCTCAACCGGTAGCGGCTCGGTGGGGGCAAAACTCCCCAGGCACAAAGTCACGCCTCGGTCGTCATATACGGTCTGCCAGCTAGGGAGAAAATTGGACTGGTTGGGAGTGCATGGGTTCTCCTGCTGGGCGACGACCGGTTCAGCCGACGCCGGAAGAACCAGGGCGCCGACAGCCAAGAGGACCGCTGCGATAATGACCTGGAGTCGACCGGCCTTTTTGCGGATACTCATCCGTTACCTCCAACTGATTGGGGGTGCGATTCAGGGCCGCCTACGTTCCTGCGGGTGCTCGCCGTTCTCTCCTGCTCGTTGAGGCAAAGCAAGTCGGCAGTGATCGTGCTCATAAGTCAGACGGCCTTGTCCGACAACGTCATTGCCGGACCCAAATCGCTTTGTCTGGCGGCGCCACCTCGCGATGTAGTTAACATACGCCATCTTGCCGCGTTACGGAAGATAGTGACGACAGTTGATCGTTTGATGCGCGCCGGCCGACTGTCGGGGCCAGCTAACGGGGGGTGGCGCGAGGGCGTCCACTGGTCAGGCGTCAGCCGCCGAATCGCCGTCGACGATCGCGCACAGCCGTGCCCGCTGGTCGTGGGCTGTTCCGGGCGCTTACGAAATGACGGAACTCAGGTTCTTGGCCGCGGTGATGTCGCGATAGGTCTGTCGCGCACGAGGAAGGCGGCGGGCAAGATTCGCCGCCTAGAGGTGCTGCCGGGCGGCGTTGAGGCGTTGCGATTGCGGACACAAGGCAAGGGACACTCGGCCTATTCGTGCAGCTAGGCGAACCTTCAGCACCTAGGTGCGAATGTTTCTGACATGTTGGGGTATACAGATCGTTACTTTATGACGTAGCGTTTGGCGCCATGCAAGACAGCGGGGGCCCAACAGTGGGCACACAGACCTCTGACGCCGATGCGGGACGGCGTGGTGCGGCGCCGTGTCGTGGTTCGCGTCGCAAGGTTTTGCGCCCGCTCGTTACGCTGGTGGCTCGCGCGCTGGCGCGCATGGTGGCCATGCTCTGGCTCATCGCCTCGGTGACGTTTCTGGCCATTCGGGCGCTACCTGGCAATCCGGTCGATGTCTGGATGCAGGAGATGCAGGGGACCGGCCTCACCGGTGACCAGGCCCGTGACCAAGCGGCTCGGCTTCTCAAGATCGATGTCGACGAGTCACTGGTGAGCCAGTACGTCGGCTACATGCGCAACCTCCTCCGAGGAGACCTTGGTGACTCGATCATCTTGTCGCCGGGCACACCCGTGATGGAGATGCTTGGGGTGCGACTTGCATGGACGCTGTTTAGCGTGAGTCCGGCGTTGATCGTCGGGTTTCTGATCGGTCTGTATCTCGGTAGCCGCGCGGCTTATCGGCGGGGTACGTGGCTAGATCGGCTGATCACCAATGGCAGTGCGCTGACGGATTCCATGCCACCGGTCCTGATCGGGATCTTGTTGGTGTTTTACGTCGGCGTGGTGTGGGAGCTGGTGCCGATTCAGTCGCTGAGAGGGGCGTACTCGTCGGGCGTGCAGCCCGGTTTCACTCTCGACTTCGCGCTGAGTGCGCTTGCCCATGTGATCATGCCGTCGATGGTGTACGTGCTGGCCAGCGTGGGCGGCTGGACGCTGATGATGCGCGGAAGTGCGCTCGGCGTTCTTAAGGACGATTACGTCGCCCAGGCCCGGGCGCGGGGGCTGTCTGAGCGGACGATTCGAGTCAGCTTCGTGCAACGTAACGCACGGTTACCGCTGGTCACGGGCTTCGCGATCAGTATGGGTTTCGTCGTCTCGGGATCAGTTCTTGTAGAGGAGATTTTCGTCTACCCCGGTGTTGGCCAGTTGCTAGCTGACGCGCTGGCGTTGCGCGACTACACCGTGATGCAGGGCGTTGTTCTCGCCACAACCGTCACTGTGCTCATCGCCACAGCGATCGCAGACACCCTTTATGGGTGGCTCGACCCCCGCACCAGAACGGAGTACGAGTGAGCGGCGACGTGGGCAACCACCGAGGTAATCGGCATGGCGCGGTGCGTCCGATGCGGGTGAACACCGTGATACGGCGAGTTGGGCGGTTTGCCGCTGGCTGGGTCCGGCGGCTCGGCTTCGGTGGCATGTTCGGGCTGGGTGGCCTTGTGCTCCTCTCAGCCGCCTCGGCGGTCGGCCGGTTCTTGCTCGACCCGCCTCGCACCGACGTGGAAGCGATCCTGCACGCACCGAGTTTCGATCATCCGCTGGGCACCGACTTCAGCGGCCGCGACAACCTTCAGCTTCTGGTACGCGGGGGCTGGGACATGCTTGAGCTAGCCGTCGTCGCGGGCTTTCTCATGTCGGCGATTGCAGTCGGCGTCGGGTTGCTGGGTGCGTTCAGCGGCGGCCTGGTGGATAGGATCGTCGTCCGCCTCACCGATGTGTGGCTCACTGTCCCGCGCTTTGTCCTGCTGCTCGTCATCGCGAGTCTCTATCCGGTTAGCTCCACGGTCGCCCTAGCCGCGCTGATCGCAATCTTCGGCTGGCCGTATCTCGCCCGGCAGATTCGCGCTCAGGCGCTGTCGCTGCGAAGCCGGGAGTATGTCGAGGCAGCCCGGCTACTTCAGCTGCGAACCAGCCACATCTTGCTGAGGTATCTGGTGCCGGCGATTGCTCCGTTCGTGGTGATCTCGACGATCCAAGCCATGACGCAAGCGATCTACCAGCAGGTCGGACTCGCGTTCTTCGGCCTGGTGCCGCTGCAGGACAACTGGGGGGTTCTGTTCAGCGCTGCCTTCCGCCAGAACGCCCTCTACCTGCCTTCCGCGGCATGGAGCCTGCTTGCGCCGGTCGCCGCCATCTGCTTCCTCCAATTCTGTCTTGTACTGACCTCCCGGTCACTAGAAGAGCTATTCGATCCGCGTCTAAGGAGCGGGAAGTGATGTCGTCGCACGACCAGCTGCCGGCGGTCCTCGAAGTCGCGGATCTCAGCGTCGAGTACCGTGACCACAGCCGCACGGTCCATGCCGTGACCGGCCTCTCGCTCGCGGTGGGCCGGGGTAAGACCCTCGCGCTCATCGGCGAGTCTGGATGCGGCAAGACCACAGCCGCGCTGGCGATTCTCGGCATGCTGCCTGCGTCAGCCACCGTCGTGTCCGGCACCGTCACGGTGACGGCCGAGGCACGCCCGGTCAACCTCCTCGGCCTCCCGGCGCGCGAGCTCCGCATGATGCGTTGGCGCCACATCGCCTATGTGCCGCAGGGTTCGATCAGCGCGCTCAACCCGATCCAGACCGTTAGCCGTCATTTCCGGCAGACGGCGCAAGCGCATAACCTGGCACGCCGCGTCGCCGAGGCGCGTGCCTACGACCTTCTCGCCGCCGTCCACCTCGACCCGAACCGAATCTGGACCTCCTACCCGCACGAGCTGAGCGGAGGTCAACGCCAACGGGTATCCATCGCAATGGCGATGTTGCTCGAGCCCGCGGTGATCGTGCTCGATGAACCGACTACGGCGCTGGATGTGCTGACCCAGGAAGCGGTCCTCGAGACGCTGCTCGAACTTCAGGAAGCAACCGGCGTGAGCTACTTGGCGATCACCCACGACCTAGCTGTCGCGTCGGCAGTCGCAGACCGGATCGTCACCATGTACGCCGGCCGTCCCGTGGAGGACGGCGCCGCCGAGCAGGTCGTCGCCGAACCGCTGCATCCCTACACGCGTGCCCTGCTGAAGTCGATGCCTTCGGTGGACTCGGACCTGGCGGCCGAAGCCATCGGTGGGCACCCGCCCAGCCTTGCCGCGCTTCCCGCCGGATGCTCGTTCCACCCCCGTTGCGCCATAGCGCAGGAACGGTGTCGCGAGGCCGGGCATCCGGAGCTGATTGCGATACGAGGCCGGCAGGTTGCGTGTCCGGTGACCGTGGACCGGATCGGCAGTGCGGAGGCGACGGCATGACCGAGCTGCTGGCATTGACGAACGTGGCCAAGACTTATCGCCAACGGCGCCGGGTCGTCACGGCCCTCGAGGACGTCACTCTCGCTCTCCATGCTGGGGAGATCCTCTGCCTTGTCGGAGAGTCCGGATCCGGCAAGAGCACGATCGGCCGGATCGTCACCGGCCTTGTCGCACCCACGTCAGGCGACCTCCGCTACCGCGGGCACGCGGCCACAGCGATGCACCGCAAGAATCTCCGCGCCCACCGGTTAGGGGTCCAGATGATCCACCAAGACCCCTATGCCTCGCTCAACCCGGGCATGACAGTTGGGGCAACGCTGCGGGCGCCGCTCAGCCGGCATTTCCGGATGCCGCGCCGCGAGGCGCACGACCGGCTGCGGGGCCTCCTCGCGGATGTGGGTCTCACGCCACCGGAGACTTTCGAGGGCAAGTACCCCCACGAGCTCTCTGGGGGCCAACGCCAACGGGTCTCCATCGCACGCTCACTCACCGTTGAGCCAAACGTTCTCGTGGCCGACGAGGCGGTGTCCATGCTGGACGCGTCGATTCGGGTCAGCATCCTGCAGATGCTGCGCAACCTGTGCGAGGAGCGCCAGCTGGCGGTCCTGTTCATTACCCACGATCTTGCGGTCGCGCGGCAGTTCGGGCGCGACCACTCGATCGCGGTCATGCAACGAGGCCGGATCGTCGAGCACCGCCCGACGGCCGACCTCGTATCTACACCCGAGCACTCCTACACACATGCACTGCTCCACGCGGCACGCCACGAGGGCTTGCGATCCAAGCATTCGGCTCGTGCCAAAGCAGGTCAAGAAGCAGCGGAGAAGCAGTTGACCACGTGGACCGCGTCTAGCACCCCATCCGATTCCACGAACTCGTCGGTCCGCGACAGGAGCCCGATGACGTTCGTCATGCCCAAACGAAGGAGAAAGTCATGAGCAGATCGATGCGCGCGGCGGCCGTTGTCGCCGCTGCGGCACTCGTGGTCCTCGCAGCGTGCGCCGGCGATCCGGCCGACAGCGGAAGTAACGGCGGCAACGGTGACGAACCGGCAGGCGGGGATGCGGGCTCGACGCTCGACCTCGTCTCTGCCGAGGTTCCGGCCGAACCGCCAGAAGACGTCGCCGAGGAGACCCGGTACGTCATCACCGTCGACCTGAAATCCGGCATCGAATGGTCCGACGGAACCACACTGACTGCACATGACTTCGTCGGCCTGTACGACGTGCGCTGGGCTCAGCAGAACCCCATCTGGGAGACGCTGACGCAAGTGTCGGCAATATCGGACACTCAGCTGGTGTTCGAGACCCGTGATCTGTCCCCGAACATCATGCAACAGCTGATCCGCTGGAACCAACCGGCCGCGCTGTCGCAGTTCGGCGACATCTACCAGCGCCTAGGCGAACTGCGCGCCGAAGGCGCGAGTCCTGGTGACCCGGAGGTGGCAGCTGTCCTCGACGAACTCGACGCCCTGAACCTGGATGAGACCGTGGCGTACGGTCCGTACGTCATCGACCCCAGCTCGGTCACGGCCCAGCAAATGCGCATGGTCAAGAACGAGGGCGGCTACAACGCAGACTCGATACACTTCGATCAAGTCGAGGTGGCGTGGGGCCAGACCCAGCAGACCGTTCCGCTGCTCCTGCAGAACGAGCTTGACTACACGACCGATGCGCTCACCCCCTCCGATGTTCAGGTGCTCGAAGCGAACCCGAACATCGATTTCATCCGGACACCGCTTAGCACGGGGACCGGCGTCTGGTTCAACCAGTCGATCGAGCCGTTCGACGACAAACGGTTCCGTCAGGCTATCGCGTTGATCATCGATCGGCAGCGCAACGCCACCGTCTCTCTCGGTGACGCCGCCCGGCCGATCGAGTACATGGTCGGGTTCAGCGACAACTACGTCGACGCGTGGCTTTCCGATGAAGCGGTCGCGCAGCTCACCACCTACGAGCGTGACGAGGACGCCGCCGCCCAGCTCCTTGAGGAAGTCGGCCTGGCCAGAGACGGCGACACCTGGATGTACGAGGGAACCCCGTTCGGTTTCGAGATCACCGCTCCGTCGGACTTCCCGGACTTCCTTGCCTCAGGCAGAGACGTGAGCGAGCAGCTTAACGAGTTCGGGTTCGACACCCACGTGCGCGGCATCCCAGCAGCTAACCGGCCGGACACCATCCGGCAGGCCCGCTACGAAGTCCTGCTCGATTTCAGCATGGTCTCCACGCCATCACACCCCGCGACGAGCCTCGACTGGAACATGGCCGAGGGCTTCTTCGGTACGAACAACCCCGAGGCCGACGGATCGAACGGTCTCAACTGGCCGTGGCAGCAGCAAGCTCCAGACGGCACGGAGGTCTACATCCCTGACCTGCTCGAGGAGGCCGTTGCCGGCCTTGAGATGGAGCCGCAGAAGGGTGCCGTTGGGACGCTGGCACAGATCTTCAACGACCAGCTACCAGTGGTGCCGATCTTCGAACGCTACACGACCGACCCGATCGCGCATGGGCCTCGTGTGGCTGGTTGGCTGCCTATGGATCATCCAGTCTATGAGAACAACCAGGGCAGCGATCCTCCCGTCGCGATCCAGTTCCTCGAGGGCGTTCTCCAGCCTGCCGAGGGCGGGGACGGGTCGTTCCGTACCAGCGCCCCGTACGCCCAGCCGCCGAACTTCTCCTGGAACCGCTACAGCGCCAACGCGATGTTCGGCTCGATGACCTCGCCTTCGTATGACATCGCCTTCCCGCCGCTGTTCTGGTACGCCGAGGCGATTGGTGCATACGTCCCGAGTATCGGCGAGTCGTACTCCGTCGCAGAAATCGGCTGACCCAACACATCGCTTCCTGGCGGGACGCCCCGGGGGCGTCCCGCCAGGAACCAGACGGTGTTGGCCTTCTTTGAAAGACCCTTCGCCAGGGCCAAGGGCCTCCGGTACCTGACCAGGGCACACCGCTGCGGTCCTTCATGCTCGACGGCAGCGTCCCGATGCCACGCGGCCGGCTGGTCGCCGGAGTGTTCGATTTTGAGTTCGTACGCATATGCGACCGCCAAGTCCAGAGTGAGGCGAGGGTGAGCGAGAGAAAATGTCGACGGCATTTTATTGCCATGATCACATACAACATGTAGCTTAATTACGAAGCTAAGAGGAGGTGGTGACCCTCGGAAGATGTCGCCGGATGTCATGGGCGTCGATTCGTCGACGCGGCTGGGCGACAGGTACGTACGGCTCCTCGTCCATTTCTGAAGCATCCAGGAGGTAACGATGAGATTTCGGAGAAAAGGTGGCTGGTTCCGCGCCGTCATTGCCATCATCGGGGCAGCGTTCCTGGCCATCGGCATGCTCGCTTTACCTGGTTCGACTCAACCACCTTCGACTCAACCGGCTCCCGCCCAGCAGGGATGCACGCCTAACCAGCCGAACGGCATTCCGCATTGGTATAACCTGCACGACGAACGCGGCGTGACATTGTGTCGCGGGGAGGTTCTCTCGGGTCCTCCACCGGAGGTTCCGGCTGCCGTTTTACAGATCGTTGATTTGGAGGCCGGCGCCAATGTGAGCCTGGTTTCGGAGGCTGTCGACATTGGTAGCGGTGCATCTACAGACAACGAATTCTATAAGCGACTCGCGATAGACTGGTTTGACTGGATCGAAAGCCGCGCCGCAGCTCCAGCACCTAGCAGACTGTTTAGCACAACAAACGCATCGTTCTTCACCGACACGTCTGGTGATAGGACGGCGCTATCTCTTCCACAAGATTCCTTGCAATGGCCTACGGACTTTCCATTTCCTGTTGCCAACCGGACATATGGCGCGGCTCTTGGCGATCACGATGACCCAGCCTGGGGCGGCCTGAAGCGCGCGCTAAAGATCGGGAACCCTGGCAATACGCCTCAGTTCGTCAGCATCGAGGAATTCCCTACTGAATACGACGAGGCTGATGTCGAAGCTACCTTCGGGGGATTCATGAATCCGCAGTGCGGTGGTGGCGATTGCATATATGGCACTGTTGGATTCCAGCCGTTGTATGAGATCAGTGGGCCTGGCGTGTCGGGGCGAACTTTCGTGGGTGTGGTGCCGGGCTCCAAGATGTATATCCTTAGTCTTGACACGCCAGTGACCATTGAAGACGCAAATGAAATTCTTCAGTCCTTTGGTTCAATAATGGCAATCCAGCTCGATGGCGGCGGCAGTACCCAGATGTACGCTGAAGGATATGTCGAAATACCCAGCGCCATCGGTAGAACAGTCCCGGATGTTCTCGCCGTCTATCTTGCCCCTGAGTAAACGTAGAACCGATCTGCCTCTGATCTAACAACGCATCCCGGTCCATTAGGGCGCCTACGCGGATAACCGCGTAGGCGCCCTAATGGACCGGGTTTGATTGTTCTTGTCCTCGTACCTGTACGGAACATGGCAGTGTTGATCACCGTGATCGGTGTTACATCGTAGGCGAGAACCGTGCGGGTCGTCCGAGCACAGGCGGCGCGGTAGAGAGCTGGCCCTACGTCGAACGGGCCAAGGTGAGTCCCGCATGGTGGATGCTCCTATTGCTGTCAAGTGGTCTCTGGTGGGGTGAGCTCGGCGAGGGCGAGCGTCGCGCGTTGGTTCGAGTCCGGGGTCGGCGCGGGTGCCGATCTCGAGGCGGCGGAGGCGCTGGTAGGTCTCACGATCGCGATCTAATTTGAGGTCATCTCGCCAGTGCGCGCTAGCCTTCTCGGCTCACACGGCACGGCAGACCGACCGTCTGAAGACATAGATCTGTTCAGTACAGACCGCAGCCAGCCTGTTGAACGGCGCCGAGAGTACTGACGGTCTCCTGCGACGAATACCGGCCATCGCCAAAAGGCAGCGCGTGCGTCGCTCATGGACTCGGTTGACATCTTCGGTTTCAAACTGACGGGGCGACGCCGGCTTCGAACCAATCAGGGTGCGGGCCGATTCGCATGCTGTCGTCCAACAAGGAGACCGCCCGACGCTCTTCCTCATCGAGGGACGGCGCATGTAGTGCGCCAAGGTTCTCTCGCATGCGTGCCGCAGTTTCCGTCTTGGGGATGATCAGGTTGCCGAGGTCCAGGTGCCACCGCAGGACGAGTTGTGCAGTGGTAATGCCACGTTGCTGTGCCATGCGGACCAGTGTCGGATGAAGTTAGCAACTGGCCCTTGGCCAGCGGGCTCCACGCCTGAGTTGCGATGCCGTAACGGTCATGGAGCGAGCGTAGATGAGACTGCTGGAGCCGGGGGTGTAACTCGATCTGGTTCACCGCGGGTACAACCTTTCCGACCGTCAAGATGTCCTCCAGGTGTTTTGGCTCGAAGTTAGAGACCCCGATGGCGCGCACCAGACCTTCCGCGCGCAGCACCTCCAGCGCCTCCCACGTCTCCAGACCGGTTGCTCGCCCACACAGATTTGGTCAAGGTGAGCACAGACGATCTCCAGCTCATCTACGGTGGCGCTGAAGAGCATGTGATCACACACATCATGCGTCTCGGACCCCAGGCGGTCGTCGTGACCCGAGGAGCGGACGGTAGTGATCTTCACACGTCCACCGGACAGCGGATCACCATACCTGCCACTGGTAAAGACGTCGTGAGCACTATCGGAGCGGGTGATGCCGTCGTCGCTTCGATCGTGGCCGACGTCCTCGGTGACCCGGCACGGCCCTTTAGCCGTTTTACTGCACTTGCCGGGAGCAACTGGACGGCGCACCTCAACCGCGCCATGAACGCAGCAGCGATGGTGTGTGGGCAACTGGGTGGACAGATTCCGGCCACAGTTTTCCGGTCACACCGATCCCATGCGGCTCCGGCCGCGTGCCGGGCGAGGAGGGACAATGCGCATGGATAGACCTGTACACATCGTGACCGGCGGAGGTCGTGGCGTCGGCCGTGCCGTCGTCAAACGCCTGGTGAAAAGCGGCCAGCACGTCGTCGCGATAGAACGAGAGCCCACGGCCGTTGATTGGATCGAGAGCCATCCGGACGGCGACCGAATCGACGCCGTAGCCGGCGACGCAGCCGATCCCACAGTGCTCGAACACGCCGTCCAGCGTGCTTATGCTATGGGCACGCTCGTCGGCTGGGTAAACAACGCCGCCATCTTCCGTGATGCCGCTCTGCACAACCATCCGCTCGAAGCCGTCGCCGAACTGGTCAACGCCAACCTGAAGGTCGCACTAGCCGGCTGTGTTGCCGCCGTCCGGGCGTTCCTCGCTGCGGAAACGGCCGGTGCAATTGTGAACGTCTCCTCCCACCAAGCCCAGCGCCCCGTGCCCGGCTGTCTACCATACGCGACCGCCAAAGCCGCTATCGAGGGCCTGACCCGCGCCGTCGCCGTCGACTACGGAAGGCTCGGCATCAGAGCCAATGCGGTGGCGCTCGGGACCATTGCCGTCGACCGGTACGTCGATGACGCGGAAAGCCGCGGTGCAGAGTGGGCCTGCGAAACCGACCGCTTGCACGCACTAATGCGAGTCGGGCAACCGGACGAAGCCGCTTCCACCATTACGTATCTCCTGTCCGAGGAGGCGAGCTTCATCAGTGGCGCGGTCATTCCCGTCGACGGGGGTCGCTCAGCCCTGGCACGCGAGCCGCAACTACCCGAGGAGAACGGCACCAGTGAGAGCAGCGAATAGCCACGTGTACGCGTCGACGCCGGATTGGTGGCGCACCGCCATCGTCTACGAGGTCTACCTGCGCAGTTTCAGTGATAGTGACGGGGACGGGATTGGTGACATCAACGGATTGCGTTCCGCCTTCGATACCTTGCTGACCTGGGGGGTGTCGATGCTCTTTGGATCACCCCGTGGTATCCATCGCCGATGGCCGACGGTGGCTATGACGTCGCCGACTATTGCGACATACATCCAGACTTCGGTGATCTCGAACAAGCGACGGCGCTGCTTGACGACGCCCACCACCACGGCATGCGAGTCCCACTCGACCTCGTCGCTAACCACACATCCGATCACCATCCGTGGTTTCGACGTGCTGCTTCCGACCCGTCGGCCCCGGAGCGCGACTGGTATTGGACACGACGAGGACGTGGGGCGTACGGAGAACTGCCACCCAACAACTGGAAGTCAGTGTTCGGAGGCTCGGCGTGGAGCAAATTGGATAGTGCGGTGAAGCCACCAAGAACCGAATGGTACCTCCATCTGTTCACCCCAGCACAACCCGACCTGAACTGGGACAACCCGGGCGTCGCCGAGCAGTTCGATCACATCCTGCGCTTCTGGTTCGACCGGGGTGTGGACGGGCTCCGGATCGACGTCGCTCACGGTCTCACCAAACATCCAGATCTACCCGATCTTGCGGCCCCCCACAATGCGACGCCGTCACGGTCTCCCGACGAAGTCAGTGGTGCGTACGTGGTCAACCATCCACACTGGGACCGTGATGACGTCCACCGGATCTTCCGTCGGTGGCGAGAAATCGCCGATTCATACGCGTCGAGTAAGCAGGGAGCCCGCATCTTCGTCGCCGAGGCGTGGCGGACCCGCAAAGGCGGACTACCCCGCTACTTGCGCGCAGACGAATTGCACACGGCGTTCAACTTCGACTTTCTAAAGTGCCCATGGGATGCCGATCTCCTGCAGGCCACAATCGAAACCCAGATCCGGTCACTTGCCACCGTGGGCGCGACGCCTACCTGGGTGTTGTCGTCACACGACCTGATCCGGCCTGTGACACGGTTCGGCAGCAAGGGCAGTCTCGCCGATCTCATGCTCAACGACGAGCCCGACATCGATCTTGAGGTCGGCTGTCGGCGGGCCCGGGCAGCTGCACTTCTGATGCTGGCGCTTCCCGGCAGTGCATTCATCTATCAAGGCGAAGAACTGGGACTTCCTGAGGTGTTCGACATCGCACCCGAAGCCCGACAGGATCCGATCTCGTCCGGCAGCGGTGTGAAGCAACGAGGGCGGGATGGCTGCCGGGTTCCGCTGCCGTGGTCTGGCGAACTCCCAGCTCTTGGGTTCAGCAATGCGACACCGTGGCTGCCCCAGCCTGCGTGGTGGGCTCAGTACTCAGTAGACCAACAGGAATCCGACCCATCATCGATGTTGACCCTCTATCGTCGCGCCATCCATTGGCGTCGGCGGCATTTGACGATCCCGCTGACGCCCGAACTCGACTGGCTGGATTCTGCTCCTGGCGTGTTGGCCTTTCGCCGGGGCGACGAATTCCAGTGCGTCGTCAACGCCTCCCCGGTCACGGTCGACCTACCATCGGGCAGTCAATTGGTTATGGCCAGCGGCGAACTGCCCACCAAAGGCATCCCGCCCGACACGACCGTCTGGCTGCATGCATGTGGACCGCATGGCCTCCGCTGAGCACGAAGCCACGGTCGCCCAGATATCGAGTGCGATCCGGGCAGGGCGTTCTTGCGGGGCATCCATCCGCGGGGCATGACGCAACTCATGGAAGCGGTCCTCCCGCAACGCGCGGAACTGCCGAGAGGGTAAGCGCCTTCGTCACTCGCGGCGGGAGCCATTGTCAAGACCCGTGAATCAAGATCTTTTACCGACCCGTCCGGCGCGTGCATCTTTCCCTGGGACTCCTGCCAGCGGTGGCCCGTTTCGTGCGGGCCGCGGCGACGCTCTCCGCTTGGTTGTGCCGGAGCAGCGCACGGTCCGATCTGGCGGGATAAGCAGGCGGCCCGCCGCGACATTGGCTCGACCCGACCTCGCGAGAGGCACCGCGATGTGGACGATGGTGACCGGCCACCCTCGGTGGTGGTCGACGGTTTGTGTCGAATACGTGCCCAAGTCTCCGTCCGCGCGGCCGTCGAACGCGCATCGTTACAGGGCAGCCTATGTGTGGTTGATTCTGGTGTGCCGCTCTCTCAAGGCGGTCGCGCGGGTTCGAATCCCGTCGGGGCTACCACTGGTAGATCGCCTCTCACCTGCGGAAACGCGGGGGAGGGGCGATCTACGTATGTGCGGCTGTATCCGGCTGAAACGGGTTGCCTGCGACTGTCTGTGCCCGAGTTTCAGTCGCTGATAGAGCGGCCAAGGGCGCGGTCGATCTTGGCTCGGTTGTGCGCCGTGTCGCCGTCGATGCACTTGGCGTAGATCTCGAGCAGGACGTCGACGGACTGTCCGGCCCATTCGGCGACTTGGGTAGGTGGCACGCCTGCGTTGAACCACGTTGACACCGCTGCGTGACGTGGGTCGTACGGACGGGCGGCAAGGGGCGATTGTTGTGCGTGCGCTCGTGACCTGCCTTGCGCGCCTTTGCCCATACCCGAGTGACGGTGAAGGCCGGGAGTTGGTCGGTGTTCCGTCCGCCGACGAATAGCCGGCCGTCGATTGCTGTGCCAAAGGTGATGGAAACCACGCTCGCTGCCCGTGGTGTGCCGTCGAGCCGTACGGTGATTCCGTCGAGGACGGCGCGCAGTATTGCGGGTCATTGAGCGTCGCCGCGGGGCGCGTGTTCCTACCGGCCCAGCGGAGCGCATCGTAGACCCATTCGGGGCGGTCGGGATCGTCGCGGCGCTTGGTGTTGAAGGCCCATCGTTTCAGTGCCGACCGGGGGCGGACTTCGTCGGGCATGCCGCGCTTGGTGGTGAACGTCAGACATGTGATTGCCGTGAGTGCTTCGGTGATGGTGCGTCGTGTGGTTGCTGCCGCCCTGGGCCACTTGAAGTCTGTGTACTCACATGCGAACGCGTACCAGGTCTCGCGCGCGGACCGTTGTCAGAACCGGTTGCGCTGGCCGTCGCCGGCACCCTCGGCGGCAGTGGGCGGGGCGTCGGCAAGCTCGGCAGCCCACCGCCGCGACCACTCGATGACCGGACCGAGGGACTCGCGGGCGTCGTGGCCGAGCGGGGTGAGGGTGTAGTTGCCGTCGCGCAGCACCTCGGCGAGCCGAGCCTCTTGGAGCTCTGTGAGCCGTTGCTGCAGGACGCTTGACGACATGCCGTCGCAGCGCCGCTGCAGGAGCCGGAAGCCGAGCGGCTCGTTCCCCAGCTCCCAGATGATGCGCAGAGTCCAGCGGCGCCCGAACAGGTCCAGTGCCGCCATCAACGATCGTCCCGTGGTGGAACCGCGGACCGGCCGGCCGGGCATGGGCGTCGGCGACGCGTTCATGACTCTCCGTCAACTCTTGTGCTTCGAATTCCGAAACAGTAGCATCGCACATCGCGGCGGTGCTTCGGAATTCAAAGCACTCATCCCAACACTGGAGGTTCCATGCCCAAGGGCTACTGGGTCAGCGTCTACCCCACCATCGATGACCCCGAGAGTTTTGATGTCTACAACGAACTGGCAGGTCTAGCCGTCGCGGCCGCGGGCGGGCGGGTGCTCGCCAGCATCGGCAGCCGGGTCGACGCACACGAAGCCGGAATCGCCGAGCGCGTCGTCTTGATCGAGTTCGACAGCTTCGAACAGGCGGTCGCAGCACGCGCGAGCGCGGCCTACCAGAAGGCACTGGCCGAACTCCCCGACGGCTTCGAACGCGACTTCCGCATCATCGAAGGCCTCGACTGACCGAGGTCCAGTCGGATCTTCACTGAAGCTTCAATGAGTCGCGGTTTACACCATGATCTGGGCGGCATTGACACAGGGTGGCCACGGTAGGTGGTGGCCGGGGCTGGCCGCGAACCTCCTGCCGAGGTCGATCCCTCATAATCACGACTCGGGTGTGATGGTGATGATTTCGCAGTGTATTTGCAGGCCGGACCTGGCGATGCGCGCATCGCTGGTCAGCAGTGCCATCCGGTGACGCTCGGCGCAGGCCACGTAGATGGCGTCGGCGTACCGTAGCGCGGAGGACAGCGCCCACGCGCGGTGCACATCCACCCACATCACGGCGTCCATGCTGACCTCGAACTGTTCGGCGTCTAGCAGTGCCTGCTCGATGTCCTCGGGCTGGAATGGGTGCTGCGGCCGGTTGGCGGCTGCCCGCAGTCCAGACATCACCTCGAATGCGAAGTGGCCGGGCGCAATCAGTGGCTCTGACGCCGGATGCTCAGCCAGTGCGCGGCGGGCGGCCTCTCCTCGCGGGCCGGCATCGGCAACAGCGTCGATGATCGCCGATGCGTCGACGATCACGTCGGCGGGTCGCTAAGTTCTTCCGCCCGCTCAACGTGGGCGTCGTCCACAGCGTCAAGAACAGCGAGCCGCTCATCATCTGGGACGGCGGTCTGCCCGTGCAAGCGGCGTGCTGCGCGGTCCAGCGCTTGGCGCCGCCGCAGGTGTGCGGCCTGCATGTGAACGGCCTCGCGCAGGTATGCCTGCAACGACAACCCCCGGTCCGCCGCAGCGGACCGGAGCTGCTCCAAGTCATCACCGGGCACGTCCCGGATGAGCACGTTCGGCATCCACACATGCTATCTATCGTGATATCGCATATGCAAGCGCAGCCCGCTCGTCAAGAGGCAAGCTCTCACCGACATCCCCCGTCTTCACCGGGCGACACGACAGAGCTATGGGCGATTGTCGGCCAAGCCATTGGATGAGCAGCAGGTGGACTTCTTCTTGTTCCTCGTGGATGAGGTAGATGACCTGGCCGCCGTGTCAGGGCCGAAGGGCCACCACCTCACTGCGCCGTCGGGGTTAGCGTCATGCTGGGGACGGCCGTTCCATGGGGTGAGCTGAAGAACGTCGAGGATCTCAGCGTAGGCAGCCAGTGCTTCGTCGGGGAGTGCGGCGAGTTGGTCGAGTATGGCCGCGTCGGGGACGATGCGGTACACCTTATGTGCCCAGGCGTTGCCGGATCAGTTCGTGCATCTGCTCCGCGGGTACCGCGTCGGGGTTGTGGCCGGTCTGGGTGATTTGCTCGGTCTTGGCGAGCACGCGGAAGTACGAACCGGGATCGGTGGCTTCGGTGTGAGCGATGTGTTGCCACTTGCGGAGAAAAACTCGTGCACGCCGGTGAGGTCTTGGACTGCTTGGCCCGCTCGAGCACGATGTCCCACTCGGCGTCGAACTCGACGGCGACTCGCCAGCTCAGGCGTGCCCGGATAGCTACCGGGTCGGCAGCCGGTTGCGCTGGGCGTCGCCGTCGATGCACTCGGCGTGGATCTGCGCAAGATCTCTTGTGCGCAAAGAGTAGCCGGGTTTGAGGATGGTCAAGTTTGTGCATCCGGAGTATGCAGATCTACTAGTAGATTAAACTTCATGATGGTTTGCCTAGCTACCTCTATGTACACTTGTAATGTGCAACGTAGAAAGATGCTAAACCAGCTGCAACGCGAGCTTCCAGAGGGGCTCGTGGTGGATGCGGCCTGGCTGGAGCGGCATGGGTACTACCGTTCACTTAGGCAGACGTACGTCAACCACGGCTGGCTTGAGCGAGCGGCACGCCGGGTTTATCGTCGGCCTGGTCCCGAGCTGAGTTGGGAACAGGTTGTCATCTCCTTGCAGACTCTGCTTGAGTATCCGGTCGCGGTCGGCGGGCGCACTGCCCTCGAGCTCGGTGGCCTTGCTCACTATGTTCCGCGGGTTCATGCGGAGGTTCACCTGCACAGGGATCGTGCGCTGCCAACCTGGTTGCCGACGCTGCAGCTGCCGCAGCGCCTCATCGATCACAGGAACACGCGGCTATTCGACATCGCTGTACCTGAGTTGACGTCGTCGGATCTATCCGCCCCCCGGACAGATGGCGACGTCCAGGCATGGGCGCGTGGTGGATTCGTCGCGGTGTCGTGGGGACAGTGGAACTGGCCGCTCATGGTGTCAACGCCGGAGCGCGCCGTGCTCGAGCTTCTGGACGAACTCCCGGCCCGGGAGAGCTTTCATCAGGCGGATGTGCTTTTCGAAGGCATGGTCGCGCTGAGCCCGCGGCGTGTCCAGCACCTACTTGAACGTTGCAAGAGCGTAAAGGTCAAGCGGCTCTTCTTCTTTTTCGCCGACCGCTACTCGCACGCTTGGCTGGCCCGGATCGACCGTGCGAAGGTCAACCTCGGTTCGGGTAAACGTGCGCTCGTGCCCGGTGGACGTCTGGATTCGACGTACAACATCACCGTGCCGGAGGACTTGTATGCCGTTTAGCGAGCCCTACCGCCGCCAAGTTGCTGCTCTCGTGCGGTTCCTTCCTTCCATCGCGGCCGAGGATTGCTTCGCTCTTAAGGGCGGTACCGCGATCAACCTGTTCATCAGGGATATGCCGCGCTTGTCTGTTGATATCGACCTTACCTACATCCCCATCGCACCGCGTGCTCATTCTCTCGAGCAGATCCACGGCGCTCTGAGGCGCATAGCCAAGCGGCTGGAAGCCGGCCCTGCTGGCGCTTTCAGTGACGTTGCATGCTCCTGCCAAGGGTGAGACCACGATCACCCGGCTGACAGCGCGCTCCGATAGTGCGCAGGTTAAGGTCGAGGTTACGCCTGTGCTACGCGGGGTGCGTGTACGAGCCTCAACTGATGGCCGTGGCGCCATCGGTTGAGGACGAGTCGGCTTCGCGGAAGCGCCCATCGGTTCATTTCCCGACCTTTACGCTGGCAAGATCGTCGCTGCGCTCGATCGCCAGCATCCGCGTGACCTATTCGATATCCGCGACTTGCTTGAGCGTGAAGAAGTGACTGACGAGCTGCGTCGTGCCTTTGTGGTCTACCTGATCAGTCACAACCGTCCCACGCACGAGATCATCAACCCGACGCGTAAGGACATCGGCCACGAGTACACGCGCGGCTTCCTCGGTATGACCAGCACTCCTGTGGCGATCGAGCACCTGATTGACGCGCGAGAAGACCTGATCATTGAGGTCGTGAGCCGGATGCCCAGCGCGCACCGACAGTTTCTGGTCTCATTCGAGCGCGGTGAACCGGACTGGCCCCTGCTCGGGATCGATGATGCCGAACGCCTTCCTGCTGTCCGCTGGAAGCAGCAAAACCTTGACAAACTCGATAGAGCAGTCCGGTCGCAACTCGTCGCCCGGCTCGAGAACGTATTCACGTAGATCGGCGATCTCCGTGAATGCACCTGGCGTCCCGTAGGTCCCCGACCGGCCGTCCGACGGTCACAAGCCACCGTGAGACTGGGGCAGCGATCAGTGCCGCGCTGAGATCCTTCGACTGCTTGGTCCGCTCCGGGACGATGCCCCACTCGGCGTCGACCTCTACGGCGATCCGCCAGCTCAGGCGCGCGCGGATGGCCGGATCGGCGTCCGGCGGTATTGGCCCACCACTGGGCAGTGGTTCAGCGGGAGCAGTCATGACCTTGCGATCACGCAGCCGGACAGCCCGAGGCGGGGACGTCGGCGACGTGTCGCCGCATCGGTGAGCGGTCAGCTCCGGCCATCGGCGAGCATTCGTGCCAAGTACGTGTCCAAGTTTCCCTCTCTGCGGGAGTCGACCTGGTGTTGTCACAGGTCAGTAGCATGTTGGAGCGTCCTGGCTCGTTGCCCTCTCAAGGCGGTAACTCGGGTTCGAATCCCGTCGGGGCTACCACTGGTAGAGCGCCCCTCACCTGCGGAAACGCGGGGGAGGGGCGCTCGTCCGCGGCTTCTCACGCCGCGGCCGGCTCTGGATCCGACTGGTCATGACGTGCGGCCCGCTTGGCCCCGAGTAGCAGCAGGGCCGCCGCGACGAAGAGGACGAGCAGCGGTGAGGGGCCGCCGGCTGCTGTGGCGACTGCCGCCCAGGCCGCGATCCCCCAGGCGATGAATGACGGCGGAGTTATTCCACGGTAGGCCAGCCAGAGGATGAGCAGGCCGAGCAGCAGGAAGGGAATGCCGAAGCTGCCGACGGTGTACCAGAGCGTCGCCTGGGCGTGAGTCATCTCGGTGGCGTCTGTGTGCCAGCCGTCGCCGTCGAACCACGCGCTGGCGTGGCTCGGTGCGGTCTCCAATAGCGCGCCCAGGCTGTGCCCGACACCCGGGAACAGCAGAATGAGCCAACCTGCCCACTTGATCATCTAACATCTCCAGTCTCATTGTGGTCGTGCCTACGAGGTTCGGCGGGAGTGGTCTGCTGGCGGCCGGTGTCGCGGTGCTTCAGCCAGGCGCGCTCCCACTGACGGGTCATGGCTGGGTAGACGACGAGGTACCGGAACGGCTTGATCGCGCTCAGGTAGATCCGGCCGAACAGTCCGTTGGGCTTGACGAGGGCCGCCATTTGTAGTTCGTGCTCGCCGTTGCGTCCCTCGACCCAGCCGAGGTGCAGGACGTCGTGGACGGTCTTGTTGGCCAGCTCGTAGGCGCCTTCGTGGGCCAGCTCGTAGAGCGTGGTGAACGGGGTGTTCGGTACCGGCGTTCCGGTCGCCGGCTGGTGCAGGTCGTCGGGCAGTCGCTCGATTAACGACCGGACGCGTGCATCCAAGCCGGCTGCCGGATCGTCCCAGCCGAAGAGCGCGCCCAGCTTCCACCGGATCGCGAACAGCGTCCGCGACGCCCACGACTGGTTGTGCAGTCCGCCGTCGGCGCGCAGCGCCTGCAGCATCAGCGGGAAGTCGTCGGGCCCGGCGCCGGGCGTCCGGAATACCCAGACATCCTCGACCGTGAAGTCCGGGACGATCTCGTGGATCCGCCAGCGACGGCTGGTGTGCTCGCTCTTGGGACGCTGGTTCGACATCGCTGCCTCGCTCGCTGTTGTACGGTACGGTATAACCGACATTACACGGGTTGTACGGGGGCGTACAACCGGCACCTGTGGCAGAGGGGTGATCACGCAATGGGCGCGCTGCGCACACCGCGCGAGAAGTGGGTCGAGGAGGGGTTGCGGACTCTGGCCGACGGCGGCGTGGACGCGGTACGGATCGAGGCGCTGGCCAAGGCGCTGGGCGTGACCAAGGGTGGCTTCTACGGCTACTTCACCGACCGAAGCGCCCTGCTGGAGGCGATGCTCGACACATGGGAGCGGGAGAGCATCGACGTCGTCCTCGACCGTGTCGAGCAGGCGGGCGGTGACGCGCTCCATAAAGCCCGCCTCGCCGGTCAGCTCACCTTTTCCGACCGGCTGCTCCCCATCGACCTGGCGGTTCGCGACTGGGCGCGGCGTGACCCGGCTGTGGCCGACCGGCTGCGCAGAGTGGACAACCGGCGGATGCAGGTGCTGCGTGACGCCATCGGGACGATCCGCCAGGACCCCGATGAAATCGAGGCCTGGTGCCTGCTGGCGTTCTGCATGGCCATCGGCCACCACTTCCTCGCCGCCGACCACCTCGGCCGGACCCGCGAGCAGGTGATGGGCCGCGCCGGCGACCTCATACTCGGCCGTTCCTGAGACTAGCGATTCCACATCGTGCCGAAGCCGGCGCACTAGAGAGCGAGGCAGACATGCCGCAAGTCGAGATCTCACACGGAACCATCGACTACGTCGAGAACGGTTCCGGGCCGCCCGTGGTACTGCTGCACGGGCTGTTCATGAACCACACGGTGTGGGATCAAGTGATCGGCCTTCTCCCTAGCGGGTGGCGCTACATCCGGCCGGACCTGCCGCTAGGCGCGCACCGCACCCCGATGAACGCTGACGCCGATCTCAGCTTGCGTGGGCTCGGTCAGCTTGTCGCGGAATTCCTGGCGGCCTTGGACCTGCGCGACGTCGTGATGGTGCACAGCGACTGGGGCGGCGCCCTGTTCATGACCGCGTACGGCCTCGATGACCGGATCGCCCGGCAAATCATCTGCCCGAGCGAGGCTTTCGAGAACTTCCCGCCCGGCCTGCCGGGTGCCATGGTGAAGTTTGCCGCGCGGATGCCCGGCGGGCTGACCCTCGCGTTGCGTCAGCTGCGGATCAGCTGGCTACGCCGGACGCCGCCCATGTTGGGGCAAATGGCGAAGCGCCCGGTCCCCGATGATCTGGTTCGCGGATGGACCGAACCTGGTCTTCGTGATCCGCGGGTACGCCGTGACGTCCGCGTTCACGCTACCGGCCGTTTCGACGACGCCGAACTCATCGCGGACACCGAAGCGCTACGCAAGTTCAATGGCGACGTGCTGGTGCTCTGGTCGGACAATCGCGTGATGCCGCTGGCCCACGGGCAACGGCTCGCCGAGTTGATTCCGCATGCCCGGCTCCGGGTGATCGACGACGCCAAGGTGCTCGTGATGCTGGACCAGCCGGCACAGGTGGCGGCTGCGATGACGGAGTTCCTCCGTGAGGCCGGCCCCACCGCTGGCTGAGCCACGGTATCGGTCAGGAATCGAGAAGTGCCGGACACGTTGTGCTCCTAGCGTGGAGGCGGAGCAAGTGGATGACGAAGATACGAGCAGAGGAGTATCGATGATGGGTACCGGGTCGAAGTCCGGCGGGAAGGGCCAGTCCTCGGAGGAGGGGTTCTCGGCGCAGGAGCGCGTCTCGATAAAGGAGCGGGCCGCGGAGCTGAAGGCGCAGGCACGGCGCGGCCGTGGCAAGGACAAAGCGGCAGCCGACGAGGCCGATGTGCTGGCCAAAATCGCCCAGATGCCGGAGTCGGATCGTGTACTGGCTGAACGAGTCCACGCGATCGTCACCGCTGCCGCGCCGGAGTTGGCCCCGAAGCTCTACTACGGGCAGCCCGGCTACGCCCGCAAGGGAAAGGTCGTGTGCTTCTTTCGTAGTGGGCAGATGGACAAGGAGCGGTACTCGACGTTCGGGTTCAGTATGCAGGCCAATCTCGACGACGCCCACGGCCTGTGGCCGACGTCGTACGCGTTGACCGAGCCGAGCGAGCAGGCTTGGGAGAAGCTCACTGAACTCGTCAAGCAGGCCGTCAGCTAGCGGTCCGTCGGGCTTGCGCCGATTTGTTTCGGACCGACTCGCCGGGTGCGTGGATGCAAGTCTTGAGTGCGGCGCGTCCGTAGGATCGCTGCATGTCTGTGGCGCGGGTTCGGGATGCTTATGCCGCTCGGGCAGGGGAGTACATCGCGGTGGTCGGCAGCATCGAGCATGCCGCGGATCAAGATCGTGAGTACGTGCTGGCGTGGGCCCGAGGCGTGGGCGGGCACATCATCGACGTGGGTTGCGGTCCGGGGCAGTGGACGAACTACCTGCGTGAGCGCGGCGTGGACGTCGAGGGTGTCGATCCTGTTCCGGAGTTCATCGACGACGCTCGACGCAGATACCCCGACGCCGCCTACCGGATCGGTCATGCGGATCGGCTAGACGTGGAAGACGCGAGTCTTGGCGGCGTTCTGTCCTGGTACTCACTGATCCACACCGATCCGGATGAGATCGATGCACTGCTGACCGAGTTCGCGCGGGCAATACGGCCAGGCGGTGGCCTGGCCGTCGGCTTCTTCGAAGGGCCCGAGCCGGCCCCGTTCGACCACGCTGTGACGACGGCCTACTTCTGGCCCGTTGACCTGCTCTCGTCCCGCATCGAGCAGGCCGGATTCGTGGTGAGCGACACCCAGACTCGTACGGATCCTGGCCGGCGTCGTCATGGAGCTATCACCGCCCTACGGCGACACTGACCATCAGCTGTGCGGCCGGTGGTCGTGGTGCTCGCTGATCTTCGGCAAAGATCGGCCACCGGTTCTGGCCCGGGCCGATCCTTGCCGGTACAGAAGGACCGGGGATCAGGCTGTGGCTCAGGATTGCGGTTCGCAGAAGCGCAGGGTATTGCCGAATGGATCGGTGATTTCCATGGTGGGGCCGCCGGGCGCGTCGCGGTCGATTCCGGGGCGTAGCCGGGGGTGCCGGCGGTGTGTCAGCTCGGCGTGGAAGGCCTCTAGGTCACCGAGCGGGATCCAGATCACCGAGCCCGGAGTGCCGTCGCCGTGATGCTCGGAGAGGTCCAGGGTTGCTCGGTCGCGGTGGATTCGCAGGTAGAGCGGCATACCGGGTTCGAAGCGGTGTTCCCACTCGATCATGAAGCCGAGGTAGTCCAGGTAGAAGGCGCGGGCGATGGTCTCGTCGTGGATGCGGAGAACCGGAACCGGGGCGCCGAGCGACGAAGTGCTCGGGGCAAGAGCCGCGTGGGCTGTGTTCCAGTCGGGGAATCCGAGCTGACTGGCGACGATCTCCAATACCTGGCTGTGTGACAGGTTGATGCCGTTGTCGGCCAGGCGTCGTCGAAGGGCCCTTGCTGCTGCCTTGGCTTCGGCGGGTGTCGTGTGCATGGTTCACCGTCTCGTCCCGGCGCCCGGACGTGGTCGGTGCTCGCATTTCCGGCCTCTGGGCACCGTGCTGACGGGAGCCTGCGGCTGGTCTGGTGTGCGATGCGTTCACCTTACCGACGTTGTCGGCGCGAGCGGCGGGTCACATCGCGAACCCACGAGCCGATGATATCAATGCTCAAGCAGCCTTGAAGAGCTACGGGCCGGGGATCAGGATGATCTTGCCGCGGATCTCGCCTCGCTCGCTGCGCCGGTGTACGTCGGCAAGGTCTGGGAGGGGTAAACGTTCGCTGATATCGATGGTGAGCCTGCCCTTGTCGACGAGGCTGACGAGTTCGTCCAGGTCTGTGGCCTTGTTCTGGGCGATGAATCGGACCGACCTGGGACCTGCGCTCGCCGGCACATCGATCTCGTTCGTGATGGACACGACGACTCCGTCGGGCCGGACGACGCTCGCGAGGCTCCGCACGGCCTCGGGTGGCAGAGGGACGAGGTTCAGGGCCACGTGGACTTTCTGGGACAACGCTTCTGCGAAATGCGTGGCGGTGTAGTCGATGACCTCGTCGGCGCCGAGCGCACGGACCTTGGTGGCGCTTCGGGCACTCGCGGTCGCGATCACGTGGGCGCCGACATGTTTGGCAAGCTGAATTGCGTAACCCCCGACGCCGCCGCCGGCGCCGTTGATCAGGATCCGCTGGTTCTCGCGGAGCTCGGCATGGTCGTGTATTGCCTGCCATGCGGTGAGCCCGGCCAGCGGGATCGCGGCCGCGTCGGCGAGCGGGACGGTGGTAGGCGCGCGCGCCGCGATCGCTTCATCGACGACGGCATATTCGGCCGCGGCGCCACCACTGTCCAGACGGGCGATGAGTGTGTCGCCGGGTGAGAATGTGGTCACACCTGAGCCGGCCTCCTGCACAGTTCCAGCAGCGTCAAACCCGAGGACGAAGGGGAGGCGGACCTGCCGGTAGGCGCCAGACCGGTCGCCGATGTCGGCCGGGTTGAAGCTTGTTGCGGCGAGTTTGACCAGTACCTGGCCAGGGCCAGGCACTGGCTTGGGCACATCGCTGAACTGTATGACGTCAGGGCCACCGTACTCGGTGATCTGCGCTGCTTTCATGATCAGGCAACAGTGCCTGGACGGATGTCATTCCCCTTCTCAGCAGGATCGGTCGTCCACGTCTCCGCGGTCACGACCTCTGCCGCGTGGCCAGGAGCAGCCGCGATGGTCGATCACGCTTCTGGGCAACCTTGGCGATGGCGTACAGACCAGGAACCCGCGACGGCGGCCTCTACCGGCTGCGCCCTCAGGGCAACCCACGCCGGGAACAGGATTGTGGTGAATGTCAGCGCCACCCGCCACCGCGCTCCCGACGATCGCCGGATAGATCCATCCTGGCACCCTGCCGTCCAGGGCCAGCCCGAACGGGATGAGTGCGCCGGCCGCGACCGCGGTGCCGGGCACGATCCTGACCACAGCCGTGAGGCGGGCCGCTACGATGAGGGCTCGACTATGGGTCTGTCCGAAGGAGACGGCGTGAACGTCCGTGCGGAGCGCGACGTCGGTGTCGATGAGCTTCTCGATCTGTACGCCTCGGTTGGCTGGACGTCCTACACTCGATCGCCTGACGTTCTGACCAAGGCGATCGCCAACTCGACCTACGTTGTGACCGCACGTGACCAGGACGGCGCGTTGATCGGTTTGGCTCGTGGCCTATCGGATGACGCATCGGTGTTCTATCTGCAGGACATCATCGTGCGGCCGGCGCACCAGCGCCGGGGGATCGGACGACAGCTGCTCGCGGCCTGCTTGGAGCGTTACCGCCACGTTCGTCAGAAGGTCCTGTTGACCGACGACGACGAATCTCAGCGGCTGTTCTACGAGAGCTTCGGCTATGTCCGGACGGTCGATTTCACCGATGCGCCACTCAACGCATACGTGCGGTTCGACCCCTGATCTGCCTCGCGGCGACGCTGTTGCTTGGCTGAGGAGCGCGGTCGTCTACGACGACGAGCGCATAGTGTCACCACACCACTAGGCCCAGGTGCGCACAACGTGTCATCCGCCGGCCGACGACGCGACCTCGTCCGCGGCGCGACGATCGCTTCCGTGATTCACATCAACGGAGGCTGTCATGACTGACTTGGTATCCACGCTCGACGATCGCGGAGACGTTCCGCACGCACCGCGGCCAGGGCCGCTGGGAAGGCTCGCAGGCCTGACCTTTCGCCGGCGCGGAACTGTGCTCATCGCTTGGGCCATTGCACTTGCGGCCGCCATCGGGTTGTCAGTGGCGTTCGGCGGCGAGTTCGCGACGGACAACTCTGTCCCGGGCTCGGACTCCAGGCACGCGCAGGACCTGTTGCAGGATCGGTTCCCGGCTCAGGCCGGCGTTCCGGTGGACGTCGTGGTGCAGGCTGACGACGTGACCGGCGCCGACGTGCAAGGTGAAGTCAATGCGCTGCTCGGTGAGATGGACAGCATGCCGTACGTCACCGCCGTCGAGGATCCTTACGACACACCGGGCGCTGTCGCACCTGACGGGCGGACCGTCGTCGCACGTTTGTATCTCGACGTCGCCAACGCCAACGACATACCGGTCGAAGACACCCAAGAATTGCTGGCCACGGCAGAGGCGGCCGAGCATGACGGACTGGAGATCTCCCTGGGCGGGCGCGCCGTCCAGCTCGCCGAGGAGACCGAAGCCGGATCCGAGATGATCGGCTTGGCCGCGGCCGCGGTGATCCTGCTCATCATGTTCGGATCGGTGGTCGCGGCCGGGCTGCCCCTGGCGATGGCACTCGCGGGACTCGCGGTCAGCGCCAGCCTGACCGGCGTGGTCGCAGCCGTGGTCGACGTGCCCTCATTCGCTCCGATCCTCGGCATGATGCTGGGCATCGCACTCGGCATCGACTACGCCTTGCTGATGGTCACCCGGTTCCGTGAATGGCGCGCAGCCGGTCTTGATCCGGAGTCGGCGACGGTGGCGACGCTCGACACCGCCGGCCGCGCGGTTCTGGTCGCCGGTGGCACGGTGATGGTGAGCATGCTCGGCCTGTTCGCAATGGGCCTGTCCAACATCAGCGGCGCCGCCGTTGTGACCATGGTGGCGGTCCTGATCGTGATGGTGGCCGCAGTCACGCTCTTCCCTGCCCTGCTGGGTTATCTGGGAGCGAGGATCGATCGGCTCCGGCTGCCGATGGGCCGCCGCCGCCCGGCCCGTGTCTCTGCCGGCGGACACCTCGTGCCGGCCGCGGGCTGGGTGCGGTGGAGCCGGCTCGTACAGCGACACAGCGCCCTGGCCGCGGTCGCCAGCGTCGCGTTGCTGCTGGTGCTGGCCGCGCCGTTCCTGGGTGTGCACATCGGTCTCCCCGACGCGGGCAACGATCCCGAGGACAGTTCGAGCCGACAGGCCTACGACGCGCTCGCCGAGGGCTTCGGCCCCGGGCACAACGCGCCGATGCTTGTCGTCGCGGACATGTCAGAGGCGAATGACGCTGCCGCGCTCGAACGGCTGCAGGCGGAGCTCGGCACCACGGACGGAGTCGCCGCGGTATCGCCGCCACAGTTCAACCCGGCGGGCGACACCGCGTTGATCACCGTCGTGCCCACGACCGGGCCACAGGAGGCTGACACTCAAGACGTCGTTCGCACCCTGCGCGACGCCGTGATCCCGGCGGCCGCTGATGGCAGTGGCGCGGAAATCCACGTCGGCGGAGTCACGGCCACGGTGATCGATATGGACACGACCATCACCAACCGTCTCGCGCTGCTGATCGGCGGCGTCGTGCTCGTGTCGATACTGCTGTTGGTGGTGGCGTTCCGCAGCATCGTGATCGCGGTGACAGCCGCCGTCATGAACCTGCTGTCAGTGGCGGCTGCGTACGGCGTGGCGGCGTTCTTCCTCCAAGGCGGCTGGGCGGGTCAGCTGATCGGCATCGACACCGCCACACCCATGGCCTCGTTCGTCCCGGTGATCATGTTCGCCCTGCTGTTCGGGCTCTCGATGGACTACGAGGTGTTCCTGATCAGCCGGGTGCGGGAAGCCTGGGTGCGAACGCAGGACAACAGCCAGGCGATTGTCAGTGGCCTGGCAGGAACGGGACGGGTGATCACCGCCGCCGCGGCCATCATGATCGTGGTCTTCGCGTCGTTCATCCCAAGCGATCAGATCTTCGTCAAGATATTCGGCGTCGGCATGGCCGCAGCCATCCTGATCGACGCGACAGTCGTCCGGATGCTGCTGGTACCGGCCGTCATGCACATGCTGGGCCGCAGTAACTGGTGGCTACCCCGGGCCATGGAACGACGTATGCCACAGCTGAACGTCGAAGGACGACCCGAGATCTTTCTGCACCCCAGCGAGCCCGAGTTGCGTCCTGCACAGTGAGCCCCATGGCCCACGCTCTGCAGGACGCTTATCGGACTGTGCGACCCAGCGACTCATCACGACGAGTCGCTGGATCGCACAGGGGGTAGTGGTGTGACGAGGCCGAGGTGAAGGACGTCGTCTTCGGTCAGGGCGTGGTGCAGCGGCGTCTTCGCGGCCGGCCCGGCAGAGTTGCGAAAGACGAGCCGTGCCGCAGCCGCTCCCATCGGGTGTGACGGCAACGAGGCGCCGGGCGGTCGTGGATGGTGGTCGTTTCGGCGCCGCGATCCGGGCGACGAGGTGCAGGCCCTCCTGTATCACCTGACTCCTCGTCACCGGCGAAACTACGACTGCTCGTGTGCTGCCGCCTGATTCAGGCGGCGTTGTGCCGACCGGCAGAATCTTCGCTGCCGGTGGGATCGTGGTGCGCCTCTGCCGTCCCGCTTGCGGCGTGTCCACCTGCCGTGCCGTCTTTGCGGTCCTGGTCTGGTCCGCTGTTTCCGCAGCCGGTGGTGGTGTTGGTGGTGCCTGTGGTGTTGGTGGTGCCTGTGGTGTTGGTGGTGGGTCCGGCTCGGGGTGGGGGTTGGGTGGTGTTGATGAGGTTCACCACGGTGTGGGTGGTGGATGGGGCTGGGTCGGCGGGGATGAGGACGCCGTCGGGGTTGAGGAATCTGAACTGCCCGGGCTCGAGGATCTGTATGCTCCAGCCGCGCTCGTGTACCACGGTGTGGTGTTTGCGGCAGAGCAGGGCCATCTCGTCCACATCCGTGGAACCGCCCTGCGCCCAGGGGATGAGGTGGTGGACTTCGGTCCATTCGGGTGGGCGGTCGCAGCCTGGGAACACGCACCCGCGGTCTCGCAGCCGCAACGCCTTGCGTTGTGCGGGGGTGGCGGTGCGCCGAGACCGGCCGACATCAAGTGGCTGAGAGTCCGGACCGGTGATGATCCTGCTGATGCGGGCGTCACAGGCCAGCCGCCGCACGGCGTCGCCGCGCAGGATGGACCCGTTGGCGAGTTCACCGAACCCGCCGGTGCGGGCTTCGATCGTCTGCAGGTCGGTGACCACGACCAGATGGGTGGCCTCACCACCCTGAGAGGGGACGTCGCCGTTGGCCAGCGCGCGGCGACACAACTCCACCAACGCGTCGGCGCGGCGTTGCGACGGCGTACGTTGATCGTCAGGACCGGATGGCGTGGCGAGGGCGTCGATGGCGGTGTTGACGATGGCGCCGCCTTCTTCGCCGAGGACTCCGTCGAGCACGACCGCGCCGTCGAACGTGGAGGACAGGTCGAGCCAGCGTCCCTGGTCGCGTTTCTCGGCACGCTTGGCCGCCTTGGTGTCATCGACGGCGGCGCCCAGGCCCCGCAGTGCCGCGCGTAGCCGGGTGGGATCATCTTTGCTGGCCGCTGCGACGAGGGCGTCCTGGCAGCCGGCGATCACGTCAGTGCCTAGCAGCTTGGCTGCCCGCACGATCGCTTCGGCGTGGGGGATGCGGATCTCGCCGCGGATAAGCGCGGCCTCGATCACCGGGAAATCGCTCAGGCCGTGCGCCGTTTTCGTGGCGCGGGAGGTCTCTGCCGGGGTGACGTGGAGTTCGTGGCGGATCCAGGACCGGGTGGACAACGCCGATCGGGTCTCACTGATCCGGCGGGTGTCGAAGACCCGCAGCCGGGTCAGATAGGCCGCTTCGGCGGCGTCAGCCAGCCGCCGCAGCGCCACCAGCTCATCGGTCACTCGAGCGTCGGCGAACTCGCCCACCGCCTGTGCGGCGATCTCTCGCACCGCGGCGGTCAACTCATCCAACACACTCGAACTCATGTCCTAAACGATACGACCCACCACTGACAACGTCCGTTGTTGGTGCTGCTGCGATGATGCCGGCAATTCTTCTCCTCAGCCACGGCCTGCCGGTGACCCTGGTGACGGCCCCGCCTGTGGCCGTCTAGTGGATCATGCGGTAGAAGCCAGGCAGTGCGCGCATCTGATGCTCTTTCAGTGCGGCTCTGATGACCCGATGAAAGCTTGGTCGCAGGAGCTGGTTGACCAGGAAGCTCGGCGGGTTGGCTGGTAGGCGCACGTAGTTCACCAGCGCAAAGGGGGAGTGTGCATCGACAGAGCGAAGGGCGGTGGAGTTGTCGACATGGATCTTCGAGGTGTACCAGTCGGTGAGGCCACGCCAGACCTCAACCGGATTGGCGTCGCCGGCCACGGTGAAGTGGTTGAGCAGGAAGATCGATTCTTCGTCCGCCTCGGTGTTGCCGATACGGGCGGCGTTGGTGCCGACGAGCACCTCGGTGCCGCCGAGAGCCTTGACCTCCGCGACGTTGCGTACCTCGGCCAAATCCTTGACTGTGGCCGTCCGGAGGAGCATGGCGAGGTCATGTCGAGGTGCTCCGGGCAACGGTGGGACGAGGTGTGTGCGGAACACGCGGACTGAGGCGATTGAGGGCCACCGTTCGAGGCTTTGAGCTGCCTCGATCAAGTGCAGCGCCTGCTGGCGGCGGCGCGGGGTGGCGCGGTAGTGCGGCCCCTTCGGGGCTTGATCGGCCTGAAAGCCGAGGTAGATGAAGCCGTGTGGCTCCGGGGTGGCGAGTGGGGTCGTTGGATGTGGTGGCACGGGATCTCCTCTGGGTGGGTACTCACTCACCGCCGACACTACCTGAGTGAGTGCTCACCCAGCTACACTGGTGTGGTGGAAGAGCGATTGCCGATGCGTGCGCGCATCGTTGAGGGCGCATGGGGATGCATGCGTGAACACGGCGTCCGGAGCGCTACGACGAAGGCCGTCGCCCATCGCGCGGGTGTATCGGAAGGCAGTATCTACAACCATTTCGCGAATCGGTCCGAGCTGATCATCGAGGCATTCGCGCTGGCGACTCAGGGCATTCGTCAGCGCGCCGCTGAACTCGAACAACTCGTCGGCGCAGACACGGTCGAACAGAACCTGGTGGGCCTCATGGAGGCGATCATCGAGTTCTTCCGTGAGGTCGCGCCCATCGTCGGATCGATACTGGGTGATCCTGAACTTCGCGCGTGGTTCACCGAAGGGGCCGTGCCGAGCCCGGACGGTGGAGCGCTGACTCCGTTGACCGGCGTCGTCGAGGTCAGCGCCTACCTGGAACGGGAGTATCAACAGGGCCGGCTGCCGAACCGCGGCTCATGGCCGGTCGCGGCCGCGATGCTGATCGGGGCGTGCCTGCACTACGTGTACCTGGAGCAGCTCTCACCATCTGGTATCCACGGCATGCTCCCCGGCGAAACGACCTCGGCCGCCAGCTACGCCCGCGACGTCGTCCATACGCTGCTTGACCAGTAAGAGCAGGCGGGACGACTATTCGTTGGTTATCGCTGATCAGGACTGATGCGTCTGCCGAGCCATGGCCCTACGGCGGCAAAGGCTCTACGTTCGCCTGAACCTGTCAACGCACGTCGAGGCTCTGTTGCGCCACGCAGAACGGGGAGATGGTCATTGAGAATCGCCGGTATGTCAAAGGCCAATCGCGGGAGGAGCAGCACCGGTGAGTAAGGGACGAAGCCTCGCTCAGGTGTATCGACGCTTCGGTGCGGTCGAAGCTGCTGGCACGTCGCCGCTGTACGAGCGCGTCGCCGTGGCCGTGAGTGAGTCTGACGAGGCGCTGCGCGCCATTGAGGTGGCGCCGGCGCGCAAGCGGCACCCCGTGGTGATCCTGGCCGCGCCGCACGATCTCGCGCTCGCCGGTCGGGCCCCGGCGGCGGGAGGCGCCATGTCACGATCATCACGCACAACGCGCCGAACAGCCGGCGTCAGCAACCACTTGATCCACAAGAGACCCGCTCAAGCTGGCGCTCTCCACGGGAGATCGACCCCCGGGGAACCATGAGCCGCCCCAGCTGGATCCCGATCGCGATGATTCGTGACCAGCGGAGAGGAACTTACCTGTGAGCGTCGCGACGTCCTTCCTGCTCCAACGTCTGCACGAGGCCGGCCTGACCGACGTCGTCGCGGTCGAGCCAGCCACCGGAGGCCTCGCCGCGACCTCGGGGCTCGCGCGCTGCGCTGACGGCACGTCGGTGTTCGTCAAGGCGTTCGGCGAGCCGCCGTCGGACGACGCCTTCGCGGCGGAGGCTGAAGGGCTTGCCGCACTGCGGGAGGCGGGCGGCGTCACTACACCCGAGGTTATCCTCGCGGACCGCGACCTGCTCGTGCTGTCCCCGCTGCAGCCCCGGCCGAGCACCGAGGCCTTCTGGGAGCAGCTCGCGCATGAGCTCGCCCAGCTGCACACCAGCACCCGACAGTCCAGATTTGGCTGGCACCGGGACAACTAGCTAGGCCGTCGCCGGCAGGTCAACACCTGGGATGACGATGGGTTCGAGTTCTTCGCCCAGCATCGGCTGCTGCGCTGGCTCGACGAGCGTCGCGTCCAGGAGGCGCTCGACGCCGCGGACCGGGCGGCGCTGGAGCGACTGTGCGACCGGCTACCCGAATTATTGCCGGTCCGGCCCGCGTGCCTGACGCACGGCGACCTGTGGGCGCTGAACGTCATGGCCACGCTCGACGGCCGGCCCGCACTGATCGACCCGGCCGTGTCGTACACCTGGGCCGAGGTCGACCTGGCCCACCTGTGGACCACGGCGCCGCCGCCCGAGGCAGATGTGTTCTTTGAGCTCTACGCCGAGCTGACCGGGCTCGACCGCAACTGGCGCGAACGCATGCCTATCCTCCAGCTCCGCCAGCACCTGGCCGTCATCGCGCAGTTCGACCCCGACTGGGGAGCCGCCGACCTCGTGCGCACCACGCTCGCCCCGTTCCGGCAGCGGACCTGAGCCCAGCTGAGCCGAAGGTTCGTTCACGGCGGAACACGGAACTGGCCAGCTCACCGTGTTCGGCCCGGAGCGGGCAGGTCGACCTGGGGGAGTCTGGGGTGCGCGTGCGTGGGCAATGGCGCTGACGTGTCGGTGAGCCAGTTCAGCATCGCTGTGTGCAGCCGGCTCTCGACCTCTGCCAGGCCGGCCCTGCCGATGATGTTGTGCGCCTCGTCGACATCGTTGGCCCGGTCGTACAGCTCCGGTTGCTCGTACCGCCGCCACACGTAGGTCCAGCGCGCATCCCGGACCGCGATCGCCGTGCCGACGGCTTCGGGACGCTCGTGTTGTAGCGCGGACTTGCGGTCGTACGGGAAACCAGATCTCTCGAACATCGGCTCCTCTTCTGCGGGGAAGCCGCCTTCGCTGAAGGCGTATTCACGGTGCTCGGTGGCCGAGCCGTCGATGAGGGGCAGCAGACTCCGGCCGAAGTGGCGATGCGTGGCCTCGACACCCGCGATGTCGAGGACAGTCGGGAAGACGTCGATCAGCTCGACCATCGCCTCGACCGGACCAGTGGCCGGCAGGCCGGCACCGCTGATGATCACCGGGTCTCGGGTGATACAGCTGTGCAGCCCGGAGGGCCATTTCTCGATCAGGCCGAAGTCTCCGAGATACTCGCCGTGGTCGGAGAAGAAGATGGTGACGGTGTTGTCCGCCTGTTCAGCTCGTTGCACGCCGGCGAGCAGGCGCCCCACGTGCGCGTCGAGCCGGGAGACCATGCCGTGATACGTGGCGATCACCTCCCGCCAGACCTCGGGTGTGGCGCGGTCGGCGCCGTAGGACTCGCGGATGGCTTGCATGTACGCCGGCTCGGGTCCGCTGCCGGTGACCGGATCGGGCACGGTGTCGCGCTCGTGGAGTGAGAACCACGGCTCGGGAGCCCGGAACGGGCAATGCGGCGCCACCAGCGGAGCGAACAGGACCCATGGTTGGTCCGGCGGCTTACGCAGCCAACTCTCCGCGGTGCGCACGGCCGCCTCGTCGAAGTCGATGTCGTCAGGGTCGCTCACCCTGCCCTGATAGAAGAGCCGGTCCCACAGGTCGCGCTCCACCTGGACCGGCGCCCCAGACTCAGTCGTGAGCGTGGGCAACTCGGTCGGCGTGCTCCTTCCACCGGACCAGCGGCCACTGGTCGGCGCAATGGCGAAGCCGTGTTCGTCCGCGCTGAGCTCCGTGGCCCCCGGGGCGAACGTGTCGCCCCGGTCACCAGTCCAGGCGACGTGGTAGCCGCCTTCCCGGAGCGTACGCAGGAAGTTCGGCTCGTCCGGGCGCAGTGGGGTGCCGAACGAGCGGTGCCCGGCCGTGTGCGGATACCAGCCGGACAGGAACGACGCGCGGCTCGGCGAGCAGACCGGATGCTGCGCGTAGGCGTTGGTGAACGAGGTGCCGGTGCCAGCCAAGCGGTCCAGGTTCGGTGTCCGGGCAAGCGTGTTGCCGAAGGCGCCAAGGGCGTCGGCGCGGAGCTGGTCGGCGACCACGATGAGGAAGTTAGGCCGATATGTCATCGTTATTTGCTTCTCCTTCGGCTGGCTTGAGCTGGCCTTTTGTGTGGCCCGGGACGAGGGCCGGTGCGGTGTGCGGAATTCACTTCTCGGAAACTCTGGCGTTACCTACCGAGTACTCGGTAAGGTGACCGCAATCACAGTAGCTGGTCGCCATGCGAACGTCCATACGCAGAGCGAACGTTTGGTTGGGTGCCGTGGCAGCGTCGGCGCTGGTCAGTCGAGAGTCAAGGGAGTGGTCGTGGTCGAGTCCTCGACGGTGCGAAACCGCAAGCCTCGGGGTGTCCGCCGGGAGCAGATCCTGGAGGCCGCGACGGTGGCGTTCGGGAACAGTGGATTCCGCGGGGTGTCTCTCGCAGACATCGCCGCGACGGTCGGGATCTCCCAGCCGGGCCTGCTCCATCATTTCCGGAGCAAGGAGGAGCTGCTGATCGCTGCGCTGGAACGCCGGGACGAGGACAGTTCCAGGCACATGGCAGCCGTGTTCGACGGCGCCACCGCCGTGGACGCGCTCCTGGCGCTGTGCCGGCACAACCTGGAAAGCCCGGAGTCGATGCGGCTGTACGCGGTGACCGCCGCGGAGAGCATCGAACCCGCCCACCCGGCGCGCGAGTTCTTCCAGCGACGCTACACCTGGGTCAGGGCATCGGTGGCCGGTCACGTCCGGCGAGACCAAGAGGCCGGTCTGCTCCGCCCGGAGCTTGACCCGGACGACACGGCGGCTGAGATCCTCGCGGTGATGGACGGCCTGCAGGTCCAGTGGCTGCTCGATCCCTCGGTAGACCTGTGCGCGATCATGGCGACATATCTGCAGCGGCTCGCCTTGCCGGGAACATCCGGCCAGGAGGCCACCCGATGAGTGACATCCGCGACGACCACCTCAATGCGCTGATCGGCAAGCTCGACCTGGCGCAGAAGGTCCGCCTGCTGACCGGCGGCAGCTTCTGGTCGACCCCGGCCGAGCCGACGATCGGCCTCGGCGAGATGGCCCTGGCCGACGGTCCGTCCGGCGTGCGTGGCGTGCTGTGGGACGACGACGATCCGTCGGCATGCCTGCCGTCGCCCACCGCGGTCGCGGCGAGCTGGGACGTCGACCGGGCAGCGCGAGTGGGCCAGGTGCTGGCGGCCGAGGCCCGCCGCAAAGGCGTACACGTGGTCCTGGCACCCACGGTGAACCTGCACCGCAGCCCACTCGGTGGCCGGCATTTCGAGTGCTGGTCGGAGGACCCGCTGCTGACGGCGCGCATGGCGGCAGAGGTCGTGAGGGGCCTGCAGGACAACGGCGTCGCCGCGACCGTCAAACACTATGTCGCGAACGACGCCGAGACCGACCGGCGCCATGTGGACGTTCGGGTCGACGAGCGCACACTCCGTGAGGTGTACCTGGCGCCGTTCGAGTATCTCGTCCGCAACGCGGGCGTCTGGATGGCCATGGCGGCCTACAACTCCGTGAACGGCACCACCATGACCGAGCACGGCCTGCTGAACGATCCCTTGCGCAGTGAATGGGGCTTCGACGGTGCGGTTGTCTCCGACTGGCGTGCCACCCGCTCCACCGTGGCGGCAGGGCGGGCTGGACTGGACCTCGCCATGCCCGGGCCCGATGGGCCGTGGGGCGCCACCCTTGAGGAGGCCGTGCGCGCTGGCACTGTGGATGAGGCGGACATCGACGCCAAGGTCGGCAACATGCTGCGCCTCGCGGCCCGGGTCGGCGCGCTTTCCTTCCTCGACAGCGACCCGTCCGCTGCTGAGCCGGTGGTGCCGGCGGCCGCTGTGACGGTGGCCGCGGATGGCGCCGAGCTTCGCGAGGCCGCACGTGACGGCATGGTCTTGGTCCGCAACGACGGACTGCTTCCGGTCGATCCGGCACAGGTGCACACGGTCGCCGTGATCGGCGAGCTCGCCGCGCAGCCTCGTGTCCAGGGTGGTGGCAGTGCACAAGTCCGTGCCCCGTACACGGTGTCGATCCTGGACGGTGTGCGCGACGCACTCGACGGGCTGGCCGAGGTCAGGCACGTCCACGGCTGTCATCTGGACGACGGGTTGCCGGAGATCCCGATCGACCGGATGCGTGCGGCGGACGGAGCCGCGGTGGTGCGCGTCCGCTGGCTGCGCGCCGACGAGACGCTGCTCGAGGAGGAACACCGGACGTCCACCCACCTGGTGCGGTGGGAGACCGACGTTCCGGTGGGTGCCGCCGCTGTCGAGTTGAGCGCCACCTTCATCGCCGATCGGGCCGGAAGCTGGGACGTGGGTTTCACCGGCGCCGGCACGTTCACCTTCTCCGTGGACGGGAACATCGTTCTGGACGGTGAGGTGGTCTCCGAACGCGCCGACGCGGCCATGCAGATGCTCGGGCCGCCACACTGGAGCACCGACTTCGACCTCGACCGCAACCAGCCGACCGAGGTCGTGCTGCGGCACGAGATCGGTGGGCTCGGCGTCTCCATCGGGCTCGGTGTGCGGCCACCGCGCCGCTCGGCCGAGGCCGAGATGGAGGCCGCCGTCACGGCTGCCAGGGATGCTGACCTGGCCATCGTCGTCGTCGGTACCACCGAACAGGTGGAGAGCGAGGGCTACGACCGGCAGGACCTCCGATTGCCGGCTCGGCAAGACGAGCTGGTCAGACGGGTCGCAGCGGAGAACCCGCGCACCGTCGTCGTCGTCAACTCTGGAGCGCCCGTGGAAATGCCCTGGCGAGGGGGCGTCGCGGCGATCCTGCTGGGATGGTTCGGTGGCCAGGAGATGGGCAACGCGGTGGCGGACATCCTGCTCGGTGCCGCCGAACCCGGAGGACGGTTGCCGACAACATGGCCGGGACGCCTGGACGACGCCCCGGTGTTCAACACCACTCCGGTGAATGGGCGACTCGACTACGACGAGGGCGTCCACATCGGCTACCGGGCCTGGCTGCGCGCAGGCGGCGAACCCGCCTACCCCTTCGGGCACGGCCTCGGCTACACGACGTGGGAGCTGACCGGCGTCGATGCACCCCCGGAAGTCCGCGGTGACGAGGCGCCCAGCAGCGACGACCCAATCCTCACGGTAGCCGCGTCGGTCCATAACTCCGGGAAACGGGCCGGCAAACAGGTGGTCCAGGTCTACCTGGCGCGGCCGTCATCGGCGATCGACCGCCCGGTGCGGTGGCTTGCCGGCTTCGCTGTGGCTCGGGCCGGTGCGGGGGAGACCGCGGCCGTCGAGGTCACACTGCACCGCCGCGCGTTCGAGCACTGGGACACCGAACAGCGTCGCTGGGCCGTCGAGCCGGGACGATTCGACGTCCTCGTCGGCTTCTCCGCCACAGACATTCACGGCACAACCTCGGTCGACCTGCTCGCGCACACCTCGGCCGACGAATAGCACTCCTTGTTCGGACAGACCGCAATACCCCTGCTGACCGCGCTGGGCCGGTATCAGGCCGCGCGAGAAATGAGTGAGGTGGTCCACAGATGTACCCAACAGGACAGTTCAAAGTGACCGGTCGAGTGCGGGACAACAACGCGCTGTCCCGGCGCGCCTTCCTCGGCGCGGTCTCGGCGATGGGATTCGTCGCCGTCTCCGGGTGCCGCTCAGCCGTCGAAGAGGCGGAGAGCGCCGACGACGCAGCCACCGGCGACGTCGGCGGGAACCCTGTCAGCGGCGGCACCCTCGTGACGTCCGTGGTGGCCGAGCCGGTGCCGGGCGCCTACAACACCGGGCGACCGGGGAACATCTTCTGGTGCCGCAGCGTCCTGGAGACCCTCACCCTCGTCGATGACAACTACGAGGTGATCCCCGTCCTGGCTACCGAATGGGAGTTCCAGGACGGCAACCAGCGGCTTGTGCTTCGGCTGCGCGAAGGCGTCACGTACCACTCCGGGCGGGACTTCACCTCGGAGGACGTGCTCTTCGCCGTAGACAACGCCAGGGAGCGCGGCGGTCTGTCGGAGATGGCCGGCGTCCTGAGCGAGTGGGAGGTAGAGGCGACGGGCGACTACGAGGTCGTCATCAGCTCGCCGACGCCGCTGCAGGAGATTGCCTTCGACGTTCTGGACACACTGCCGATGATCGACCACGAGACCTATGAGGGCTTGGAGGACGGTTCCGAGGTCATCGGGACCGGGCCCTTCGTCTGGTCGGAGTACACCGCCGGCACCGAGCTCAAGCTCACCCGCAATGACTCGTACTGGGACTCTGAGCTGCCGTACCTGGACGCCGTCGAGATCACGGTCATCGGTGATTCGACCGCACAGTTGTCCGCGTTGCGCTCCGGTCGCGCGCAGATGAGCTCCGGAATGACCACCCAGGACATACAGACCGTCGTCGACGACGAGAACTTCCGCCTCATCGCCAACCACGGACTGGTGTACGCGTTCGGCTTCGACGTGACGCTGCCGCCGTTCGACGACGTCCGGGTCCGGCAGGCCGTCGGATACGCGATCGACCGGGAACGGATCGTCGAGCAGGTCATGGGCGGCGTGGCCCAGGCCACGAGCCTGCCGTGGGTCGACAGCGCGACCGGCTATCCGGCGGATCTAGCCGATACGTATACCTACGACCCGGACCGGGCACAGCAGATGATCGAGGAGGCCGGAGCAGCCGGGGCAGCGGTCACGATCGCGATCCACGCCCAGCCGGCCCCGCGCGGCGTCTACCAGATCGTGGCCCGCGATCTTGAGGCGGCGGGCCTCAACGTCTCGGTCGAGGAGTACTCCATCCCGGACTTCGAGCCGCGCAGGTCTGCCAACGAGCTCGGGCAGATGTTCCACATCTGGAGCGCGACCGTGGGGCAAGCGCCCGCGCTCATGGTCAACTCGCTTCCCGAGCTGCGGCCTGAAGGCAACACGGGTCATTACGACGACGACGAGTACAAGCGACTCGTGGAGGAGCTCGTCAACAGCCCCGACGACGAGGCGACCACCGCTGCACTGCGTGCCCTGTCGGAGCATCTGCTGGACGCGGCGTTCTTTCTCCCGTTCGTCATATCCCCGGCCACAAGTGTGCGCTCCGACGCGCTGAAGGACCAGCTGATCGGCAAGTACGGCCGCTCGTTCGGGGCTGCGTACCTCGAGGACGCCTGATGTGTCCACGGCCGATCAGGAACCCCCTGGACGGATGAGACCATGATCCGTTTTCTGCTGAGACGTGCGCCGTCGGTCCTGCTGGTACTGGGGGCCACGAGCGTGATCGCGTTCCTGTTGCCGCGGCTGGCACCTGGTGACGCGGCGGCTGTGGCCGCCGGTCCCGACGCGTCGGCGGAGCAGATCGAGGTGCTGCGAGCGCAGATGGGGCTGGACCGGCCGCTGCTGGAGCAGTACTTCAGCTGGATCGGCGGGCTGCTCACCGGCGACTTGGGGCAGTCGCTGCAGTTCAAGCGGCCCGTGGCCGAGCTGATCGGGGACCGGATCGGTAGCACGCTGGAGTTGACGATCGCGGCGATGCTGATCCTGACGGTGGTAGGCATCGGCGTGGGTGTCTTCGGTGGATCGGCGCGGTCGCGGTTGTCCCAGCTGACGGCTGACGCGACCAACACGCTGCTGCTGGCGACACCGCCGTTCCTGGCCGGACTGTTGCTGATCATCGTCCTTGGCGTCGCGTTCCCGGTGCTGCCGATCAGCGGCGAGGTGGCGGTGCTCGACGATCCGGTGATCGGTCTGCAGTATCTGCTCCTCCCAGCGGTGGCGCTCGCGGTGCCGATGTCCGCGGGCGTGGCCAGGCTGGTGCAGTCGTCGATGCACAACGTCTGGCAGCAGGATTTCGTGGATCTGGCGGTGGCCAAGGGGGTCCCGCGGCGGCGGATCAGCGTGCGGCACGTGGTCCGCAACAGTCTCGGACCGGCCGTGGTGGCGCTCGGCATGCGGTTCGGAGACATGCTCGCCGGCGCCGTCGTCATCGAGATGATCTTCGCCCGGAACGGCATCGGCCAACTAGCCGTGACGGGTGTGCAGAACGCGGACTACAACCTGGTGCAAGTGATCATCGTCGGTGCTGTGCTCATCGCCGTGCTGATGCAGCTCATGACCGAGATGGTCCTCGCTGGCCTGGACCCACGTGTCCGGTTGGGGGCATGACCATGGCGACGAACACCACAACCGTGAACGGACCAACGGACGGCACGGGTAGTCCCGACGCGCTCGGGCGGTCGCCCTCCAGGCGATCAGGTGCCGGCGCGTTCCGCCGGTATGCCGCGGCTCTGAAGCGCCCACGCGGTGCGGCCGGAGCCGGCCTGCTCGCCCTACTCATCCTGGCGGTCGTCCTGGCGCCGGTGCTCTTTCCGGCTGGTTACGACGATCAGAGCAGTGGCGCGCTCGCCGGGCCCTCAGCACGTCACTGGCTCGGGACCGACGAGCTGGGGCGGGACATCCTGGCGCGGACCGTGTTCGGTCTGCGTACGGACATCAGCCTGCTGCTCACGGCGGTGCCGCTGAGTGCGGCCCTTGGCACCGTGATGGGCCTGGCCGGAGTGATCGCACGCTGGCTGGGCACCGGCATGCAACGCCTGCTCGACATCATCCTCGGATTCCCCGGGCTGATCCTGGGAATGACGATCGTGCTGATGATCGGCACCGGCTGGCTGTCGTTGTTCCTGGCCATCCTGGTGGTCGGCCTGCCGAGCTTCGGCCGGCAGGCACGAGCCGGGCTGCTGGTGGAGCAGGAACGGGAGTATGTTCTGGCCGCCAGGGTGCTGGGTGTGCGCAAACGCACCGTCATGTTGCGCCATGTGTTGCCGAACATCCTCGATCCGATCGTGGTGAGCGCCTCGGTGTTCATGGTGGTCGCGATCTTCATCGAGGCCGGGCTGAGCATCGTCGGGCTGGGAATCGCGCCACCGGTGCCGTCGCTGGGCGCGATGCTCAACACCGGCGCCCGTTACGTGGAGGTGCACCCGGCGTACATCATCGGGCCCGGTCTGGTGCTGCTCCTGCTCGCACTTGCCTTCACCCTGCTCTCCGACGCGTTGAACAAGGCGGTGCTGAAACGATGAACACGCCGTTGCTGCGGGTGCGCGGGCTGCGCACCGAGTTCGCGACCGATACCGGAACCGTCCGCGCGGTCAACGACGTGGACCTGACGCTGCACGGCGGCAAGGTGCTCGGTGTGGTCGGGGAATCAGGGTCGGGAAAGTCGGTGACGGCCCGGTCGATCATGCGGATGGTGCATCCGCCCGGCCGCATCGTCGCCGGGGAGGTCCTGTTCAACGGTCGCGATCTGCGTGGGCTGACCCAGGATCAGATGCGCGAGGTCCGCGGCCGTGAGATCGCGATGGTCTTCCAGGACCCGCAGTCGGCGCTCAACCCGGTGATGACCGTGGGGGACCAGATCGCCGAAGCGCTGATCGTGCACGGCACGGGCAAACGCGCCGCACATGTTCACGCGCTGGAGCTCCTCGAGCAGGTCGGCATCCCGGATGCGAAGCGGCGGATCGGCGAGTACCCACACCAATTCTCCGGCGGGATGCGCCAGCGTGTGGTGATCGCGATCGCGCTGGCCAGCTCCCCGAAACTGCTGATCGCCGACGAGCCGACCACCGCGCTGGACGTGACCATCCAGGCGCAGATCCTGCGCCTGCTCGCTCGCCTGAAAGACGAACTCGGCGTCGCGGTGCTGATGATCACTCATGACATGGGCGTCGTGGCCGAGACTTGCGACGACGTCGTTGTGATGTACGGCGGGCGGGTGGTCGAGCGTGGTTCTGCCGAGGAGCTGTTCACACGCCAGGAGCATCCGTACACGGCCGACCTGCTCAAGGCGATGCCACGGATCGACGACGGGGACGACGGCACACGCACCCAAGGGCTGCCCGCCATCCCTGGCGCGCCACCCGATCCAGCCGAGTTGCCCAGCGGATGTGCGTTCCACCCGCGTTGCCGGCTGGCCGAGGAGCACTGCCGGACCGAGGTGCCGCAGCTACTCGCTCGCGACAGTGAGGGCGATGCTCCCGGTATCCGTGCCGCCGCCTGCTGGGTCACCCAGCGCGGCGACGCGATCCCGCCGCTGGAGTCGCCTCCCGCTGTTGGGTCGCCCGGCGACGGGAAGCCCTCCCCGCCCGCGGACTCGCTCGTTCCTCGCTCGCCGATGCCCGACCGAACCATGGAGGGCTTCCCGTCGCCGGGCTCGGCTTCGCGGTCCGGCGACCCGTCGGGTTCGGTTCCGCGATCTGGTGATGCCGGTTCGGGTTCCCTGGCGCCTCTGCTGGTGATCGAGGACCTGCGGGTGAACGTGGCCTCGGACCGGCGCAGCCTCTTCGGCCGGCCGGATCCGGTCTACGCCGTGGACGGAGTCAGTCTCGCGGTGGCCGGCGGTGAGACGCTGGGCCTGGTCGGCGAGTCCGGGTGCGGGAAATCGACGCTGGCCCGCACTGTGGTGGGGATCAACCAGCCGTCGTCGGGGGCAATCCGGATAGGTCCTGAACGGGTGGACGCCTCGACACCCAATGGTGCGAACACGCTCCGGTCGACTGTGCAGTACGTGTTCCAGGATCCCTACGCCTCGCTCAATCCACGCCGCACGGTCCGGCAGTCACTGGACGAGGCACTAGAGATGCGCGGGGTGCCCCGGGCTGAACGGGCCGCCGAGGCAGGCGAGCTCATCCGGCGAGTCGGGCTCAATGACAGGCACCTCGACCGCTACCCACACGCCTTCTCCGGTGGGCAACGCCAGCGCATCGGCATCGCCCGGGCGCTCGCGGTTCAGCCACAGGTGCTGATCTGCGACGAGCCCGTCTCCGCGCTGGACGTCTCCATCCAGGCCCAGATCATCAACTTGCTGGAGACGCTCCGCGACGAGCTCGGCCTCGGGTACCTGTTCATCGCCCACGACCTCTCCGTCGTCCGGCACCTGTCCGACCGGGTCGCGGTCATGTATCTGGGCAAGATCGTCGAGTCCGGACCGGTCGAGGCCGTGTACGCCGCGCCACAGCATCCGTACACGGTCGCGCTGATGTCGTCGTCGCCGATTCCGTCCATAGCGACGCGTGAGCGGGAACGTCTCGTCTTGACCGGGGATCTCCCCAGCCCCAAGAACCCGCCGTCCGGCTGCCGGTTCCGGACGCGATGTCCCATTGGGCCGATCACGAACCCGGAGCGGCAGATCTGCGTGGAGAAGGCGCCGGTGCTGGCCGAGACGCCGAGCGGGCAGCTCGCCGCCTGCCACTTCGCCGGCGAAATGTCGATGTCCGCGCTGGCGACGGCCGGCAGCCACGAGAAGGAGTAGGAGCAAGATGCGACTGCACACGCGCACCTGGGGCGACAGGGACCGAACCGCCCTGCTGGTTCACGGCATCATGTCCGACTCGCGCACCTGGCATCGGGTCGCGCCGAAGATCGCCGAACAGGGCTATCGGGTCATCGGTGTGGATCTGCGTGGGCACGGCCAGAGCGGCCGTGGCCGCTATACGCCGCAGGACTGGGCCGATGACCTCGTGGAATCGTTGCCCGAAGGCATCGACGTCGCGATCGGCCACTCGCTCGGCGCGGTGGCGCTCGCACTGGCCGTCGATCGGCTGCGTCCGGCTCGTGTTGTCTACGGCGATCCGGCCTTTCTGGTCGACGGCCGAAACGGCGACCCGCGCCAGTTCAGGCAGTTCAAACATGCGACGCGAGAGGACATCGTCGCACGCAGCCCACGATGGAGCTCGGAGGACGTCGACACCGAACTGGCGACACTGCGCGACTGGGACCCGGACACGGTCGAGGGCGCGGCTTTGATCGCCGGCGCGGACGTCGTGCCCCTGGATCCCGTCGTGCCGTCGCTGGTGCTGCTCGCGACGGAGAGCCACTTCTTCTCCGAAGCGACCGCCGGCAAGTTGCGGCAACGGGGTTTGCAGGTGCGGATCGTGCCCGGCGTTGGCCACACGATCCACCGCGATGATCTCGACGCCTTCGTCGGTGCGCTGGAGGGATGGATCTGATGCGGATCATCTACGTCGACGTCGACACGCTCCGGGCCGATCACACCCAGCCGTACGGATATCGGCGGCCGACCACGCCGAATCTTCAGGCGCTTGCGGACCGGGGCGTCGTCTTCGACCGGTATTACTGCTCCGACTCACCATGCGCGCCGTCCAGGACCGCGTTGACCAGCGGGCAGTTCGGCATCACCAACGGCGTGATCGGGCATTTCGGCGAGGCGGCCCGCTTCCGGCTGGACCCGGGCCACGGTCCCGACCCCCACCGCCCGATGCTCGGACAGCGGCTGCAACAACACGGGTATTACACGGCGGCGGTCTCGATGTTCGCCGAGCGGCACCGCGCGTACCACTTCTGCGGCAACTTCCGGGAGAACATCCGCGCCACCGGAGCTCTCAACGATGAGGAAGCGCACGACATCAACCGGGTGGCCGTGGACTGGCTGCGCCGGCACGCGGACGAGGACAACTGGTATCTGCACCTGACTTACTGGGAGCCACATACCAACTACCTCACCGGGGCGGAATGGGCAGCGCGAGCGGCCGCCTCGGACCCGCCTCCCGCGTGGCCCGACCAGGCCGCGATCGACGCCCATTCCGAGGTATACGGCCCGCGCAGTGCCCTGGACCTGCATTACTTCGGGGCCCAGTGGAAGTCGCCCGCGCCGGACACCATGCCAGACGCGATCCGGACCCGTGCCGACTTCGAGCACCTCATCAATGGGTTCGATGGCGCGATCATGTACTGGGACCATTACTTCGGGCAGTTGATGGCCACGCTGGAGGAGCTCGGGATCGCCGATGAGACCGCGATCATCGTCAGCGCGGACCATGGGGAGTCGTTCGGAGAGAATGGCTCCTACGCCGAGCATGGCCTCGCCAACGAACCCACCCACCGGCTTCCCCTGGTGGTGTACTGGCCCGGTGTCACCGACGACCTGCCGGATGAAGCCCGGCGCTGTGACAGCCTGCTGTACAACATCGACTTCGCGCCGACGCTGTGCGAGATGCTCGGAGCCCCCGTTCCCGACGGCTGGCAGGGGGAATCGTTCGCACCGGCGATCCGCGGCGAGCGGATCGGGTCCCGTGATTATCTGGTGCTCGGCCACGGGGCCCACACGTACCAGCGTGCGGTGCGCACCCGCGACCACATGTATATCCGTACGTATCATCCGGGCGCGTTCCGCGCGGAGTGGGAGCAGCTGTTCGACGTCACAGCCGACCCGCACCTGACTCGCGACCTGGTGCACGAGAAGCCGGACCTTGCCGCCGAGATGCGCAGCCACCTGGCCGAGTGGTGGCACCACTATGCCGGGCGGCCGGGTGCGCTGCCCGATCCGATGCTCACGACGCTGCAAACGGGCCCGACGTACTACAACGACCCCGCGCGCTACGCCCAGCACTTGAGGCATACCGGGCGGGCCCATCTGGCCGACGACCTCGAGCAGCGCCTGGCAGCCACGACACCGACCACGCCGATCTCCTGGCATGCGCCCGACGTCGCCTGGCCTCCCGGTCGCCACGAGAACCTCATGCGCAGGCTGGGACGGTCGATGAGCACGCAGGACAGCCGGTGAGTCCGCCCGGGAAGCAGCCGAACGTCGTTCTCGTCCTCGCCGACGATCTCGGCTATTCCGACCTGGGCTGCTACGGCAGCGAGATCGCGACGCCGAACCTCGACGCGCTGGCCGACGGCGGGGTGCGGATGCGGCATTTCACGACGACGGCCCGGTGCAGCCCGTCGCGGGCGTCGTTGCTCACCGGCTTGCACCCGCACCAGGCCGGCATCGGCGTACTGACGGATGACGACGGGCCGGGCGGATACCCGGGGAACTTGAACGACCGGTGCGTGACGATCGCCGAAGCGCTCGGCGCGGCCGGTTACGCGACGTACATGAGCGGCAAGTGGCACGTCTCGCACGAGAAGGACGAGCCGTCGGCGGCCTGGCCGACCAGACGCGGGTTCGAGCGCTTCTTCGGCACGCTGGACGGCGGCGGCAACTACTTCGCCCCGGCCGGGCTGCACCGAGGCGAGGAAGACATCTCGCACGAGGCGCGGGACGACCCGCACTTCTACTACACGGACGCCATCAGCGACAACGCGGCGGCGTTCATCCGGGAGCATGCCGCCGGGCAGGGCGAGCGGCCGTTCTTCTGCTACGTGGCCTACACCGCGCCGCACTTCCCGCTGCACGCCAGGGACTCCGACATCGCCGCCTATGCGGGACGGTATGCCGAGGGCTGGGATGTGGTCCGCCAGCGCCGCTTTTCCAGGATGCGCGAGCTGGGCGTCGTCGGTGAGAAGACGGAGCTGAGCCCGCGGGATCCACAGGTTTCGGCCTGGGAGGACGCCGAGGACAAAGACTGGGAGCAGCGGCGCATGGAGGTGTATGCGGCCATGGTGGAGGTCATGGATCGCGGGATCGGGCGGATCGTGGACGAGTTGCGTGACACCGGGCAGCTCGATAACACGGCATTCGTCTTCCTCTCCGACAACGGCGGCTCCGCGGAGGACCTACCTGCCAGTCTCGGCACCGACTACGCGAACCGGGGACCGAAGATCATCCCGGCTGCGACCACCGACGGCCGGGCGGTCCGGGTAGGGCAGGATCCGCGTTACCCGCCTGGGGGTGAGGACACGTTCATGTTCGCCGGGCGGGCGTGGGCCAACGTGTCCAACGCGCCGTTCCGGCTGCACAAGCGCTGGATCCATGAGGGCGGAATCGCCTCGCCGTTCATCGTCCATTGGCCGGACGGGCTGGCAGAGCGGGCCGGTACCGTCGTCGACGCGCCGCACTACCTGCCGGACATCATGCCGACGCTGCTGGAAGTCGCGGACGCGGCCTACCCAGACACGTATTCCGGGCGGGAGGTCTTGCCGCTCGAAGGGATCAGCATGCTCGGGTCATGGCGGGGTAAGCCGGGCTACGAGCAACGCTGCCAGTTCTACGAGCACATCGGCAACGCCGCGGTCCGGCGCGGGCCGTGGAAGCTCGCCCGGGAGTATCCGGGCGACTGGGAGCTCTACGACGTGGACGTTGACCCGACGGAGCTGCACGATCTCGCAGGGGAGCGACCCGGCCTGGTGCGAGAGCTTGCTTACGAGTGGGCGGCGTGGGCAGCGCGCTGCGGCGTCGTGCCCCGCGAACGGATTCTGGAACTGGCCCGATGGGGCCTCACCACAGAGAGTTGAGGTTCGACATGTCGATGGATGGTGCGCACCGCCCGGCCAATGTGATCTGGGTGATCACCGATCAGATGCGGGCGCAGGCCACCGGCTATGCGGGGGATCCGAACGTGTTCACCCCCAACCTCGACCGGCTTGCCGCCGAGGGGGCCAACTTCACCCGTGCGGTCTCCGGCGCGCCGCTGTGCTGCCCGTTCCGCGGGGCGATGGTGACCGGACGCTACCCGCACAACAACGGCGTGACTGGGCATGGGGATCCGCTGCCGGACGGCTCCCTGACCGTGGCCCATGCGTTCCGTGACGCGGGTTACCGGACGTGTTACATCGGCAAGTGGCATCTCGACGGCAATAGCCCCGAGCGAGGCTCGGTGATGCCGGGAGACGACATCCGGCACCGGATGATCCCGCCGGAGCGTCGCGGCGGCTTCGAGGACTGGTGGGCTTACGAGAACGGTAATCAGCCGTTCGACTGCATAATCCACACCGACAAGGGCGGAACCCCACAGGGGGTGCCCGTGCTCGATTCGGCCGACGGGATGGAGCACTTCCGAGTTCCCGGCTTCGAGGCGGACGGACTGACCGACATCCTGCTCGGCTGGCTCGGAACGCAGGTGGCCGACCGTCCCGAGCAGCCCTTCTTCGCTGTTCTCTCGATGCAGCCGCCGCACAACCCGTACACCGCTCCGGCCGAGGCGATGGCCCGGCACACGCCGGGCGACGTACGGCTGCGGCCGAACGTGCCGGATATCAGGGACGTGACCGAGCGAGCCCGCCGCGACCTGGCCGGCTACTACGCGGGAATCGAGCAGATCGACGACAACGTGGGGCGCATCCGGGCGTCGCTCGACGAACTCGGCTTGACTGAGAACACCTATCTGGTGTTCTTCAGTGACCATGGCGACATGCACGGCTCGCACGGCCAGTGGCGCAAGACCGGGCCCTGGGAGGAATCGATCCGCATCCCCTTCCTGATCGGCGGGCCGAGCCGGGAACATCAGAACTCGAACCGGCCGGATGTGCCGGTCAACCACGTAGACATCGCACCGACGTCGCTGGGCTTGTGCGGCCTTCCGGTGCCGGCGCAGATGGAAGGCACCGACTACAGCGCGGTGGTGACCACGCCCGGTATCCGGCCCCCAGTGTGGGACGGGCCTCCCGATAGCGCCTACCTGGGCATCCCGGTGGCGCCGCGGCACCCGCAGAGTGTCGGCCAGGCATGGCGCGGAATCGTCACCCGCGACAACTGGAAGTACGCCTGTTTCGAGGGACAACCCTGGCTGCTGTTCAACCTCGATGACGACCCGTACGAGTTCGTCAACCTGGCGCACGATCCCGCGTACTACGCGATCCGCGCTGGGTTGCATGAACGCTTGCGGCAATGGGCCGACCAGACCGGGGACACCTTCGACCTGCCTGCTCTAGAACGCTGACAGCGGAAGGTCGGCTTCGCGTTCCCGCTGAGCGATGACACACTTCGACCGACGAGCACGGCTGACCAGATCTTCACGGCCGCTGCTGAGAACTAGCGGCGGACTCAGGCGGGCCGCCCGTGTTGCCGTGCCGGGCTGCGTCGGCGAGATCCTTACCGATGAAGGCGGGTGAGACAATGTCGAGCACCGCGTCGCTGACCTGGGACATTCCGTCCGGGGATAGGGTATCGATGGCCATGGCCCGTGAGAGCTGTTCGTGCAGGACAACTACCCCCAGTTTCATGGCGGTGAACACCGCTGCACGGTTGCGGGTCGATTGCCCCGCGGTCGCTCCCTGGCCTGTCAGGTGGGCTTCGGTGAGGGCGACGGATTGGTCGAACAGAGTGGTCGCCGCGGGCCATCCGTCGGTGAGGGCCCGGGCCAGGTAGCGCAGGACTACCGGAGCCGTCCGACGTGTCTCGGCGACGAACGCCGGGTCGGCCAACGCCTGCTCGGTCACGCCACGGGCCACACCTTGGCGCAGCTGTTGCATCACGTATGCGTCGCAGGCTTTCCGGAGGCCTTCCTTGGTGCCGAAATGGTGTTGGACCAGGCTCGGCGACACACCCGCTGCCCGCGCCACACCGCGGATGGTGGTGGCCGTGCTGCCTCGTTCGGCGAACTGGGCTAGGGCTACGTGACGGATCCGGGCGCGTGCGGTCAGGTCCGCAAGACTCGCTTCGACGGATGCCGACGCCTCAGTCGACATCGGGCCCCCGGACGGTCGAGATCGGCCGTATCAGCCAGCCGCATACTGCTTCGATGTACGCGTCGGGGTGTTCCAATGGCGCGGCGTGACCGGCGGACTCCAGGACCTGCAGGTGCCAGTCGGGCCGCCGCTGAAGCACGTGGTCGATGACCTCACGAGCCACCAACCGGTCCTGATCGCCCCAGACCAGCAGCACAGGCGCTGATACCCGGTCGATCGCCGCCAGCATGCGGCGTTGGGACACGAATGCCGCGGATGTGGCAGAGGCGAAAGCAGTCACCGCGTACGCAAGCCGGGCCGGATGGTTGGGGACTTCGCGCATCTGGTCGGCCGCGAGGGCGATGCTCTCGGGGGCGGCCCGGGTCATGTCTCCACCGAACGACTGCCCTGCCGCGGCCAGTTGTTCCGGGTCGGTCAGGTACCGCAGTTTGGTGTCCACCAGCCGGCGGCCCCAGGCCCACACGAGCATCCGGGCGATCACCGGTCCCACGGTCAGCACCAGCCGCCCGAGGGTCTGCCAGCCGAATCGTTCGAGTCTCCGCATAGGCACGGGCATCAGCGAATCCACTATGACCAGGCGGTCGACCCGGCCCGGGTGCTCGGCGGCGAACCGGAGCCCGGCCATGCCGCCCATGGACAGCCCGTGCAACGTCATCCGGTCCAGGAACACGACGTTGGCAGCCAGCCGCGCCTGGCAGGCACGGCCGATCGTGGTCTCGCCGAAGATCGACCCGGGTAGGTCGGGTGCGATGACTGGCCCGAACGCGGTGAGCGACGTGATCACGTCCAGCCAGACCGTGCCGCTGCCAGCCAGTCCATGCAACAACAGCTGGGGCGACGTCTCGGGGCGGGCGTCCGGGCTGGTGTCGGCCAGGAGCATGTGGACCCGCCGGCCGTCCAGGTCCAATGTCTCGCTGCGGATCCCGTCCCAGCGAGGACACCTCTCACCCCAGTTGCGGTACTGCACGGCATTCTCCTCGCTGATGTAGCAGCGACAGACAATACGAATGAACAGACTACTGTACGACCGTACAGCGCCATGCTCCGCTGCGATATTCAGATGACGTCGTGCGGAACGCGCCTGCCGTCATCTCGTGCTCGGCTGGATGACGTCGCAGTAACCGGCACATTCGGTTGGATCGAGTCGAGCGGTGCGTTCGGCTAGTTCGGTCAGCACGCGACGGGTCCGCTGGAGTTCGGCGATACGCTGTTCCACCTCCGCGAGGCGCTGATCGATCAGCCTGCCGACGTGCTCACACGGGCGGTTGCCGCTGTCGCTTATCCCGAGGATCTGCCAGATGTCGCGTAGCCCGAACCCGGCCGCTTGGGCGGCGTGGATAAAGCCGATTCGGTCCGCCATCTGATCTGGATAGTCCCGGTACCCGTTGGGCGTGCGCGGTGGCTCCGGCAGAAGGCCGGCGTCCTCGTAGAAGCGGAGCGTCTTGGTCGTGGTGCCGGTGCGTTTCGCGAGTTCGCCGATCAGCATGACGACTCCAATAGGAGTTGACCTTCCAGTGCACTGGAACGTCTAGCGTAGTTCGCGGGTGACGCGAAGAGCGAAGCGGACGAGAGGAATCGCAATGGACGTGCAACTGCTGTACTTCGACGGTTGCCCCAACTGGCGAATTATGGACGAGCGCCTGCGTGCGCTCGCCGAAGAGATTGGCTTCACGATTGCCTACCGCGCCGTGGAAACACTGGAGGAAGCCCAGAAGCTGGGATTCCGTGGTTCTCCGACCGTCCTGGTCGACCGCCGGGATCTGTTCCCCGGCGACGACGGGCGAGTGGGGCTGGCCTGTCGGATGTATCAGACACCTGAAGGGCTTGCCGGATCACCTGTGCTGGACGAGCTAAGAGCGGCATTGAGCCGGCGTTGACCACGATGTCAGTTGGCGTGGCGCGGCCTGATCGGTCGTTCTCATAGTGTCTTGGCGTACCACTGATGCGTGTGGGCAACCTTGGCGTATGGGTGCGTCGGCGCGTATCCCGGCGCCTGGTACATGCTGATGGCCTCGCGCAGGACGTCGTGTGTTCCAAGGCAGAGCGTGCGGGCGCCGAGCCCGTAGGCTTGTTCTTCCAGAGCAGTGATCAGGCGGCGGCCGACGCCGATCCGTCTGGCGCTGGGATGAACCCACATGTGGCGGATCTCGCCGGCGTCGGACCGCAGCATATGGACGGCACCGCAGCCGATCGGCTGCTCCTCCTCCGTCGCACACAACAAAATCCCATGCGGTGGTGTGAGCGCGTCCGGACCAAGAAGATCGTCGTCGTCGTAGCCTTCCGGAAACCGCTGCCGCAGTTCATGGGCATACTGGGTCAGGCAATGCCGCGCGATTTCGGACGCGGGGTCGGCCGGAGCCACGGTCACTGCTGCGAGCCGGAGCAGGCCGTGGAGCCGGCCCATCGTGGAGATCAACTGCTGACGTTCCACGTCGCCGAGCTGAGTCAGGAGTTCGTCCGCAGCCTCGGTGGCACGGCGGTTGAGTTCGTCCAACTGGTCAACCCCGAGGTTGGTCAGGCGCACGACTCTCGCTCGGCCGTCGCGTTGATCGGGCTTCACGGTGATAAGGGCCTGCTCCTCCAGCGAGCGCAGTAGGCGACTCAGATAGCCGGAATCCAGGCCGAGCCGCGAACGCAGTACGGCCACGCGGCACCCGCCATCCGCGGTTTCACCGTGATTGGCGCTTTCTCCGATCTCGAACAGCAGCCGGGCCTCGCCGAGAGCGGGCGGCGCTGACCGAGGTACCGGTCGGTCAGCAGACCCATGCGGCGGGTGTAGGTCCGATTGAAGTCCCGAACTCGATCAGCCATCCGCACCATGGAGCCAAATTATCTGATAAAAGTCAGCTATCCCGCAAGCGCTTTCGCAGCCGCCCGGTCATCACCGGCGTCTGTCCGCTAGGCGGCGGGCTCGACCTCCTGGATTGGTGGCCGACACGCCGACGAGGGTGAGCAGCATGCCGCAGATGGTGAATACTGCCGCAACGAGATAGATCGGCCGCGGTCCTGCGCCGGAGTCAGCGATGAACCCGCCGAGTAAGCCTGCGCAGGCTGCGGCGACCTGGTAACCGGATGCGTTGACCGCCATGGCAAGGGTTGGCGCCTCCGATGCCGCATGCATCACGCGAGTTTGCATTCCGGGAATGATGGCGAATCCGAGTCCGCCGAGCAGGACTACCGCCACAGCGGTCGGCGCCGGCGTAAGTGCGATGACCCAGGTGCCAGTGAGTACGGCGGCAAGCAGCCCCAGCAGCATGGGTTGGAACGTCCGCGGATTCCTGTCGTAAAGAGTCCCACCCACGAGGTTGCCGACCGTGGCTCCGACGCCGTACCCGAGCAGGAGAAGCGGCAACCGGCCATCGGGATGACCGGCAAGACCGGTCAGCAAGGGCGCCAGGTAGATAAACACCATGAGGATGCCGACGTTGCCCACCGCGGTGATGGCCAGCGCTAACAGCACAGGTCGCCGCCGGAGCACGCGCAGTTCGGCGACAGCGGAGCCGCGGGACTCCTCATTCGGTGGTGTGATCAGCTGCGATACCAGCCCGAAGCCGGCCAGGCACGCCAAACCAATAGCCCAGAACGTAGCCCGCCACCCCCACACGCCGCCGATGGCGGTGCCGATCGGCGCGCCGAGGATCATGGCAAGGTTCATCCCGAATGCCAGCCTGGCCACAGTGCTGGCCGCCTTTTCGCGCGGTGCCGAACGAACCGCGACCACAATCGCCTGGGCGAAGAACGTCGACGTCACAAGTGCCGTGACCAGGCGGGAAACGAGGAGCCAGGTGAAGTTGGGTGCGAGCGCGGAGAGCACGTTCCCCGCAACAGCGACACCTAGCAAGATCAACATCAACCGCTTGCGGTCCGAGCCAGCGGTGAGTGCGGTCAGGATCGGTCCGCCGATGATCATCCCGGAGGCATACGCGGTGACCAGCAGTCCCGCGGTACCGACGCTGATCGCCAGATCCCCGGCAACCTCGGGAAGGATCCCCGCCACGACAAACTCGCCGGTGGTGATGCTGAAGACGCAGAACATGAGAACGGCCAGGCGGAGTAACATGCTGGCACGGTAAAGTCTGACGTCCACGTGAGAGTCAAGTCGACAACGCATTGAGACACCCATGAAGATTGGCGAACTGTCGCAACGGACCGGAGTCAGCGTGCGGGCGTTGCGGTACTACGAGGAGAAGGGTGCGTTGAAGCCGCGCCGGACTCCGAGTGGTTATCGGATTTTCGACGACCACGCCGTGCGGACCGTCGGCCAGATCCAGACCCTGCTGTCTGCCGGCTTGGGCCTGGACATCATCAGCGAGATTCTTGCGTGCATGTCGGACGATTCGCCCATGCTCGACGGTTGTCGGGAACGTCTTCTGGGTGAACGCCAGCGCATGACCGCCGACCTCGAGCGGATCGGCTCCGCAGTGTCAATGCTCAACACGTTGCTCGACGAGCCCGAACCTGGTTCAGCCGGCCGTCGAATCGCGAGCCGGCCTCCAGCGTGGTGACCGGTCAGCGACGGCGTCACCTGCCCTTGATGTTCTCCCGCCAGATCTGCGTGACCAGGCGGGGCGTGCCCTCGGTGGTGTTCACGGCGACGACACGGCGCAGGTAGCGCCGGTCGGTGAGCTGCGCGAGCATGGCGGCTGCCAGGTCTGGACGAGCGGTGTACATGCCTGTGGGTGTGCCTGTGACCAGCTGGTAGGCGCTGACGGCAGCTGCGTCGAACAACCACGACGAGCGCACAATTGTCCACTCCACACCACTACCGGTGACTTGTGACTCCATGCGGGCCATATCGTCGTAGGTCGTTCGCCCGGGCAACCGCATGAGTAGCGGCTCCATCGCGCGGGTGAACAGCCACGAGTCTCTGGCTCGGTACGCAGGATCGAGCGGTGCTGAGCTGACCACGACCAGGCGTCGCACGCCATGGATATCCATCGCACCGAGCACATTGGCGATCCCGGCGGAATAGATCGAGATCGGCTTCAGGCTGTAGGGCACCCCCAGTGCGGACGCCACAGCGTCGGCACCCGCAACGGCCTTCTCGACAGCGGTGGTGTTAGTGGCGTCGGCGACTATCACCCGCAGGCCAGCCCTCGGCCGGATGCTGTCGGGGCGGCGTGTCACGGCGATCACCTCGTGGCCGGCGGGAATGGCCTGAGCGATGAGACGGCGACCGGTCCGGCCGGAAGCACCGAAGAGGGCGATTCGTATGCCGGTCACGATGCCGCTCCGTCCATCTTGCGGGTCACGGTGCCGAGGCGGCTGTACGCGGGCGCAGGTTGATCGATTCGTGGTTGCATGATGGGAATGCTCCTCAGACGTCACGATCCGCCGGGGTGGCGGGTCATTACCATGACCCGTCGCGGCGAAGGGATGTGACCAATGGGTGCGGACCTGACTGATGAGTTCGAGGAGCGCCGGGATCGGCTGCGCGCTCTCGCGATCCGGATGCTGGGAACCCGCGATGAGGCGGAGGATGCTGTTCAGGAGACGTGGATGCGTCTCGACCGTGCCGGTGGGCAGGGTATAGACAACCTCGACGGTTGGCTCACGACCGTGACAGCGCGGATCTGCCTCAACAGGCTGCGTTCTCGCAGGACAAGAACGGAGGTCCCGCTCGACCGCCATGTGCCTGATCCGGTAGTGCATCGTGTCGATGCCGTCGGCCCCGACGAGGAAGCGATCCTGGCTGACGAGGTCGGCGCGGCTCTACTGCTCGTCCTCGATGCGCTGACTCCGCCCGAACGGCTGGCTTTCGTACTGCATGATGTCTTCGCGGTGCCCTTCGACGAGATCGCCACGATGATCGAACGCACACCTGACGCGGCACGTCAGCTGGCCAGCCGTGCGCGGCGACGCGTCAGGGGAGCTACGGTTCCCGACGCCGACATGTCTAGCCAGCGCAGGGTCGTCGACGCCTTCTTCGCCGCAGCCCGCGACGGCGACTTCGCTCGGCTCGTATCCGTTCTCCATCCGGATGTCGTGCTGCATTCCGACGGCGGTGCCGCACGACAGCCGCTGTCTGTGATTGTGCGCGGATCCGGTGAGGTGGCGCGCCGCGCGTTGTGGTTTGCCATCCCCAACGCGGTCCTCCACCCGGTGCTGGTCAATGGCCGCGCTGGAGTTGTGGTGATGCTCAGCGCAAAGCCGTTCGTGTTGATGGGTTTCACGGTTGTCGCTGAGGCGATCACCGTCATCGAGGTACTCGCCGACCCCGAACGCATCAGGCGACTCGACTTTCCCACCTTGTAGCTCGAACCGCCGGGGCTGTCGCCTACGTATCCGCCTGGCTGGCTCAACCCTGGATCTCCTGGTGTCGCTCGTGTGCCGCGCTGAGTTCTGCCGTCGTCGGTTTCTGGATCACATCGGCGAAGTAGAACCTGGATATGCGGGCCCGGCGCAGGTTCTTCTTGTAGGCCGGATTCGGGATGCCGTGCTTGTCCGTGGGAGGCCCGGGGTCGAACGGGACGTGGTGTTCGTGGGCGGTGAGGGTGTAGGCCTCAGCGGCGGATAGTGCTGTGTGGCGTTCGGTGAACTCGCCTTCGGGGCTGACGACGATGACGCCGGACTCGCGACCATGCAAGACTCTGTCTCGGTCACGACGTTGCAGGCCGAGACAGATCCGTTTGGTGATCCAGAACGCCAGCGGCGGTCCGAGGATGACACTGAGCTGCAGGAACCGTGAGACCCAGTTGACCGGGATGTTCAGCACGCTGGCGAAGAGGTCGTTCCCGCCGGCGATCCACAGCAGTACGTAGCAGACGATGAACCCGACGATGAGACCGGAGCGGACCGGGACGTTACGGGGGCGGTCGAGCACGTGGTGCTCACGGGTGTCGCCGGTGATCTTCCGTTCGATCCAGGGATACAACGCCAGCACGGTGACGATGAGGCCTGGGAGGACGGCGGCCGGGATCAGGACGCTGAGCGCCAGCTCTGACCCGAAGACGTCGATCTTCCATGCGGGCATGATGCGTAGTGCGCCGTCGAGGAAACCGATGTACCAGTCCGGTTGAGTTCCGGCACTGACCGACGCCGGATCGTAGGGCCCCCAGAGCCAGAGCGGGTTGATCTGGATCGTCGCCGCCATCACGATGATGAAGCCGAAGACGATGAACATGAAGCCGCCGGCCTTGGTCATGTACATCGGGAAGAACGGGTAGCCCACCACGTTCTTCTCGGACCGGCCCGGGCCGCCCCAGTGGGTGTGTTTCTGGTACCACAACAGGACCAGATGCAACGCGAGCAGCGCCAGAATCACCCCCGGCACCAGCAGGATGTGGAACACGTAGAACCGGGAAATGATGTCTTCTCCGGGGAACTCGCCGCCGAAGATGAAATAGGACAGGTAAGTTCCCACCACTGGCACCGCCAGTATTCCGCCTTCGACGATCCGAAGGCCGGTACCGGACAGCAGGTCGTCGGGCAGCGAGTAGCCGAAGAACCCGTTGGTGATGCCGAGAACCAGCAAGCTGAGCCCTACCAGCCAGTTCAGCTCGCGTGGCTTGCGAAACGACCCGGTGAAAAGATGCCGCAGCATGTGTGCCGCCATGGCGGCGATGAAAACCAGGGTGGACCAGTGGTGGACTTGGCGCATCAGCAGGCCACCGCGGACCTCGAAGGAAAGGTTGAGCGTAGAGGCGTAGGCCTCCGAGACCACCAGGCCGCGCAAGGGCACGTAGGCGCCTTCATAGGTGACGTGTGCCATCGACGGCTTGAACCAGAACGTGAGAAAGATCCCGGACAGAATGACCAAGAGCAGGCTCCACATGGCGATTTCGCCGAGCAGGAAGGACCAATGGTCCGGGAAGACCTTCCGCAGGTTCCGCTTCAGCCAATTACTTGCTCTGATCCGTTCGTCGAAGAAATTGACCAGCTTGCCTGCCTGCTCGATGGCTGGATGTGTGCTGGCGCCGGCCTTTTCGTGAGTTCGCGTCGTGGTGCTCATGGCTGCGTCCATTGATTCGCGTCACCAAAGGTCCGCGCGCTGTCAACAACCGGGTGACCCATACCCGTCTCGCCTTCCGTGCTGCCGCGTTTCGTTCATAAACAAGACGGAGGGGTACTCGGGAATGTGACATCGCCCGGCGCGGCCGGGGCGTGCGGAACAACCGGCCTCGAGCTCAGGCTGGCGCATAGTCTGTCGGTCGCAGGCGGCAGTATGGGCGCATGCAGCCCGTCGTCGCCTCCGAGCCTGATGGCTCGGTGCGTGTTCGCGGTCTGCGCGTCAAGGACGCAGAACGGCGCGTCGGGGCAACCGCGCTGGCGGGCGTGGTGCGCGCAGCCGAATCCGACGCGGCCGCGATGCCTCGATGGACATGGAGCGACACCAACCGGTGGTATCCGTTGCTGCTGGCGGCCGGCGTGCGGATCGAGCGGGCCCACGACCTCCGGTTGGCACACCGGATCTTGCGGCATTCGGTGCCGGGCGCCACGTTGTCGTCGGAGCAGTGGGACACGATGCCGCCGGCGGCGCTGACCAATGGTGCGCTCGGCGCGGCAGGTCACGAGCCGGCGACGTTGTTCGGTGCCCCGGGACCGATCGAAGAGGCCGTGGAGCCGGATCCGCTCGCGGAGCTCGATGCCCAGCGGGCGGCCGTCGCAGGTTCTTGCGAGGCGGCGCGGTTGCGCTTGCTCCTGGCGGCGGAGTCCGCGGGCGCGCTGGTGGCCGTCGAGATGTACCACGCCGGGGTGCCGTGGCGGGCTGAGATCCATGAGGACATCCTCACCGAGGCGCTCGGCCCGCGGCCGCGAGCGGGAGAGAGGCCGGCGCGCCTGGAGGACCTTGCCGGCCGGATCCGCGCGGCGCTGGACGCTCCGGCAGGGTTGAACCTGGACTCTCCCCGGGACCTTCTCCGGGCGATGGATCACGCCGGTGTGGGTGCGCGCAGCTTGCGCAAGTGGGAGTTGGAGCGGCTTGACCACCCGGTGATCGAACCGCTGCTCGAATACAAATCGCTGTTCCGGTTGATGACCGCCAATGGGTGGGCCTGGCTTGATGCGTGGGTGCGTGACGGGCGGTTGCGCAGCGAGTATGTCGTGGGTGGTGTGGTGACCGGCCGGTGGGCGTCGCGTGGCGGGGGAGCGCTGCAACTCCCGAAGAGCGTGCGCCGGGCGGTGGTCGCCGATCCCGGCTGGATGTTCGTCGTCGCCGATGCCGCGCAGATCGAGCCGAGGGTGCTGGCGGGGATGGCCGGTGACGAGGCGATGGCGGCTGCCGGGCGCGGTGCCGACGGCCGGGGTGCTGACTTGTACGAGGGGATCGTGGCCTCCGGTGCCGTAGCCACCCGGGAACTGGCCAAGGTCGGGATGCTTGGGGCGATGTACGGCGGGACCACCGGGTCCAGCGGCCAGGTGCTGCCACGGCTGGCGCGGGCCTTTCCCCGCTCGCTGGCCTTCGTGGACGAGGCTGCCCGGGCCGGGGAGCGTGGTGAGGTGGTCACCACGCACCTGGGCCGCAGTTCGCCGCCGCCGGGCGCGAGCTGGCACGAAACGCAGTCCGGGGCTTACCAGGACGGTGCTGGAGAGGCTGAGGCGGCGCGGGCCAGGTCTTCTGCCCGCTCGTGGGGGCGGTTCACCCGCAACTTCGTGGTGCAGGGCACGGCCGCGGAGTGGGCCATGTGCTGGATGGCGTCCATCCGGCGGCGCTTGTGGGCATTGGGGCAGGTGCCCGATGCTATCGACGGGCAGGTGCCGGAGCCGTTCGCTGCTCGGCCCCACCTTGTGCTCTTCCTGCACGACGAGGTCGTGATCCACACGCCGTCGGCGCTGGCCGAGGTCGTCGCCGACGAAGTACGGGCCGCCGCGGATGAGGCGGGACGGCTGCTGTTCGGCGACTTCCCCGTCAAATTCCCGCTGAGCGTCTCGGTGGCTGGCTCCTACGCCCAGGTGAAGTGATCGCGGTAGCGTTCGCGTACCGCCAGCCGGATATGAACACCGTGATGGGAGCCGAACACACCATGAAGGTCGAACAGCTCACCCCGCCGGTATGCGAGCACGGCGAAGGCCCGGCGTACTCACCGCGGTGGGCCGGCCCGCGCTGGGTGGACATGCTCGCCGGGGACATCCTCGAGATGGACGCCACCGGCGCGATCAGCCGGCGAAACGTCGGCGCGGTGGCCGCCGTGATCCGGGCACGCCGAGGCGGTGGCTGGATCGTCGCGGAGGAACGGCGCCTCGCGATCGCCGACGACGACTCCCTGACCGCACCCCTCCAGCAGTGGCCGCAGCTGTGGAGGGATACCCAGGTGCGCAACAACGAAGGCGGATGTGACCCAGACGGCAACCTCTACCTCGGATCGATGGCGTACGAGGCCACCCCCGGGGCCGGCACGCTCTACCGCATCGACCGCGCGGGGCGTGCCGAGGCGGTGGTGGACGCGGTGACCATCTCCAACGGGATCGGCTGGTCGCCCGACGGGTCGCGTGCGTATTACATCGACACCTCCACTGGCCGCATCGACGTCTTCGACTGGTCAAGTGACACCGGGCTGTCCGGCCGGCGCGAGTGGGCGTCGGCGCCGGGGGGTCCGGACGGCCTCGCCGTCGACGCCGAGGGCGGTGTCTGGGTGGCGATGTACGGCGGCTCGGCGATTCGCCGCTATGACTCCGACGGCCGGTTGGACCACGTGGTCGAGCTTCCGGTCCGGCAGCCGACAGCGGTGGCGTTCGTCGGCGACGAGCTGCGGGATCTGGTGATCACGACGTCGCGGCACCGGTTGGGCAACTCGGCGGAACCGGAGGCCGGTGCTCTTTTCGGTATCCGCGACGTCGGTGTGCGTGGCCTGCCGCTGCACGAGTTCGGGGGTTGAACCCTCAGCTCTTGCCGCGCTCGCCGATCATCTCGGCGCTACCGGCGATGCTCGCTGATGGCCGCGAGCTCGTCCGGCCCGAATTCGTCTCCGGGGAACACACAGAAGCCAGAGCCGTGATCCTGCCAGGTCATGGCTGTGGAAAGTGCGTGCGCGAAGTCGGGTGAACCCGGGGAGACACCCCAGTGGTCTTCTGTCGCGGGACCCTGGACCATGGTCACCACCGGCGGCCCGGCCGGCTTGCCGTCCGGGGTCACAGTGGTGGCCACGATGTCCGCGCCGATGATGGCGAGCCAGCTTGCCGGGCGCTGTAATGCGGCGTGGTAGGTCATGGGCAGGAGCACGTCGACAATCTCGCCCAGTTTCCGGGTGTCCTGCCCGACCGCCGCGCGCCGCAGTTCGTCCGTCGCCGGGACGATGAACGCACCTGCCCAACGGCCGGAGGCGGTGACGACATCGGTGAGGCGCCGGCATGCGTCCGCGACGACGTCGCACCGGAACTCCTCCCATGTCGCGGCTAGCCGATCACGCACGGTTGCTGCCGCACGCACCGGATCCGCGGGGTCGATTCCAGGCTCACCGAGGCTGGCCAGATGTTCGTTGAACCGGGTCAAGGTGATCGGATCGAACGACGATCTCCTCCAGGTGGCTCCCGGGCGGAGCTCGAGCTCCCAATGGCATGGCCAGCGGATGAAATCCAGCACGACGCCGTCGGCCTCGGTGTTGTCGAGTACGGCCCGCAACTCGTCGGTGAGGGCCTCGAGGTACCACGTACTCGTCGGGATCACGCCGTGGTACCAGCGCATAGGCTCGAAGACGCGGCCGTGCTCGTCGACGGGGCGCAGCTGCGGGGGTATCTCAGCGGGCAAGGCATGATCGATGAAGCAGCCGAACGAACCCACCAGGCGCAGGCCGCGGGCCCGGCATTCCGCCGCGAACGGTCCCTCTGCAGCGCGCAGCTTTGTCACGACGGTGTCGATGCCGGCTCCGGCCAGCGCGTCGAGCCGCTCCGCGCGCTCACGCACCGGCCAACGCTGCACACCGGCCGGCCTGAGGTAGACCGCCCGCATGTCTGTGAGTTCAGCGTTCAACGTCAACGTCGGACCCCCATTCCCATCACATCCTGCGGCCAAGGCTCGCTAGCGGTTTCCACCACGCCCGGCCTGCCCGCTGCTCATGTGGCTGCTGTGCTCTGGGCCAGTCCTCGCTCCACGGCGGCGATGATCCGCGGCCGGAGATCCTCCGGCCGGATGATCTCGTCCACGGAACCGATGCGCTGGGCGCGTTGGATGGAATGGACGGTGTCGAACTCAGTAGCGACCTCGCCCAGTTTCTCCGCCCGCACCGAAGCCCTGACATCGGCGAGGCGAGTGACCAATGCTCCCCGCTCCGCGCCCTCGGCTTCGGCGATGCGGCTCTCCAGCTCGCTGACCCTCGGGTCGCGCGCCGTGCGTGCGTTGACCTCGGCGGCGAACACAACGGCCGCGGCCGGCGCGCCGCCCAGGACGGACGCGTAGGAGCCTTCGACGGCCAGCACCGTCATGTTGGGGTTGAGGGCCTTGGAGAAGACCACGAACGCACCGCCGTGATAGCGGGAGATCACGCAGAACACGATCGGGCCGCGGAAGTTCACGATGGCCCGGCCGATCTCGGCGCCGTACTCGAGCTGCAGCTTGCGCATCGACTCCGGCGACCCGTCGAACCCGGACAGGTTCGCCAGTACCACCAGCGGCCGGTTCCCGCTGGCCGCGTTGATGGCTCGCGCCGCCTTCTTCGACGAGCGCGGGAACAACGTCCCCGAGGTGTAGGTGTCGGGGCCGTCGGTGGGCGGGAATCCGCGCCTGGGAACTGAGCGCGACTCGATGCCCAGCAGGCATACTGGCCGCCCACCCAGGTGCACGTCCTGCACGACGGCGGTCTCCGCGTCTGCCATGCCTGCCCAGCGTTCCAGGACCGGATGGTCCTGGTCGGCCAGCGCCCGCATCACCGTGCGGATGTCGAACGGCTTCTTGCGGTCCGGGTTGGTGTCCTTTGAAAAGATCTGTCCGACGGTGGTGAAGTCGCTGTCGGCGACGGAGTGCGGGTAGTCGGAGACATCGCGGTCGGTGGGGTCGGTTGTGGCGGCCCTGCGCGGCCCGCCCTCTCCCGGCAGCACGTAACTGTGGTCGTAGTGGGAGAGCAACACCCCATGCGCGGCCCGCAGATCCGGCGCCCAGTACTGCGCTTGGCCGTTGGGCCCCATTACGCGGTCGTAGCCGCCGATGCCGAAGTTGTCTTCGGCCGACACGCCACCGGAGAAGTCCAGTGACTGTTTGCCTGTCAGCACCATCGCCGAGTCCGGTGTCATCACGAGGATGCCCTTCGTGTGCATGAGCATCGTGGCCTCGGCGTTCCAGTACGGCTGGGCGCCGACGTTGATCCCGGCGACGACGACGTTGATCTCGCCACCGGCCTGGGTGAAATGCACGATGCGGCGTAGCGCAGCCGCGATCCAGTCCATGTTCTCGGTACCTGAGTCCATCGCGATCCGGGCACCCGCGGACAACGCATACCACTCCACTGGCAGCCGCAGCCGTTCGGCGAGGTCGAGCGCCGCGATGACCCGCGCGCATTCCGGTTCGGACAGCGCGCCCAGGGCTTTGGTCGGGTCACCGAGAAGTACCACCCGGCTCATGCCCTCGGGGTACCGCTCGGTCGGGGTGGTGGCTACTCCGGCCACGATGCCGGCCTTGTTGAGCCCTTTCGGGCGGTCGACGGGGGAGAGCGCACCGGCCTCGTCGAGATCGTGCTCGACGAACGTCCCACCTGGCCCGGCGATCATGCCGGTGAGCTCGTACGGGTAGACGGTGCCCCGTCGCCGCGCCCGCAGCACCTTCTGGCCGTAGTCGTCCAGCGGCTGAATCGGTTCCGATGGCGGCTCGGTGACCTCCAGCCGGACGCCGCTGCCGACGTCGTACGAGATACGCACCGCGATCGCATGCAGCTGCCCGGTCGAGGGGTCACGCTGACGGCCGAGGAAGACCACCTCCTCGAGCCCGGCACCGGCCGTGGTCGGCACGACACGCTCGGCGATGGCCCGGAGGTCGTCCGGGGTGAGATCGCTGGGCGGCCACACGTAGAGAAAGATCCGGTTGGTGTCCAGCCGCTTGTTGGCCGGTCGTTGTGCCTGGCCCTTGCGGATGGCGTCGAGGCAGGCACCTAGTGCGCCCTCGATGGCGGGAAGGGCGTGGATCTGGCCATCGGCATCGCGTAGCGGCGTCAAGTCCCGGACCTGTGCCAGCGCCACCAGCCGCTCGTCGGACGGATTGCTCGGCGCGACACAACGCAGCAGGTAGACGTCTTCGTCGGCGGACGGGAGCCGGGTCAGGTCGAAGTGGCGCAGCCGCTGCAGCTGCAGTCTCTGGCCGATCATCGGGTGCAGGCCGCGGATCAGCCGCTCTTCGGTCAGCCCTGTCGTGGACGGCCGGAACGTGAAGTGATGGTGCAGTACGGCGCCGCTGCTCCCGGCGACGGTGGCGGTGATCCGGCGCAGGTTGCTGGGCAGTGTGCTGGCGCTCAGCGCCCGGTGCAGCTCGTCGGCCATGACATCGACGTCGGACGGCTGATCCGTCCAAGCGAGATAGATGTCTGCGACAAGATCAGCGGAGGCTGGCTCGACGGCGGCAGCCTCGGACACCGCCGTCATGGCGTCGTGCAGCTCGGTGAACTCGGCAACGGTTGCCAGCGATCGCTGCGGCTGCCCGTCGAGCTCGTATTCCGTGGTGACGAAAGCTCGGTCGCCGACCCGTTCGCAGCGAACCTCGGACAGGTCGTGTTCCCGGTAGTACCGGCGGCTCATGACCTCGAGCAGCGGGCCGATGTCGGCGTCCGGCCGGCCGATGCGCTGGCCCAGCAGCCGCACGAGCGGCTCGGGACTGGCGACCATGTCCGCGATCCGTTCTTGACGGTCGGCAGCGTCCGGATGCTGGTCGAGGTAACGCAGATGATGCCGGACTCGCGTGTAGACCTCGGCGCGAGTGCGGCGCAGCAGTGGCTGGGCGAACCAGCGGAAGACCAGGCTGCGCGCGAGGTCTCCGATCACCGGGAAGCGCAGTTGGGTCGCCACGACGAGCCGTTCCAGCGCCTGGCCGACGGTTTCTCGAAGCTCGCCCCCGGGAGGTGGCTCGGTCAGCCACTGTTGTAGCAGCGCGGTGATGACGGAGGCTTCGGCACCAGCCCGCTGCTGAGCGAGGAAGATGCGGAACACGGCCTCTTCCAGCGCGGGTGTGCGGTCCAGGCCGTCGACTCCGTAGTGACTCAGCACCCGGGTGAGGCGACCTTGGAACGTCTCGGACAGTCCGGCCCGTTCGGCGTCGAGGCTTTGAAGATAGGTATGGAAATGTTCGCGCGGACTTCGAACCCGGGTGTCTGCCTTGGCTCCGTCATCGAGGCCCGCCGGTTTGTTACGGCTGATCTCTGACAGATCGGCGAACAGCTCGAGTAGCGCGACCTCGGCCGCCAGCGGCGGATGGGGCAACTCGGCGCGGGCGGCGAGATAGCCGCGCAGCGTCTGGCCGTCGTCTTGCGGATCGATATCGAAGCCGAGCAGCATGCTGCGCAGATCGGCAAGCCCGCGGTCTACCCGGTGCCCGGCGGAGAGCCCATCCGGTTCGGCCGGCAGATCGAGGTCGGACGCAGTGGACCCCGCGGATCTTTCGGTCTCAGCGTTGCCGAGTGGTTCGAGGCGCAGCAGCGGTGTGCCAGTGCCGACCTGGCTGCCGACGGAGACCAGGCAGTCGCGAAGTTGCGCACGGAACGGCGCGCGCAGCACGGTCTCCATCTTCATGCTTTCGAGCACGAGAATCGGCGCGTCGGCTTCGACCACGTCACCGGTAGCCACTGGGGTGGCGACCACCAGCGCGGGCGCCGGTGAGCGAACCACGCCGCCCTCGTCCCGGCTGATCCGATGGGTGACGCCGTTGACCTCGACCAGATGAATCGGCCCGTGGGTGCCGGTGACGAGCCGGAATCGGTGGCCGTTGAGGTGGACCTGTCCGGTGTGCTCGCTGAACCGCTCCAAGACCGCGTCGATCGTCCGGACGTGATCTCCGGTGATGAACCCGACCCGGTAGCGGCCGGGACCGGTCTCGGCGACGGTGAGCCGGTAGCTCGCGCCGCGCAGCTTGAGATCGATCGGCCGGCCGCTCTCGTGCTGGACCTGTGGGCGCCCACCGTGCGCGGTCGACAGCAAGCGTTGCAGCTCAACCTGTTTCTCGTCCTGGTAGGCCTCGATCGCCGCGGCCGCCAGTGCGACCCCGGAGTGCTGGTCGGAGACCAGTTTTCCGTCGGCTCGCACCCGGTCGATCCAGCCGGTGTCAGCAGTTGCGCTGATCACCTCGGGTTCGTCGAGCAGGTCGATCACGAAGCTCTTGTTGGTGGTGCCGCCCTCGATGACGACGGTTGTCTCCCGCATCGCCCGGCGCAGCCTGGACAGCGCTTCGTCCCTGGTGCGCCCGTAGGCGATGATCTTGGCGATCATCGAATCGAAGTCTGAGGGGATCTCGTCGCCCTCGCTGACGCCGGTGTCGACGCGGATGCCTGGGCCGGAGGGCAGATCGAGCAGCGCGATGCGGCCCGGGGCCGGTGCGAAGTCGCGGTCGGGATCTTCGGCGTTGAGCCTGGCTTCGACGGCGTGGCCCAGCTCACCGGGGGCGGTGCCGCTGAGTGTGCCTCCGGCGGCCACGTGTAGCTGGGCCTTTACCAGGTCCATGCCCGTGGTGGCTTCGGTGATCGGATGCTCGACCTGCAGCCGGGTGTTCACCTCGAGGAACGCGAACAGCTGGTCCTTCGGGTGGTAGAGGAATTCCACGGTCCCGGCGCCGCGGTAGCCGACGGCGAGCGCGAGCCGTTCGGCGGCGGCCTTGAGCTCATCGGTCTGTTCTGGGGAGAGGACCGGCGACGCCGACTCCTCGATGATCTTCTGGTTACGACGCTGCACGGAGCAGTCGCGCACACCCAGCGCCCAGGCGGTGCCCTGGCCGTCGGCGATCACCTGGACTTCGACATGCCGGGCACCGGTGATCAACCTCTCGAGGAACACCACGCCGCTGCCGAACGCGCGTTCTGCTTCCAGACAGGTGCGCTCGTAGGCCTCGGCCAGCTCTTCTGGGCCGGTGACGACGCGGATCCCCCGGCCTCCGCCGCCCGCGCTCGCTTTGAGCATCAAGGGATACCCGATCCGTTCGGCCGCCGCCAGCGCGGCGTCGAGGTCCTCGACCGGACCGCGGCTCCAGGGTGCGACCGGTACACCGACTTCTTCGGCGATCAGCTTGGAGCCGATCTTGTCGCCCAGCTTGCGCATCGATTCGGGGTCCGGGCCGATGAACGTCACGCCGAGCTTCTCGCAGAGCTCGGCAAAGGCGGGATCTTCGGCGACGAAGCCCCAGCCGACCCACGCGGCGTCGGCGCCGGTCTCGACCAATGCGCGCTCCAGCGCCGCGAGGTCGATGTAGGGGCGCTGCGCGGCCGGGCCGAGATAGTAGGCGTGGTCCGCGTTGCGCACGAACGTGGCCGTTGCATCGGCGTCGGTGTAGAGCGCCACGGTCTCGACGTGTGGCCCACCCTCCGCGTTGAGTTCACTGACCGCGTGGATGAGCCGCATCGCGGCCTCTCCACGATTGACGATGGCGACACGAGAGAACACCGAATCGAGCCTCACAAAACCGGCGACAGACGATCGTGGCTGCGTTGCCACTTATCCAAGCATCCCGGTTACCGGTGGGTAGAGGGGTCGTCCGTCACAACACGCGCGGTAGCACGATTTTCGTAGGAAGTCCCCAAAAGCCGGCGCTGACCGCCGCGATTCTCACGCGCCGCCGGCGTGGGCCGCGGCCTCTCGCTTGGCCTCGCGCAGGGCCTTCGACTCGGGGCTGTTGCCTTGCTTGTACGGGTCGGCTGGCTTCTTCGCGAGCACAGCGAGTTGCCGGGCCACGCTGAGCAGTTGCCTGGACAGCCGACCGGTGTTGTACGGCAGGCCGTACTTCTCGACGAGGCGGCGCACATCGTTTGCCACCTCCGGGTACCGGCGCGCCGGGATGTCGGGAAAGATGTGGTGTTCGATCTGGTGGCTGAGGTTTCCGGTCAAGAGGTGGAACAACGGCGTGCCGCTGATGTTGGCCGAGCCGAGCAGCTGACGCAGGTACCACTGGCCGCGGTTCTCGTTCTCGGCTTCCTCTTCGGTGAAGGTCTGCACGTCAGCGGGGAAGTGCCCGCAGAAGATGACGTTGAACGACCAGATGTTGCGGATGACGTTGGCTACGACGTTGGCGCCCAGGACAGCCAGCGGCACCCACCACGACGTGAATGGGATGAGCGGCACGGCCAGGGCCGGGTACAGCAGGTAATCCTTGAACACCTGGCGGCGGATCTTGCGCCACGCCCGCTTCTTCTGGGCCTGGAACTCGGCTTCGGACATCTTGCCGCTGAGGTAGTCGTCGCGCTCGATGTTGTGGTGCATCACCCCCCATTCGAAGACCAGCATGAGCATGAAAGCGATCGGGAGGTTGAACCGGTGGCGCGGATACCACGGCTGGTCTTCGTCGATGCGGAAGAGGTCGTAGCCGATGTCACGGTCCATCCCGTGGATGTTCGTGTAGGTGTGGTGCACGAAGTTGTGGCTGCGCTTCCAATCCTCCGCGGGCGCCACGATGTCCCACTCGTAGCGCTTGCCGTTCACCATGGGATCGTTCATCCAGTCGTACTGGCCGTGTAAGACGTTGTGCCCGATCTCCATGTTCTCGATGATTTTGGAGAGCGCGAGGAGTGCCAGTCCGAGAACGAAGACCGGCCAGAAGAACGGGAAGAACAGCCCGATTCGCCCCAGCACCTCGAAGGACCGCTGCACCTTGATGACCCGACGGATGTAATTGGCGTCGGCCTGGCCGAGATCGTTCAGCACCCGGCGGCGGACGGCGTCGAGCTCGTCGCCGAACTCTTCGAGCTGTTCGTAGGTCATGTACTCGAGGCCGATGGTGGAACGTTTGTCTGTGCCCTTACCGACCAGTGGCTTCGGCGCCTCGTCGTGGTTCACCGCGCTGAGCGGCTCGATGGGTGCGAGTTTCTTTGGCAAGGTCGTCTCTCAATCGCTCACAGAGCCACGTTCACGTCGCCGACCGGCACGTTCACACAGATCTTGATGGTCTCGTCGGTATTGGCGGCCACATCTCCGCTGATGACGTGCCGGACGGCACCATGGTTCTTCCGGATCGCGCAGGTGTTGCAGACACCCATGCGGCAGCCGAACTCTGGGGTCAAACCGGCGGACTCGGCCTGCTCCAGGATTGTCTCGCCGGAATTGTCCACGACCTTCGCGCTGTTTTCGAAGGTCAGGGCGCCCGTGGCATCCGCTGCGTCGAGGTCGACCGCCGGCACCTTGAAATACTCCGTGCGCAGCTGTCCGGTTGCGCCGAGCTTCTCGTAGAGGTCGCTGACCGTGGAGATCAAGCCCGACGGTCCGCACACGTAGCTGACCGCGTCGGCCGGATCGATCCCGATGTGCTCCAGGTGCCCGGCGTCGAAACGGCCCACCAGTTCGGCGTCGGGCACTGGCTCCCGCGTGTAGATGCGCACCACCCGCACGGAGGGCATGTCGACCGCGATCTGATCGAGGTCGTCGGAGAACATCTCGTCAGCGCGGGACCGGGAATAGTGCAAGAAGGTCACGTTCCCGCGGTGGCCGGTGTCGCACAGGGTGCGCAGCATGGACATCAGCGGGGTGATCCCACTGCCGCCGCTGATCAGCAACAGCGGGTCTGGCACCGGATCCGGCAACACGAAGTCACCTTCGGCTTGCGACAGGTAGACGAGAGTCTTGGGTCGCAACTCGTGGTGGAGGAACTGGGAAACGTATCCGTCCGGATGTGCCTTGACCGACACGGAGAACAGTCCGTCCTGGCGTGCCCGCGAGCTGGAGACCGAGAAGCAGCGGATCTTCCGCGTTCCGTCGACTTCGACCCCGAACTGGACATGCTGGCCAGGCTTGAAGCCTCGCCAGGCGCCGTTGGGCCGCAGGAGCACAGTGCTCGCCTGGTCGCTCTCGCGCACCACCTCAACGACCCTGGCCCGCACGTTTCGCACGGCCAGCATCGGGTGCAACTGCTCGAGATAATGGTCGATCGAATGGGGAGACGTCAGGGACGCCACAGCTCGCGAGCTGAGCAGACGCCGGATGATGCCGATGGACGCCTCCGAATGGTCAGTAAACAGTCGTTCACTAAGAGTGTTACCCACACCGGAAAGGTCGACAACACGCCCACGATGTGAAATGGAACACGTCGATACACCTGTTCACTCGGTATCGCCGTTGACGGAGCGGCGACTCCTCGGCGCGGCCGTCGGACGCCTATGCTGTGGACATGTCCGAGGCCGTGCGCGCTATCACCCGGCAAGAGCAGAAGGAACGAACTCGCGAGTCGATTCTCGCATCGGCCCTCGAGCTGAGCCGGACGCTGGGTTTCGCGCAGATCAGCATCCGGCAGGTGACGCGCCACGCGGGTCTTGTGCCGGCCGCGTTCTACCGGCATTTCGAATCGATGGAACAGCTCGGCCTGACGCTGGTCGAGCAATCCTTCGCCACGCTGCGACGGATGATCCGGGACGCTCAAACTGACCCGTATGTCCTGGACAACATCATCGATGAGTCCGCACGTGTGCTGGTCGAAGCCGTCCGGCAGAACCAGGCGCACTTCGGGTTCATGTCGCGCGAACGCGTCGGGGGATCATCCGTGGTGCGCCTGGCCATCCGCCATGAGCTCGACCTGTTCGTCAGCGAGCTGGCGGTCGTGCTGGCACGGTTGCCCAACATTCAGAACTGGCACAGCGACGACGTGCACATGGTGTCGCGGCTCTTCGTCCGGAACATGGTCGCTCATGCTGAAGAGCTCGCCGAGCTTCCACCCGGTAGCCCCGAGCTGGAGGAACGGATCAGGGACGAGGCGCGCCGCGAAATGCGCCTGATCGTCATCGGGTTCCGCGACTGGCGACCACAGAGGGCGAGAGCCCTGCCTCATACCTCTTGATCATTGGCTTTTGACCCCACGATCGTGGGGTCAAAGCCAATGATCACGGGGAGGTCGTGGGCGGCGGGTGTCTTGTCACGCATGCTATGTTGTGTCGCATGGTACCTAGTGAGGCGCAGATCCTGACGAATCTTCGTCGTGGCTCGTTGGAGTACTGCATATTGGCTCTGCTACGCGACGGTGAACGGTACGGGCTGGACATCGCCCAGCATCTGACCGACGGGGTCCTGCTCGCTGGCGAGGGGACGTTGTATCCGTTGTTGTCCCGGTTGCGGAAGGGGGGCCTGGTCGCGACATCTTGGCAGGAATCCAGCACGGGTCCACCCCGCCGGTACTACAGCCTTACGGCTGACGGGCGCGAGGCGCTGCGGGTGTTCGAGTCGGCATGGGTGCCGTTTCGCGCGGCAGTCGATGCAGTTGTGGGGCACAAGGTGGACCGGGATGACTGAACGATCGGGAGAGGGAGCGATGCGCAACAACACGCAGCTCGAGAAGGTGCGGCTGTACTTGGACGAACTCGATGCCGCGCTGGCCGCGCGCGGTGTGTTCGAGCGGGCGGAGATTGTTGCCTCGGTGCGTGAGCACATCGAGTCCGCGCTTGGCGAGAGTGGGGCGGCGGCCGACGCCGACGCCGTCCTGGCGTCGCTGGGCGACCCGTTGACGATCGCCGCGGAGGCTGACGACGTAGGAGGTCGTGGCCGGCGCGATGACTCCGCTCCCGCGACGCTGAGTTCGTCCTGGGTGCCGCCAGCCGTGATCGCTTTGGTGATGCTCAGCAGCCTGGCTTTGATGTTCTATCTGCCGATCGTCACGTTGCTGATCGGGTTGGTAGTGCTGTGGGTTTCAACTCTGTGGCGCCCAGGCGAGAAGTTGCTGGGCACGTTCATGTTGCCACTGCCGGGGGTGGCGTTGTGGGCGGCGCTCGGCGCCGGCTTCACCTCCGGCGAGGTCTGCGTGTCCGAATCCACGGAGGTGGAAGTCGGCTCGGGGCAGATCCCTGACGTGGAACAGGTATGCACGGGTGGCGCGACGGTGTGGGGCAGCGTTGTCGGCACCGGATTCTTCGCCGCGGCGTTGGCGGCCGGCATCGCCGCGGCAGTCGTGATCTACCGTCGCGGCATGTCTCGTGTTCGCTGATACTTCCGGTCGCCTTGCCGGGCTGCGAGACTGACGTGATGAAAGCGCAGCCGGGCGGCCGGGTTCTCGAGCTGACACGGGTGCTGAACGCGCCGCTTGCCCGGGTCTTCAGAGCGCTGACTGAGCCGGCCGAGCTGGTCACGTGGTGGGGGCCGCACGGATTCACCACACCGGAGATCACGCTCGACGTCCACGTAGGCGGCCGCTACCGATTCACAATGCAGCCACCGGACGGCGACCCGTTCCATCTGTCCGGGGAGTTCCTCGAGGTCGACCCGCCGAATCGTCTCGTCTACACGTTCCGCTGGGACGAACCGGCCCCCGACGACCAGGAGACGGTCGTCGTATTGACGTTCCAGGCCGTCAACGACGGCACACGTGTATCGCTCTCGCACGGCGAATTCGCCACAGAGGAGCGGCTCGCTCTGCACCGGGGTGGCTGGACCGACGCCTTCGACAGGCTCCGTGCCCTGGTCGAGCCGTAGCTTCGCAAAGCGCACCCGGGCAAGACGTTCCCAAGACGGCGGCAGAGACGTACCGTAGAAGCAAGTCGCCGTGCGGGTGGCAACGGCGGCATCGGGCTGGAACAAGCCTCACGGGGGTGAAGGCGCAATGCCTACCTACATCAGTCTCATCAAATGGACCGATCAAGGGGTCCAGAGCTTCAAGGAGTCCGTGAGCCGGGCTCAGGCGGCCAGAGATATGGCCGAACGAATGGGCGGCACCTTGAAAGACGTGTACTGGACGGTGGGCGAATGCGACATCGTCTCGATCGCCGACTTTCCCGACGACGCGACCGGTACCGCCTTTCTGCTGGCCATCGGCTCCCAGGGTAATATCCGGACCTCGACCATGCGGGCGTTCGATGAGGAGCAGTTCGCTGAAGTTCTGGGTAAGCTCGGCTAACCGCCAGTGTTGTGGTTAACACGACACTGGCTTCCGCTTGGCGGCGGCGACATTAGAATCCGGTGCTGTGAGGACCCAGGGGGGCGTCCGGCGGGTTGTCCGGGCTAATGCGCGAGCACGGCTGGCGTTGTGGTGCGGCCTGTTCGCCTGTGGCGTGCTTGCCTTCGCCGCTGCGGTCGCGGGTGTCGCCGGGGACTTCGCGCCGCGCGCGCTGATCGGGGAAGTTCGCGCTGCCAGCGCGGAGAAGGACCAGCTCGTAGCCGGTACCTCGGTCGATACCGGCCCCTTTCGGGTGACGATCGAGCGCGCGCGGGTACTGGACGAGTTGCCGGGCATATCCGAGTCGGACGATTCGACGCGGGTCGTCGCCCTCGTGGTCACCGCCGCGGTCACCGGGCCGCGGACGCTTGGCGGTTGGATGCTCGCCGACACCGTCGCCCTCCAAGGCGTCGACGGGCTGGTCGACGCTCCGGACCCGTTCGCTGCGGACGAGGACGGGGCCGCCGACATCGATGACGACGCGCCGGTGCCCGCACCGAACGTCGTCGTCATGGCGGACGGCTCGCGGCTGGACGCACTGCAACCCGGTCTCCCGTACGAGGTGGCGATGGTGTGGGAGCAGGCGTCGGACTCTCCGGCCCCGACGGAGCTCGAGGTGGTCATCGCGGGCCGGACTTTGCGGGAGAGTTCGCTGGACCGCTCCATGGAATGGCTCGATCGCAAACAGGTGGCGGCCGGGCGCGTCCCAGTGACGCCGCCGGATGCCGAGTGATGACGGCTGATGAAACATCGTCGTCGCACGCGCAGATCGGTGGCCGGCTCGGTGAGCGTCGCCGCGATCATCGCGGCGGTGCTGGTGATTGGGCATGCGTTAGACCGAGTGCTTCCCGACAGCGACGATGCGGCCCGTCCCTTCGAGCGGGCCGGTGTGGTGGGTGAGCCGCTCGACCTGCGCTACGGCACGATCGAGATCGGCGCACCGGTCGGTTCGACCCGGCTCGACAGCGGCAGCCGCACGTTCTCGACCACGGGGGTCTATGTGGTCGTGCCGATCACCTTCACCGCCGCTCACGAGCCTCAGACGCTGTCTTATGCCGCTGTGCGCGACGCGGAGGGCCGGATCTTCGAAGCCGGTTCGCAACGTAGTCCGTATTCGATGAACGGCGCCACCCAGCCGGGTATACCCAGGCATGCGTACGTCGCGGTGGAGTTGCCCGCGGACGCGGTGGCCGGTGCCCAGCTGGTCCTCGCGCCGCAGCCGAACGACGACAACCACCGGCGCGACGACGTGGCCGTTTTCGACCTCGGGCTGACGGAGGCCGACGCCCAGGGTTGGTCGGCCGATGAGAACGGGGTGGCGGTCGAGACGGTTGCGGAGGGGTCGGGGGCACGCCCGTGACCGGATCCGGGTGGTGGCGGCGTAACCGCTGGGGTCTGGTCGCCCTGCCGTTCGTGTTGACAGCCGCCCTCGTTGCCAGCTCCTACCACGTGGAGGACCGGTGGTGGCTGCAGCGCCCGCGAATGGCCGTGTCAGCCGAACAAGGGGAGTGGGCCGATTTCGCCGATTCCCGCTACGACCGGAGCGGAGATGTGCCTATCGAGCTGCGTGCGCGGTTGATCAGCTTGGAGGAGGCAACGCAGCCTTTCGGACGTCCCGGCGACGACCTCGACCTCCCGTCCGGAACCCAAGGGGTCGCCGTCGTACTCGAACTCGTCGCGGACCCTGACGTTCCGCTCGCTGGTTGCCGGCTCAGCCTCGTCGGCGCAGACGGCACCGAGTACGTCTACCAGCACGCAGCGCCGTCGCTTGGCCAGGTGAGCTCGCCATGTGTTCCTCCCGAGTCGCCCGGCCCGGCACTGGACCTCTTCGAGAGTCCCGATGATCCCGAAGGTGACCCGAGACCAGAGCAATGGAGCGTCGAGCCGGTGGTGGTGGTGCCCGAAGACGTCACAGTGGTCGAAGTGCGGCTGACGTGGGGTCCGCCGCGCTACCTCGCGTTCCGGGTGGCGTCGTGACCAGTGCCGGCGGCCGCTTGCCCGCGGCCCAGGAAGCGATCGATCGCGGCGCCGAGCAGGCAGACCACCACCACGGTCCCGACAGCGTGCGAGACCATCGAGGTGTGTGGCGCGAACGCGAGCGCCGTGTCCAGTGGCATCGGGCCCAGAATCTGGCGCCACGCCAGATTCAGCACCTGTTCCAGCCGTTGAGCAGCGATGAACACGATGGCGAAGAGCAGTACTGGCGGTAGTCCAGCCATCGCCAGCCGACGCAGGCCGGTGCTGATCTCACCGAAACGTTGCGAGAGGCCCGAGTTGAGTTCACGGCCGACAGCTCGGATCGGCGGCGGCATCCGGCTGGCCAGGTGTCGGCGCGGTGGTGCGCGGTGCGCCGCGCCGCGCCGCTGTGGCTCGTCGAGGAAGCTCTCATAGACGATGGCACCCAACGCCAACCAGGCCAGCGGGACCACGATCAGAGTGTCGGCCGAACCGAGCAGGGGCGGCACTACCTCTGCGATCTGCCGGAACACATCGGCCAGGGGGCCGGCGGCCGCCAGGAGGGGATGCCACAGATCAGCGATCACCTGAACGGCCGGTAGCTCCTTGATCTGTCCGACGACGGTGCCCGCATGGGCGCTGAGCATGCGAGCCAGCGTGATCAGCCATAGGGCTTCGACGTACGCGGCCATCCACACCAGGCCCCGCACGTGCCGGCGGCGGCCCAAGGCTTCCAGGGCGAACCGTAGGGTGAGGGCGATGAGCACCAGAAGAACGGCTACCCGGCCGGTGGCCAGTGCGGTACGGTTCGGGTCGATCGTGCCGGTGCCCAAGAGCACGTCGACATCGAACAGTTCGTCGGCCACGGCGGTGTTGACGAAACGGAACACGTCCTCGTCGAGGAATCCATAGGATGCGTAGATCGCCAGGAACGGTACGAGCACGCTGCCGGTCAGCGCCGCGATGCCTGCGGTCCCGCGTGCGCCGGACGTGGCCGCGGACAACGACGGAAGCGAATGGCGAATGGAGTACAACGCCCCGATCAGCGCGGACGCCGCAGCCAATGGAGCGAAGGCGAGTACGAGTACGCCGAGGGTTCCGCTGAGGTCGCTGAGCTCGACGGCCGCCCAGATGGCTGCGTAGCGGGCGGCTTCACCCGCGAAGAGGATCGCCAGGACTACCGGCCAATGACGGATCAGCAGCCGGCCGGCCCGGGTGAAGACAGCAAACAGGTCGCTGACGGCCGTACGTGCCGCTACCGTCAAGACCGGCGGGCGCGGCGGGTCACCATGCGCTCTTGCCTGGCCGGTACTCACCGCCCCATTCTGCGTGAGCTCTGCCGCCCTTCAGCCGCGGCCCGCCGCATATGACGCTGACGTCACGCTTTCGCGTGGTCGCGCGAGTGGACCTCCGACGCGGTGGAGATCACTTCGTCCAGAAGATCACGGGAGCGCAGCAGGTCGGAGATGGTGTGATCGATCCGGCTGCGCTCGGCTCGCAGCTCGTCGACCAGTCGCGGAGTGGCGACCTCGTTGGGGCCGCCGTCGGGATCGCGCATGCAGGGGAGTAGCTCGGCGATCTTCTTGCTGTGCAGGTTCGCGGCGAACAGCATCTGAATCAGGACCACCCGGTCGACCGCCGACTCGGGATACTCGCGGTGCCCGCCTGAGGTGCGCCGAGGCACGAGCAGCCCTTGGGTCTCGTAGTACCGCAGAGAACGCTCACTTACGCCGGCACGTTCGGCCAGCTCACCGATGCGCATGGAGCCATCCTGGGGATTCGACTTGAATCTGACATTGGTGTGAACTTCTACCTTAGCGGCGACGTGCGGCGGACGACGAGCTTCCGACAAGTCACCCGGACAAGAAGATATCCAAGGCCGCCCGGAAAGCCGCCTTCAAGGCGGGTTCCCGCTCTTGACGGCGAGGCATGCGTCGAGTCGACCGTTTCGTCTCACCAGAGCGTGCTGACCCCGAACTGCTCGAAAGCTGGGTCTTTGCTGATCAGCGGCAGCTTTTCGAGTTCGCTCTGGGCGGCGAGCATGCGGTCGAAGGGGTCTCGGTGTGTGGTGTCATATCCTGCTGCGCGGAGACTGTGCAGGTACGTGATCGGTAAGTGCACGAATCCGTCGGCTGCCGTCAACTCGGCGAACCGCTCGGCGGCTTGGGGGACTTCGTCAAGTTTGCCGAGCCGTTGTTTCGTGGCGATTTCCCATGCGGATGCCGCGCTGACGAATACGTCATTGGATTCGTTGCCTATGACGTCTCGGGCACTGGTCGGTAGGTGCGGGCTATCGGTGAACCACCACAGGAGGGTGTGAGTGTCCAGCAGGACCTGCATTACCACTGGCCCCAGGCATCGATTTCTTCGGGGGGCAGGGGTTCGAAGAACGCGTCATCGACCCGACCAGCAAGACGTCCAGGCTGCCGGCGCGGCGGTTCGGGTGCCAGAGGCATCAAACGTGCGTATGGTTTACCGGCCTTGGCCAGAATGATTTCTTGTCCGGAGTGAGCCTGGTCCAGCAGCTTGGAGAACTGTGTCTTGGCGTCGTGCACATTCACGATCGGGCTCATACCTGACCTCCCAGTTTCTGGCTAAGTCACTGGACTAAGCTTAGCGCCTTTGGCGCATGCGTCAAGATCTCAGGAGCCGCGTCGTCTATTCCCGGATGTGACCTCGCGCGACAATAAGCTTCCTCATGGTCGCCAGAGCGACAGCAAGCTTCCTCATGGTCGCCGGATTCGGGGTGTGCTCTCCCGGAGTGCGACGTCGGCCGTTACGTGGCGGACCGTTGACGCGTCGTCGCCGCTCAGTGCGAGGTCCATAGCGGTGCGGCCGACGTCATGCATAGGCACGGCTACGGTGGTCAGCGCCGGTGTCACATCGAGCGCCGCCGCGATGTCGTCGAAGCCGGCGACCGCGATATCCCGTCCCGGTGTCATGCCTGCCTCGCGAAACGCGGTCATCGCACCGATCGCCATCACGTCGTTCACGGCGAAAACCAGTTCCAATCCTGCTATGTCCCGCTCGACGAGCCCTCGGGCAGCCGCGTATCCGCCCGCGCGGGTGAAGTCCGCCTCGATCACCCACTGCTCGTCGAGCCGCGCCCCTGCCTGCCGGAGTCCCGCGACGAACCCTTCGTACCGATCTTGTGAAGTCCGCAGCGACGTGTGCGCGCGAAGTATGCCGAACCGGCGATACCCTAGGCCGGTCAGCGCTCGGGCGAGTCGCTCCGCGCCACCGGAGTTGTCGACACTCACGGTGCTGAACGGAAGATCATGCTGGCTGATGACGACGACGCTGCCGCCCACCTCCCGGTAGGCTGCGAGCTCCTCGACGAGCGTCTCGCGAATCCCGTTGCCGGCGATGCGGCTTCCGGCCAGGATGATGGACCGCGGCCGCTGACCGCGCAACGTCCGGACGATCTCGAGTTCCCGCTCCGGCGATCGATCGGCCACCGCCATGGTGACGATCAGGCCAGCCTGCTCGGCCCGCTGGACGGTACCGGCGGCGATCGAGGAGAAATAGGGGTCGTCGATGCCTCGGACCACGAGTGCGACCGTGGCGGTCGAGCCCCGGGCGATGGCTTGGGCCGACATGTGTGGCTCATAGTTCAGCTTGGCGGCCGCGGCCCGAACCCGGGCGGCGTTTGCGTCGCGTACGTTGCGGATGCTGCCGTTGAGCACCCGTGAGGCGGTGGCCGGAGAGACGCCGGCTTCGCGGGCCACGTCGCGCAAGGTGACAGCTCGACGGGGGCCGTTCGCGGCCGTCGGTCCAGGCCCGTCACCTGGAGCTTGAGCAGGACTTTTCTTTCCCTTGCGCATGTCCGACATTGTGCACCAGCGATGCCTCTCGTGGTGCTGGACGCTCGTACCGGTTGCACCAAATGCCCCTTGAACATACCTGGCGGCTGTGGTGGAATACGTTTTCCCATTGCACGACACAGCACGGCCCGACCTCAACGATCGAGGAGGAGTGCATTGATGCCATCCATCAGGGTTCGCTTTCGAGCCCGTCTCAGCCGCTCGGCGCGAATGATCTCGTGCGGTGCGACCGCAGCCGCCGTCTTGGGATCGCTACTGGTTCTGGCCCCGCAGGCGGCAGCTGAAGCTGACCGGGCGGAGCGAGCCGAGGTTTCCGAAGCGGTCGGGACCACGTATTACGTCGACGCGTCCGGGGGTGACGACGCCGCGTCCGGCTTGGACGAAGGGCAAGCGTGGCAGAGCCTGGACCGGGTCAACGAGACCACTTTTGAACCCGGTGATCGCATTCTGCTGCGATCCGGGGAGCAGTGGAGCGGACAGTTGTGGCCCAAGGGCTCCGGGGCAGCTGGAACACCGATCACCATCGACAGCTATGGCGACGGGCCGAAACCCCGCATCGACGGGGAGGGCGAAGTCGCGGAAGCGGTTCGGCTGTTCAACCAGGAACACTGGGAGATTCGCAACCTGGACGTCTCGAACGAGGTTCCAGTGGGCAGCGTCCCCGGCGAGAACCTCGGTGACCTGCGTGGCATCGGTGTGCTGGGCGACAACGGCCAGACACTCAGCCATTTCGTGATCGACTCCGTCGACGTGCATGACGTCAGTGGCGAGATCAAGTGGATCGGCGGCAATCCGGGCAACAACTCACCGGGCGTGACCTGGGGAACTGGATGGGACCGGTCGAAGAACACCGGCGGCATCATCTTCCTGACTTCGGTGCCCGACATCGCCGATCCCGGTGACCCCACCATCCTGAACGGCATCACCGTGCAGAATTCGACGGTCAAGAACACGTCGTTCTCCAACATCGCCGTGAAGCAGTACACCGGCGACGCCCCTGGCGCCGTCACCACTGGCTGGGGCGAGCGCCGAACGGAGAACGACTCGCGATTCACACCACATACCGACGTCACGATCCGCGGCAACTACCTCACCCAGGCGGACGCCGACTTCGGCGCCAACGGGGTCTATCTGACCAACGTCCGCGGTGGGCTGGTCGAACACAACGTCATCGACAGGGTTGGTGTGTCGGGCGTCGAGACCTTTGCCGCTGACCAGGTCACGGTCCAGTTCAACGAGATCTCCGGGACCCGCAGCGCGCAGGGAAGTGCGGACGGCAACGGGATGGACCCGGACATCGCCACCACCAACCAGCTCTTCCAGTACAACTATCTGCACGGCAACGAAGACGGGATCCTGCTCTGCGCGTGCCGGAGCGGCGTCAACTTCGGCAGCGCGGTGGTCCGCTACAACGTCGTGGTCAACAGCGAGCGCTGGAACCTCCACATGAGCCAGCAGTCTGGCTCGTTCGCCGAGGTTTACCACAACACGTTCTACAGCACCGACGCGCCGAATATGGTCTCCGGTGGGGTAGGCGGCCGGGTCGAGCTGCGGAACAATCTGTTCGTCTCGCCACGACCTGTGTCGTTTCTCCAGAACTCGAACGTGACGTACGACAACAACGGATACTCACCCGGGCTCACCGTCCCCTCCAGCGATAGCGCCGCCGTGGTGGGCGAGCCTCGGTTCCTCGACCCGGACGTTTCCGGACCACATGGCGACGAGCACACCGGTCCCATTCTGGAGACGGCACGAGGCTTCGCTCTGACGCCGGAGTCGGTGTTCGTCAACGCCGCCGGTGACATGGCGGACCGCGGTGACCGGGATCTCCTGGGGACACCGGTTCCCACGGGGCCGGCCGCCGATATCGGGGCCTTCGAGTACACGACGCCGCCCGGCCAGACGTGGGAGACCGTGTCCGGGCTCGTACGTAACCAGTACGAGGTGCCGGTGTCCGGCGCGCAGGTGTCGGTCACGGTTGACGGGGAGACACACTCGGCGACCACGGAGGATGACGGCTTCTACCGGATCACTGAGGTGCCGTTCGCCGACGATGCACCGGTCACCGCGACTGCCGAGGGTTACGACGACTACTCGGCCACGATCACCGTGTCCCCGGGAAGCGCTGTGCGCCACGACTTCGAGATGACCGCGCAGTTCAGCACTGGCACGTTGACCGGTGTGGTGGTGGACGAGCAGGCGAACCCAGTCCCAGGCGCCACGGTGACCGTGACCGTCGACGACACCCCGGTGGCGGCCGAGCAGTCCGGCGCTGATGGCAGGTTCGCCGTCACCGGCGTCGAAGCCGACACCGAGCTCACGGTGACGGCGTCGATCGGCGAGCACACAGGTTTCCCGCGGGGCGGAGTCTCCGTCACACCCACCGCCATCGTGGACGTCGGCGCTCTGTACATCCGGAGCAGCGGAACCGAGGAATGGGTGTCGGAGACCTTCGACGACCTGCCGACCGGGCCGCTGGCCGACGGAACGCAGGGATGGCGAGTGGTCTCGGTCGGCAACGCGGTGGACGTGGTCGAGGTGCCGTCAGCAACCGACAAGAGCGTCCGCCTGCACCGGACAACCGGACAAGGCGATCCGGCGGGCACCAACCTGGCACGGGTGTTCGACACGCCACTTGAAGGTCTGGTCAGGATCGACGGGAGGGTCATGCGTGACGATGATCAGGCCGGCTGGTTCGGATTGCCCTACGTGTACAACGCCGATGGTCAACAGGCGATCAGCGTCGCATTCGCGCGGGGCGACATCTTGGCCTTCAATGGCGGCTCGGCGCAGACGATCGGGCAGTACACCCGCGGCAAGTGGTATGACATCAGCCTCACGGTCGACACCATCGGCCAGCGGTTCGACCTGGACATCGATGGTGAACGTGTCCTGAGCGATGCGACGTTCCGCACTCGCATGGACGGTGTCGCACGAATCGCCTGGTACGCGAATGGGGGTGAGCGCGGCGCGGTCCACGTTGACGACGTCTTCGTCACTCAGGGCGAGGCCTTCACGCCCGGTGATGACGACGGCAACCTTCTCGACGACCTCTATGCCGAGGGCAAGCTCGAACGCCGTCACTACAACAAGCTCCGCACACAGCTGGCGGTCGCCGACCGTGCTGCCGGCCACGGCCGGATCGAGGAGTCCGACGCCGCACTCGACCGGTTCATCGGGTTCGCGAATGAGATCGATGACGAGGAGACGCGTGAGCAGCTGACCCAATTCGCCGAGGCGCTTCGTGCCGAATGGTCGAGCGCCAAGGGAGGAGAGAACTGATGCCATCCATCAGGGACCACATCCGAGCCCGTCTCAGCCGCTCGGCGCGAATGATCTCGTGCGGTGCGACCGCGGCCGCCGTCTTGGGATCGCTGCTGGTTCTGGCCCCGCAGGCGGCGGCTGCCGAACCTGACCGGGCAGCGGGAGCCGAGGTTTCCGAAGCGGACGGGACAACGTATTACGTCGACGCGTCCGGGGGTGACGACGCCGCGTCCGGCTTGGACGAAGGGCAAGCGTGGCAGAGCCTGGACCGGGTCAACGAGACCACTTTTGAACCCGGTGATCGCATTCTGCTGCGATCCGGGGAGCAGTGGAGCGGACAGTTGTGGCCCAAAGGCTCCGGCTCGGCCGGTTCACCGATCACCATCGACAGCTATGGCGATGGGCCCAAACCTCGGATCGACGGGGAGGGCGAAGTCGGTGAGGCGGTTCGGCTGTTCAACCAGGAACACTGGACCATCCGCAACCTCGAACTCACCAACGAGGCGCCCGCACTCAGCGAACCGGGCGAGAACCTCGGGGACTTCCGCGGCATCTACGTCAGCGGCGACAACAGCCAGACACTGAGCGGCTTCGTGATCGACAGCGTCGACGTGCACGACGTGACCGGCGAGGTGAACTGGATCGGGGGCAGCACGGCCAACAACAGGACCGGTATCCGGTTCCAGACCGGCTGGGACGCCTCGAAGCGGACCGGCGGGATCGTGTTCGACACAACAGTGCCGGACATCTTCACCCCACCGTCGACCCCCACCATCCTCAACGACGTGGTCATCGAGAACTCGACCATCGCCAACACCTCGTTCGCCGGCATCAGCATCAAGCAGTACACCGGGGACGCCCGCAACGAGGACGGTCAGATCATCGCCGAGCGGACGGGGTGGGGCACCCGGAACAACTCCAGCGACCCCGACTTCGCGCCGCACACCAACGTGGTGATCCGGAACAACTACATCACCCAGGCGGACAGCGACTACGGAGCCAACGGGGTCTATCTGACCAACGTCCGTGGCGCGGTGGTCGAGCACAACGTGGTGGCTCGCACGGGCACGTCGGGCATCGAGACCTACTACGCCGACGACGTGACGATCCAGTTCAACGAGGTGTACGGCACCGTCCGGAAATCCGGCGGCGCGGACCACAACGGCATCGGCCCCGACAGGGGCACCACCAACGTCCTGGTGCAGTACAACTTCGTGCACGGCAACGGCGACGGCATCCTGCTGGCGCAGTTCGGGTTCGGCGACTCGGTGGTTCGCAACAACGTCATCGTCGGCAACACCCGATACCAGATCTACCTGCATTCGAACCGGCAGTCGCGCTCCGAGATCTACAACAACACGATCTACAACGACCGCAGTAACTACCTCATCTACGGCTACGGGCAGTATTTGGAGTCGACGTACAACATCACCAACAACGTCCTGTACTCGACCCGTCCGGACGCCGCGCTGAGCACCACCGAATCGGTCCGGTACAGCAACAACGTCTACGGTGGCGCCGACCTGCTGATTCCCGCCAACGACGACGCGCCGATCGTCGCGGATCCGCTGTTCGTCGATGCGCCGCTCGACGGCCCCTCCGGCTCACCCGAGACGGGGCCGCAGCTGGAAACGGCCCATGGCCTGCGGGTCCAGTCCGGATCGCCAGCGATCGACACCGGCGTCGAGATCGAGCACAACGGCGGCCGCGATTATGCCGGGACGCCGCTGTACAACGGCAACCCCGACCGTGGTGCGTTCGAGTACACCACGGCGGACGACGCCACCACCGAATCGGTCACGGGAACGGTTCGCAACCCCGCGGGCTCCCCGGTCTCCGGCGCCACAGTCACCGTCGAAAGTGTGCCGGAGAGCGTCACCACCGGCTCGGATGGCAGGTTCGTGGTGCACGACGTGGCCTTCGCCGACGGGTTGACCGTGACGGCGGAGCGGCACGGCTACGAGAGCGTCACCGAAACCGCGGACGTGCGGCACGGCAACATCACGACCGTTCATTTCACCTTGGAGTCGGCGAGCGAGATCGGGTCCGTCTCCGGTGAAGTGCTGGATCAGACCGCCCAGCCCGTGGACGGAGCGGTGGTGACCGTTCTCGACGGGGACCACGCCATCGGGACGGCAACCAGCGGCGGGGACGGCACGTTCGTCGCCGCCGACGTGCCCATCGGCGAGGGCTACACCGTCCGGGCCGAAGCCGACGGGCTGGTACCGGCGCAGCGATCCGGTGTGGATGTCGAACCGCTGATGACCACCGACGTCGGTGGGCTGCTGCTGGTCGAGCCGGTTCCGGACTACGTCGTCGTGCACGATTTCGACGACCTGCCCACCGGCCAGCTGGCCGACGGCACGGATGGGCTTTCGGTCAGCCATTCCGGCGGCGGGGTCGACGTCGTGGAGGCGCCGGATGCCACGAACAAGAGCGCGAAGCTGACCCGGACGGTCAACAGCGGCCGGACCAGTCTGCTGCAGCCGTTCGACCCCGGCCTGACCGGCATCGTGTCGGTGGAGGCCAAGATCATGATCGACGAGCCCTACGTCTCGGGGAACCACTGGTGGGGTGTGCCCTACATCCGCAACTCCAGCGGTCAGAACGTCGTCAGTGTGGCGTTCACCAGGAACAACATCGTGGCGTACTCGGGCACGGCAACACATACGATCACGAGCTACGAGCCTGGCCGGTGGTATCACGTCATGGTGGTGCTCGACACCGTCAACCAGACCTTCGACCTGTTCCTCGACGGTGAGCAGATTTTCGAGGAGGCGACGTTCCGGAACTCCCTGGACGGCGTCGCACAGGTGGACTACTACGCCGACAGCTCGAACTATGGCAGCGTGCACGTGGACGACCTTCGGGTGGCCCACGGTGTCGCCGTCGCCCCGGATGATGCCGGGCTGGCGGCCCTCACCACCGGCCACGGAACGCCCAGCCAGTCGGCTGACGGCAGCTACCGGCTCAATGTGCCGGCCAGCGTCGACGAGGTCGAGGTGACCGCGGTCGCACGCAGCCCGTTCGCGCGGTCGGTGTCGATCGGCGCGGAGCAGAGCCCGGGTGCGGAGGCTACACAGAACGTGCAGCTCGGCCCGGATGGACAGGACGTGGTCATCGTCGTGACCGCTGAGGACGGCACCGAAGGGGAGTACCTCCTCCAGATCAGCCGGCAGGACCTGGCCAATGACTCCAGGCTGACCGATCTGGCACCGAGTACTGGAACTCTCGAGCCTGGCTTCGATCCGGACTCACTCGAGTATGCGCTGGAGGTGCCGGGTGAGGTCGAGACGCTGACCCTGACGCCAACGGCCGTCAACCCGGACGCCACGATCACGGTGATGGGTTCCGTGGTGCCCAGCGGCGAGGTGTCGGCGGCCATCGAGGTGCCGGTGGGCCAGAGCACCGTCGTCGTCGAGGTGCAGTCCGCGGACGGCACGTCAACCCACACCTACGTGCTGTCGGTGTACCGTCCGGACGTAGGCGGGGGTGATCCGTTCGCGGAGCTGTCCGGGCTGCTCGAAGAACTCCACGCGGAAGGAGCGGTTGAACGGCGTCAGTACAACAAGCTCAGGACCCAGCTGGCCATCGCCGAACGTGCCGCCGGGCGAGAGCAGTACCAGCAGGCCAGGGATGCCCTTGACCGGTTCATCTCGATCGCTTCAGAGGTTGAGGACGAGGACGCTCGCGAGCAGCTGATCGTGTTCGCGGAGAGGGCGCGGGAGGCGCTTGCGTGACCGCAACATCGAGTATTGTCACAGCGATAGACCAGAGGTCCCACGGTGCCTGCGTGGGCTAGGGGGCACCGGCAAGTGGAGTCTCGTCATGGTGTGGCGGGCATCGGCGAGCGAGGTACGAGCGAGTCCGCTGGGCGAGGCGAGACTCCACTTGCCGGAGCACGACTGTGATCATGCTCTGAGCTGCATGTTCGGGAGGAACGGCGAGTGCCGCACGCTTCGAGACCCACGGTTACCTTGCGCGACGTCGCGGCTGCGGCTGGAGTGTCGGTAGCCACCGCGTCTCGGGTGCTCGGCGGCAGCTCCCGCAGTGTGGCGCCGGAATACGAAGAACGGGTCCTGGCCGCCGCGTCGGCATTGAGATACACCGCCGACGCGGCGGCCAGGGCCATGCGCCGGGTCAGTGACTCGATTGCTCTGGTGGCCGATGATCTCACGACGCCGTCCATCGGTCTTCTCGTTGCGGCTATGGAGCAGGAGGCGCGCAGTTCTGGAGCCTTCGTCACCGTTTCGCCGACGGGCGGCACACCGGAACGGCAGCTGGAGACGATCCGCCGGCTGCGGGCGCTTCGCCCGCGCGCGCTTGTCCTCACTACGGGCAGGGTGGAGGCCGCTGCACTCGGCGGTCGCCTCACCGCGGAACTGCTCGCTTACCAGCGTGACGGCGGTCGGGTGGTGATCGTCGGCGACACCGACACCGACTTTGACTCCATCCGCTTCGACAACCGCGGATCGGCCCGGGAGATGGGCGTATACGTCGGGGCGACGGGACATCGCCGGGTCGCGGTTCTGGCCGGTCCGGCCGGTCAGGCAGCGATGACGGCCCGCGTGGAGGGGTTCGTTTCCGGGCTGGAGGATACGGGAGCTGGCCACGAACAGGTCAGGATCGTCTATTCCGAGCTGACCCGGCAGGGTGGCTTTGACGCCGTTCGAGAGCTGATCTCCGGTGCTCGCGGGGGTGTCGACGCGGTGGTGGCCGCCAACGACCTGCTCGCCATCGGCGGGCTCGGCGCGCTCCGCGCCGAGGGGATCTCCGTACCACGTCAGCTGTCAGTGACCGGCTTCGACGATATCCAGCTGGCCGTGGACGTCACACCCCGGCTCACCACGATCGGGGTGCCTCTGGCCGAGGCAGGGGCGGAGGCGATCCGGCTCGCCGTCAGCGCCCGGTCCGACCGCGTCCACCTGGTCCTGAGAGGGAGACTCATCGTGCGGGACAGTACGGTCGCGCGGACCTCGGACGGGTCGATCACCCGCCTCTGAGCGACGGATCGCGCCTCGGGCAAGCTCGCCCGAAGCGCATTTAGGCGCTTGTGACGTGTCGGTGGGTGGGTTCATGGACGGATCGCTGGGGCGGGTTCTGCCGAGTGTCCGTGGGGGGCGTTCTTGACACGACGATCTTCACGACCCAGGTCATCGCGCCTGGCCTTGCGGACGTGGGCCTGTTGTCGCTGGTCGTGAACGTGGCCGTGTGGCGGCGGGGCAGTGTGTGGCCGGCGGGGGCGGATCGTGAAGATCGTTGTGTGAATCCCGCCGGCCGCCGGGCGGTATTCAGGGATCGTGAAGATCGTCGTGCCAGGGAAAGCCGCTGTGGGCCGTCAGGATTCACACGAGGGGGCACACACCGGTCGTGAAGATCGTTGTGTGAATCCCGCCGGCCGCCGGGCCAGTACGGGGGTCGTGATGATCGTCGTGCCAGGGAATGCCGCTGTGGGCCGTCAGGATTCACACGAGGGGGCACACACCGGCCGCCAGTCAGTCGGCCTATCAAAGCGCCCACCCCCCCCACCCCTCCCCAGATTCGACGGAAATGCCCGCAATGGTCACACCGGGAGCCTTGTCGTTGCTGGGCTGAGCGCGGACGCTGGGTGGCGCGGCCGCGCCGGCGTTCAGCGCTTCGGCCAGAACTCTTGACGCCGGGGCGAACAGGATGCAAACTGTGGAATACGTTTCTACGGAATACGTTTTCCCAACCTTTCAAGTTTCATGATCCGGCTGGTCACGAGGGTGGCAAGAGCTTTGTTGAACGGAGTGACATGAGTGCTCTCGGGGAGCTTCAGCGGCTGCGAGGGGGCGGTGGTGCTGCTGCGCGGAAGCGGGACAACAAGGCGGCTGCCGTCTTCCTGTTGCCGTGGTTCGTCGGTCTGTTCGTCATCACCGTCGGACCGATCGCCGCCTCGTTCGCGCTCGGTTTCACCGACTACAACCTGATCCAAGCACCGTCGTTCAGCGGTTTGGACAACTTCACCCGCATGCTGTCGGACTCCCGGCTCCACGCGTCGTTGGGGGTGACTTTCCGCTATGTGGGCATATCGGTGCCACTGCAGCTGGCGTGTGCGCTTGCGCTCGCCCTCCTCCTGGACCGGGGGTTGCGCGGGCTGGCGTTCTATCGTTCGATGTTCTATCTTCCGTCACTGCTCGGTTCGAGTGTCGCCATCGCGGTGCTGTGGCGGCAGATCTTCGGCGCGGACGGCCTGATCAACCAGGTGTTGAGTATGGTCGGCATCGAGGGACGGGGCTGGATCTCCGATCCGAGTACGGCATTGTCGACGCTGATCGTGCTGAACGTCTGGACCTTCGGTGCGCCGATGGTCATCTTCCTGGCCGGCCTCCGGCAGATTCCGCGGATGTACTACGAGGCCGCGGCAACCGACGGCGCCGGGCGCTGGACCCAGTTCTGGCGGATCACGTTGCCGCTGCTGTCGCCGATCATCTTCTTCAACCTGGTGCTCCAGGTGATCCACGCCTTCCAGTCCTTCACCCAGGCGTTCGTCGTCTCGGGTGGCAGCGGCGGGCCGTCGGACTCGACGCTCTTCTACACGCTTTACCTGTATCAGCGCGGATTCAACAACTTCGACATGGGGTACGCCTCGGCGCTCGCGTGGTTGCTGCTCGTGATCATTGCCGGATTCACCGTCCTGAACTTCTGGGCGGCCAAGTATTGGGTGTTCTACGATGACTGATCTTCGTTCCGGGCAGGTCCCCGGCACCTCCGCCGACGGCACCCCGCGTGGGTGGCATGGCCGGCCGGGCGCTGACGTGTCGCTGGGGCGGGGCGGGCCCGGCCGCAGGTCGGGACGGCCCAGAGATCCGGTCCTGCCCGCGGCCGTGCGTTCGGTGGCCAAACATGCCGGGCTCATACTGGCCGCTCTTCTCATGCTGTATCCGGTTGTCTGGATGGTGGTCAGCTCACTGCGCCCCAGCGCCGAGATCTTCCGGCAGACGGGCGTCTTCCTGGATACGCTCCAGGTGGACAACTACAGCGAAGGCTGGGATGCGCTGTCCCATTCCTTCGGGCACTACATGATCAACTCAGCGATCGTCGTGCTCGGCTGCATCGTGGGCAACCTGGTGGCGTGCTCCATGGCGGCTTATGCGTTCGCCAGGCTCGAGTTCACCGCCAAGCGGTTGTGGTTCGCCATCATGCTCGGCACCATCATGCTGCCGATCCACGTGATCATCGTGCCGCAGTACATCCTGTTCTCCCAGCTGGGGTGGGTGAACACGTTCTTGCCGCTGATCATCCCGAAGATTCTGGCCACCGACGCGTTCTTCATCTTCCTCATGGTCCAGTTCATCCGCGGGCTTCCGCGTGAGCTGGACGAGGCGGCCAGGATCGACGGCTGCGGCCACGGCCGGATCTTCCTGAAGGTCATCTTGCCGCTGATGATCCCCGCGCTCGCCACCACGGCGATCTTCACGTTCATCTGGACGTGGAACGATTTCTTCTCCCAGCTCATTTATCTGACCGATCCAGAGATGTACACGGTGCCTGTCGCGTTGCGCTCCTTCGTCGACTCCACGGTCGCCACCTCGTGGGGCTCGATGTTCGCGATGAGTGTGCTGTCTCTGATCCCCGTTTTCCTCGCTTTCCTCATCGGCCAGCGATACCTCATCAAGGGGATCGCCACCACCGGCGGCAAGTAGGCAACCGGTGACACCGGCCGGCCAGTTCAATGTCGAACACACACCACATGGAGGATCTACCATGCGCCACCCTCATCCACGTCGCCTCGCTACCCGTGCGGTATTGCTGGGTGTTGCCGCATCGCTCGCGCTGACCGCCTGCGGAAGCGATGACGCCGGCTCGGACAACAACAACGACAACGACAACGACAACGCCAGCGCGGAGACGGAGCTGTCGGACGACCCGGTGACATTGCGTTTCACCTGGTGGGGCTCGGATGAGCGGCACCAGCGGACCCAGGATGTCATCGACCTGTTCGAGGCGGAGTATCCCCACATCACCGTTCGTGGGGAGTTCAAGGACTGGAACGGCTACTGGGACAGTCTCGCCACCACCGTCGCCGCCAACGACGCGCCGGACATCATCCAGATGGACGAGCTGTATCTGGCCTCCTACGCCGAGCGTGGCGCCCTGCTGGACCTCGGAACAGTCGACGGGCACCTCGACACATCGGGCTTCGACGAGAACGCACTGGCCACCGGTGTCGTGGAAGGCGGTCAATACGCCCTGCCCGTGGGGCTGTCGGCGTATTCGTTCGTGGTGAACGTCGACCTTCTCGAGGAGTACGGATTCGACCTGCCCGACGACGACACCTGGTCCTGGGATGACCTGAAGGAAATCGGCGGGGAGATCTCCGAGGCCAGCGGCGGTGCCGTGACCGGGGTGCAGTCCTGGGGGTTCGATGCCGGCGGGGTGAACATCTGGGCCCGCCAGGCCGGGGCATCGGTGTATGACGACGACGGAAACGTGGTCATCCCGCCGGAGGTGCTGGCCGACTACTGGACCTACCTGAGCGATCTGGCCGAGGAAGGCATCGCGCCGGACGCGTCCACCACCATCGAGCGGTCCACCGCAGGACTCGATCAGTCCGGCACGGCCACCAACAACTCGGTTTTCGCCACCTGGTGGAACACGCAGCTCAGCTCTCTCACCGCAGCCAGCGGGTCCGAGCTACAGCTGCTCAAGCTGCCAGGTGAGGCCGATGCGACCGCCCCGGGCGCGTACTACAAGCCGTCGATGTACTGGTCGATCTCCGCGCGCACCGATCATCCGAACGAGGCGGCATTGTTCGTCGACTTCCTCGCCAACAGCGAAGAAGCGGGTGGGGTGTTGCTGACCGACCGAGGCGTCCCAGCCAACGAGAATGTCCGTTCGGCGATCGCCGGTGAGTTGACCGACACGGACACCGCGGCCCTGCAGTACATCGACGAGATCACCGTCGGTGAGACTCCGCGGGTGACCCCCAACGGTGGGAGCGGCATCGAGGCGATTCTCGGCCGCTACACCGAGCAGGTGTTGTTCGGGCAGATCACGCCCGAGGACGCGGCCGAGAGCTTCATCCAAGAGCTTCAGTCCGAGATCGACGCGGCCTGATTCAACGCGAGATCAGTATCTTCCCTGCCGAACCGGCAGGGAAGACTGGTAAAGGAGCACGAGGTAATGTCCCAACGCAGTTATCGGACGGCGATCGTCGGAACCGGTGCAATCGCCAATGCCCACGCCGGGGCCGTCCAGGCCGCAGCAGAGCGCGCCAGCCTCGCGGCGGTGGTCGATGTGGACGCCGGCCGGGCACGAGCTTTCGCCGACAAGTGGGGCGTGCCGCGTGTCTTCGCCAGCTTGGCGGAAATGCTGCTGGAGGAGGAGGTGGACGTGGTCCACGTGTGCACTCCTCCTCAGCAGCACGCGTCGTTGGCGAAGCAGTGCCTGGCCGAGCACGTGACGGTGCTGCTCGAGAAGCCGCCGGCGCTGTCGCTGGCGGAGATGGACGACATCGTCGCCGCCGAGCGGCGCTCGTCGGCGCGGGTGGCCACCGTCTTCCAGCATCGGTTCGGACCGGGCGCGATCCGATTGCGGAGGATGGCCGGTAAGGCGGAACTGGGCCGCCCGCTGCTGGCCACCTGCGCCACTCAGTGGTTCCGCGACGAAGCCTATTTCGCGGCGCCGTGGCGCGGGTCGTGGGAGAACGAAGGTGGCGGGCCCACGATGGGCCATGGCATTCATCAATTCGATCTGCTGCTTTCGGTCCTGGGTCCATGGCGTGAGGTGACGGCGGTGGCAAGCCGCAGCGCTCGCCCCACGCAGACCGAGGACATCTCGATGGCGCTGGTGACCTTCGACAACGGCGCCGTGGCGTCGGTGGTGAACTCGGTGGTGTCACCACGGGAGGTGTCGGCGCTCCGGTTCGACTTCGAGCACGCGACAGTGGAGCTGGAACATCTCTACGGCTATACCGATGCCGACTGGCGGATCACCGCCGCGCCCGGGCACGACGACATCGCCGAGCGATGGACGGCCGAGAAGAGCGAGGTGCCGAGCGGACACGACGAGCAGTTGCGGGCGGTGCTCGACGCGCTGGACGCCGGCCAACCACCGCCCGTGACGCTGGACGATACGCGGCTGACCATGGAGTTCATCGCTGCCCTGTATGCGTCGGCGTTCACCGGGGAACGTATCCAACGTGGCCAAATCGGTCCGGACAGCCCGTTCTACCAGCGTATGGACGGAACGGGAGCACCGTGGGCGGAGGTGAGCATCGCATGAGTCCCACTCTGCGGATCGACCACGCGCTCGACCGGGCGGTGAGCGTCACTGCCGGCGACGTCGAGTTGTTCACCTACACCTACCGGCCGGACACACCCGTGCTGGAGTCACCGAAGCCGTATCTGCACCCGATCCGCACGCTGGCCGGAGACGTCGTCAGTCTGTTCCGGCCGCATGACCACGTGTGGCACAAGGGCATCGCGTGGTCGCTCCCGCACGTGGGGGAGCACAACTTCTGGGGTGGTCCCACCTACGTGCACGGCAGTTTCTACGTGCAGATGGACAACAACGGCAGCGCCGTGCACCGGGAGATGACGGCCTTGGCGGCGGCCGGCCAGCGGGCACAGATCGGGCACCGGCTCGATTGGCGGGCGCAGAATGGCGAGCCGGTTATCGACGAGCACCGTGTGCTGACGGTGGAGGTTGTGGACGAGGGCACATGGGTACTGATCTTCGACACGACCATGAACAACGTCTCCGGAGCCCCACTCGATATCGGCTCACCGACCACCAAGGGCCGTCCGAACGCCGGGTACGGAGGGCTGTTCTGGCGAGGGCCTCGATCGTTCACGGGCGGCATCGTGCAGTCGGCCACCACTGCGGGAAGCGGCAATGATCTGCGCGGAACTCGCGCGGAGTGGCTGGGCTTCCGCGGTCAGCATGACGAGACCGGTGAGTGGTCGACGCTGGTCATGGTGGACGACGCCGCGAATCCGCAACATCCGCCGCTCTGGTTTACCCGCACCGAAGAGTTCGCCTGCCTCTGCCCAGCACCGTTCTTCGACGAGGAGACCCGCGTGGATGACGGCGACACCATCAGGTTCCGCTACGCCGTAGTGGTGGCCACCGGTGACCGAGATGCTGAAGGTACGGCCCAGCTCGCTGCCACGGGCCGTGATGCTCTGGCGGCGGCGCGGAACACGTCAGCGGTGTCCACGCCGGACCCGGCCGAGCACTCGGGGGTGGTGGCATGACTGCGCTGCCAGCCTTTCCAGGCGCAACGTCGGTGAGCCGCCTGTCGGTCTATCCGGATGCCTGTCAGGACGGGCTCGCGGGCGGCACACCGCATATGCACACCGCATCCGCTGAGGGGTACGTCGTCGTCGGCGGCTCCGGGGCATTGCAGACCGTCGACATGTCCGGTTTCCGGGAGACCGAGTTAGGACCTGGCTCGACAGTATGGTTCACCCCCGGGACCATTCACCGGGCGATCAACCGGGGTGAGCTCGAGGTGATCGTCGTCATGCAGAACTCCGGCCTCCCGGAAGCGGGCGACGCCGTCATGACATTCCCGCCGGACGTGGTCAGCGAAGTGGCGCGGTACCGCGCCGCCGCGACGTTGCCGGTGGGTGAGCCCGAGGAGGTCATGGCGGACGCCGTCACGCGTCGCAGGGAACTGGCGGTCGAGGGCTTCCTGCACATCGCGGAACGCGTCAGCAGCGGCGACACAACTCCGCTCGAGGAGTTCTACGACCACGCGGTGGCACTGGTCCGTGAGGCGGCGCCCGGATGGCGCGAAACCTGGGAGGCGTCAGTGGCGCGGGAGACGCGCAAGACCGCCGAGGTGCTCGACGCGCTCGAACGCGGTGATGGTGAACATCTGCGGGCCTCCGCGGTGCTCGAATCCCCGCCGAGTGAGACCTCACGGTGGGGCATGTGCGGCCGGTTGCGTACCCACGATGTGGCGCACCCGCACGTGCACTCCGCAGGTTCTTGATCATTGTGCTCGTTTAGGTGCCATAGCGCCTAAACGAGCACAATGATCAAGGAGCGGACCGGGACATGAGCAGGATCAGGGCCGTGAGTATGGAGACCATCGCCGTGAGCCCGGCCGCGATCGTGTAGCCCGGGTATGACGCCGGGATGGTGGCGAGCAACTCGCGCAGGACATCCGCCTCGGGATCGAGCCTGCCGACCAGGAAGGCACCGGCCACACCCAGGGGCGCCGCGACGAGCAGCGTGACGAAACCGAAGGTGAGTGACAGTCGCCGGGCTGCCCGGCTACCGAGCGCGACGGGAATGGCGAGGATCAGCAGCATCGCCGTGAGGAAGCCGTAGACCGCGACCACTGCCCAGGCGATGATCGGCACGATGCCGCTGAGCCATTCGAACGTACCGGTGAGCCAGTTCTCGACGACCGCGACGACATCCGCGTGCAGGTTCCACAGCTGTCCGACGTACACCGCGAGACACAAGCCCGCCAGGGCGAGCAAGGCTCCGGCGATGAGCGGAATGCGGCGGCGGCGCGGCCTGGACGGGGCAGGCTGCTCAGCGCGCCGCGCTGGAGCGGCCTCGCGCCGAGCGGGCGCCGGCCGCCGAGCCGGCTCCGGCTGGACCGGCGTGGGACGTAGTACGTGGGTCGCGGGTACAGGCCGCGGGGGTGGCTGTGCGACCGTCGGGGCGGTTTGCTGCGCAGGCGGCGGCGGTGGGTTAAACGCTTGTACCTGCGTGGCGAGGTCGTCGGGGTGCGCGACGACGGTCTGGGCGTCATGGGGCGCGGCCGCGACGTTCCGCGCGGTCACGGCGAGTTCGCGCGCTGACGGCCACCGCTGATCCGGTTCGGTGGCCAGCATGCGCCGGACAAGAGCGGCCACTCCGGGTGGGACGTCGGCGTCCAACGGAGCCGGGGGCTCGTGCAGGCGCTGGGTGGCGACAGCGAATGAGTTGTCGCCGGCGAACGGCAGTCTTCCGGTGAGGCACTCGTAGGCGACCACGCCCAACGCATACATATCCGATCGAGGAGTGGCCGGATGGCCGAGCACCTGTTCCGGCGCGAGGTACGACGGCGTGCCGACCACCTCGCCGGTGGCGGTCAGCTGTGCGGACGTTCCGGATCGGGCGATGCCGAAGTCGGTGAGAACCACCCGGTCGTCTTTCGTGATGAGCAGATTGGCCGGTTTGACGTCACGGTGCACGATGCCGGTGTCGTGGGCGGCCTGCAGAGCTTCGGCGGTCTGCGCCACCAGGGCGGTGGTGAAATCTGGCGTCAGCCGGCCCATCCGGTGCAACCGGCGCGACAGAGGTTCCCCCTCGACGAGTTCCATCACCAGGATGGCTGTGGAGGAGTCGCCTTGGTAGTCGTAGACATCCACCACCGCAGAGTGCTTGATGGTGGCCATGGCGCGAGCTTCGGCGAGAAACCGCTGCGCGAAGCCGGGCTGGGCAACCAGTTGCGAGCGCATGACCTTGACCGCGACGGTCCGTCCCAGCACCTGGTCCGTCGCTCGCCAGACCTCGCCCATGCCACCGCTGCCGATGAGCTCGTCCAGGAGATAGCGCTCGGCGAGCCGCACTCCAGGGCCGTACATGGCGAATCTTCCTCCCCCGTGGTCCGTGACCCTCGCCGGCGGGTGCGCGGGTAGTCGTCGGCCACTGCTTCAGCCACGATACCGGCTGGCTGGCGAGGCAGTGGACGTTGATCATGACATGTGGATTCGATGGCTTCAGTAGTCTCGGGCTGTGACGGTTCTCGTTCATGCCGCCGATCTGCACCTCAACAGCCCGCTCTATGGGCTTCAGCGGCACTACCCGAATGAGGACTGGCATGCGCCGACTCGCCAGGCGCTGCCGGACCTGGTCACCGCCGCGGTCGGGGAATCTGCCGACGTTGTTGTTCTTGCGGGCGACATCACCGACCGCGACTGGTATGACGATCACACGGCGCGGTCCTTCCGGGAAGCGATGACGGACCTGCACGACGCGGGGATCGTCGTTTTCGTCATCGACGGCAATCACGACGCCGCATGCGGCTTCAGGAGGGATCTGGCTGGTTCACCGGACCCATTGCCGCCGAATGTCTGGTGGTTCGATTCCGGCCACGCGCACACGGTGGTGCTTGAGGAGCTGGGACTGGCCGTCCACGGGCGTGGTCTACCGGCTGCCGTCGTGGCTGAGGATCTCACCGCGACGTTTCCGGCCGGCATTCCTGGACTGCTGAACGTCGGCATCCAGCACACCAGCCTCGACAACAGCCGTCCCGGGCAGCCGTGCGCGCCCACCACCCTGGACGCCCTGCTTCAGCGTGATTACCAGTACTGGGCGCTCGGGCACGTGCATCCGCGTGAGGTGGTGCGTACCGCCCCGTGGGTGGTGTACTCCGGCAACACCCAGGGGCGCACTGCCAGAGAGTCCGGCCCCAAGGGCGTGACGGTGACCACGGCCGAAGGGGAGCGGATCACTGACGTGCGCCATCGCGAACTTTCGCTCGTGCGTTGGGCGCACCTTGCGGTGGCGGCCGCTGACGACGTCGACACAACTATCGAGCGGACCGATACCGAACTCGGCTCCGTGGCGCAGCTCCTGCAGGACGGCCAACGACTCGCCGTCCGGATCGAGATCACCGGCGGGACGTGGTCGGAGCAACGCCTGGCAGACGTCGCCGCGGCGATCAGAGACGCGGCCGGCACCGACCCGCGTTACCTGGTTGAGAACATCGGCTGGGCGGGGCGGCTGACGACGTCTGCGAATACCAGACGAGATGGGGCGGCTGGCCAGCGGTGAGTCGGTTGGAGCGGGAGAGCAACTCGGCGCGCCTGAGATAGTGTGCGTTGCCGTGGACGTACGGGCGCTGATGTTTGACGTTGACGGCGTGGTCATCCGGCGACCCGGCGGTCGTTCGTGGGACGCGGACCTCGAGGCTGACCTCGGCATTGACCCTGCCGCGCTCGGTCGGCGTTTCTTCGCTGTGCATTTCGGTGACGTCGTCTTGGGTCGGGCCGATCTCTTCGATCGACTTGACGTGGTGGTCCCGGCGCTGGGCGGCATCTCGTCCCGGGAGCTCGTCGATTACTGGTTCGCGCGTGACGCACACCTGGACGAGCGGTTGCTGAACGACCTCGGCGAGGCGAGGGCGAGGGGCCTCGATGTTCACCTGGCCACGGTCCAGGAACACCACCGGGCGCGATATCTGTGGGATACCCTCGGCCTGCGTCGCTACTTCGCTTCGATGCATTACGCCGCTGACGTCGGGCACGTCAAGACCGAAGAGGGCTTTTACCGCGTCGTTGAGTCACGAACGGGGTTGCGTCCGGCAGAACACTGCCTGGTCGACGACACCCAGGAGAACGTGTCCGCGGCCGAGCGCGAGGGATGGAAGGCCGTCCTCTGGACGCCGGAGTCGCGATTGGAGCACGTCCTGGGCATGGTGACGCCGGGTATACGCGACGGAGGCTGAGCCCGCCCCTCGGGCTAAGCTCGGTTCCGGACGATGGGCTTCCGGATTCACGGATTGGTGGTATGCCATGCGGACCGAGACGAGTCCCACGGCGCGGGCACTGCTGGCCCTCGAACTGATTCAAGGCAGCCCCGGAATCACCGCGGACCGGCTGGCGGACAAGCTCGGTGTCTCCGAACGTGCCGCCCGGCGGTACACCGGCATCCTTCGCGAGGCCGGCATTCCGATCGAAGCGGTCCGCGGCCCGTACGGCGGATACCGGGTCGGCCGGGGCCTGCGGCTGCCACCGCTGATGTTCAGTGCTGCCGAGGCACTGAGTCTGGTCATGGCGGTGCTCGACGGCCACCACGACGCCAGCGACCCCACCGATCTCGTCGGTAGCGCGATGGGCAAAATCGTGCGTGCGCTTCCTGAGTCGGTGGCGGCTCAGGCCGAGGCGGTCCGGAGGACGGCGGCGCCTGTCCCTGACCGCGCGGCTGCCAGGCCCGATCCAGAAACGACCACCGCTCTCGTGCTGGCCTGTTCGAAGCGGCGGCGGGTGCGGCTCGGCTACCGTTCCGAGGCCGGCTCGCAATGGGTCAGTGAGGTGGACCCATGGGCCGTGGTCGTCCGCCATGGACGGTGGTACCTGCTGTGCTGGTCGTGCGATAAAGAGGCGGTGCGCACATACCGGGTCGACCGCGTCATCGACGTGGCCGAACTCGATGTGTCGTTCACTCCGCCTGCCGAGCTGGATCCGGTCGAGACACTCGAGGAGCACCTGGCCGTCGGCTGGGAGTACGACGTCGAAGTGGTCATCGACGCACCGCCGGAGTCGGTTGCGCGATGGCTGCCGCGCAGCCTTGGCTGTCGCGAGGCGGCCGGTGCTCACACCACACGTCTGGTCGCCACCACGAGCAACCCGCGATGGTACGTCGAGCAGCTTGCGCTGCTCGACGTCCCCTACCGGATCGTCGGCTCAGCTGAGATCCGGGCAGCAGCTCAAGGGCTTGGCCGCCGGCTCCTGGACGCAAGCACCGGTTGATCGGCAGCCCTTGGTGCTGCCCCGCTGCGGCCGGAGTGTTCGTCGTCGTCAGATCACACCGAGGGCCAGCATGGCGTCTGCGACCTGCACGAATCCCGCGATGTTCGCTCCGGCGATGTAATTGCCGGGGGAGCCGTATTCGTCAGCGGTGGCCGCGCACCGTTCGTGGATCTTGCGCATGATGACCGACAGCCGCTCCTCGGTGTACTCGAAGCTCCACGAGTCGCGGGAGGCGTTCTGTTGCATCTCGAGGGCGCTGGTGGCCACACCGCCCGCGTTGGCGGCTTTGCCCGGCGCGAAGGCCACACCGGCGGCGGTGAATATGCCGATGGCTTCCGGGGTGGCCGGCATGTTCGCGCCCTCACCTACGAGCCGGCATCCGTTCTTCGTCAACGTGATGGCGTCTCCGGCGGTGAGCTCGTTCTGGGTCGCCGAGGGAATGGCAATGTCGCAGGGCACGTTCCAGATCGACCCCTCGGAGGAGGCGTGAACGTGGTTGCCGCGCGCGGTGGCGTATTCGGAGATCCTCTCTCGCCGCACTTCTTTGATCTCTTTCAGCAGCGCGACATCGATCCCTTTGTCGTCGACCACATAACCACCGGAGTCCGAGCACGCGACCACCGTGCCGCCGAGCTCCTGGACCTTCTCGATCGCGTAGATCGCGACATTGCCGGAGCCGGATACCACGACGCGCTGTCCGTCGAGCGTCTGGCCGCGGGTTTTGAGCATCTCGTTGATGAAGAAGACCGTGCCATAGCCGGTGGCTTCCCGGCGGACTCGAGCGCCGCCCCAATTGAGTCCCTTTCCGGTGAGGACGCCGGACTCGTAGCGGTTCGACATGCGCTTGTACTGGCCGAAGAGAAAGCCGATCTCGCGTGCTCCGACGCCGATGTCGCCGGCGGGCACATCGGTGTGCTCGCCGATATGCCGGAAGAGTTCGGTCATGAAGGACTGGCAGAAACGCATGACCTCGGCCTCTGAGCGGCCCTTGGGGTCGAAGTCCGAGCCGCCCTTGCCACCGCCGATGGGCATACCGGTCAGGGCGTTCTTGAAGGTCTGCTCGAAGCTGAGGAACTTCACCACCCCGACATTGACGCTGGGGTGGAATCGCAGCCCACCCTTGAACGGGCCCAGCGCGGAGTTGAACTGGACACGGAATCCGCGATTGATCTGTACCGCACCGGAGTCATCCACCCACGGCACCCTGAAGATGATCTGTCGCTCCGGCTCGCACAGGCGGCGGATCACCGCGCTGTCGGCGTATTCGGGATGCTTGGACACCACGGACTCGAGGCTGGTCAAGACTTCCCGAATAGCCTGGTGAAACTCGTGTTCACCGGGATTACGGCGCAGTACCTCGCCGTAGACGTCATGCAGGCTGTGGTGGAGCTCGGGCACGAAAACACCTCATGTGATCGGAGCGAGGGAAAGCCCGCCGGAACGGCGATGTCCGGTGCTGAAGGGCGCAATCAACGAGGCCGGCGACGATGCCGGCCGGTCAATGCGAGGTTACCTCGGACCGGAAGCCGTTTCTGGCGGCGGTGGTTGCACTTGAAGCCCCCCGGGAAGCGGACCAGTGCGCTTCCCGGCACCGTGTCAGTGCTCGGCAATAGACTTCTGGCTCATGAGGGACGTTGCTGGAATAGATCCGGGCGGCGGCGTGGATGCCGCCGAGCTATCTCGGGCGCGCGAAGGAGATGACGAGGCTTTCAGTCGTCTCGTGGCGCCGATGCGCCGTGAGCTGCACGCCCACTGTTATCGGATGCTCGGATCGGCACACGACGCCGACGACGCCCTACAGGATGCGCTGATCAGGGCGTGGCGTGGCTTTGAGAAGTTCGAGGGCCGCAGCTCGCTACGCTCGTGGCTCTACACGATAGCGACGCGGACCTGCCTGGACACGGTGGAGTCTCGCGGCAGACGAGCGTTGCCCGTCGACCTCAGCCCGGCAAGCGAACGGGCGGTGGTCGGGGACGTCCCGCTGACGGACATCTCCTGGCTGGGGCCCTATCCTGACGCCGGCCTCGCGGCTGGGCCGGCCGGACCAGCCGCGGCCTACGATCAGCGCGAGGCGGTCGAGCTCGCCTTCGTGGCCGCGTTGCAGCACCTTCCGGGCAACCAGCGTGCGGCCCTGGTGCTCTTCGAGGTACTCGGATTCTCCGCTGCCGAGATCGCCGCGGTCATGGATACCACCGTCGTCTCGGTGAACAGCGCCTTGCAGCGGGCACGAAAGATCATTGCCGAGAAGGTGCCGCCGGCCAGCCAGCAGCAGACTCTGGGTGAGATCGGCGACGCCCGAATGCGGGAAATCGTGGCCGGGTTTGCCTCCGCGTTGGAGCGCGGGGACGCTGACGCGCTGGTAGCCCTGCTCACCGAGGACGTCACCTGGTCGATGCCGCCGATGGCCCACTGGTATCGCGGCCTCGAAGCTGTGATGGACTTCGCCGTCCGTGTGCCGCTGACCGGCTGCGGTTCTTGGCGCCACCTTCCCACCAGCGCCAACGGGCAGCCGGCGGTGGCGTGCTACCTCTGGGACGACGCCGCCGGTGCACACCTGAGCTGGTCGGTCAACGTGCTGAGCTTGCGAGGCGCCAGCATTACCGAGGTGACGTCGTTCGTGGGCGCGCAGCACGCCGCGCTCTTCGGGCTCCCGGACCGCATGTGAGTTGCGAATCTGCTACCAGTCGCGTTCGGCTTAGAACCCGCGCGAATACGGAGTCGCCGCCCCCTACTCGCGCGGGGTTCTATCGGATGCGGATCATGTGGCGCGCTTGAGGTTGCCCTGAAGATCGCCTAGGCGTCAGGTGCCGGGGGCCGACGTGTACCGGAACCGCAGGAGCCGCGAATCGCCGCGCCGTGATTCCACCCCGATCACCCGTCCGGTGAACCCGCCGGCGACTTCGGTGGACAGGTAGCGGCCGTCAAGCCTCGCCAAGGTGGTGATCTGGCCGGGTCGCTCCTCGACACCGAGCTCGATGTCGTCTGGACCTTGCTGGGTTGCGGACACACTGCGGATCACGAGGGTGAGTGGGCCCGGCGCCGCCCGGACCTGTTGACCAACGATGCTCTCCAGCGGCCCGATCCGTGCCGTGGCACGGACCTCGGCGGCGTCGGCCTCGACGGCGTACCAATGGTGGTCGTCGATGCGCAGTACCAGGCGGGCCACCGCGTCACGCGGGTCGATGTCGGCCCGTGTGGTCCAGTGCTCGTCGCGGACCCGGGTCGCCAGCAGCCCGGGCCCGTCCCGGCCGCGCAGTAGCACGTCGTCGCCGTCGACCGACACGAGCTTGCCGGGCTCGGCATCGGGTGAGATCCACCGGGGGTGCAATGGGCCGGCGCGGAGATCGTCGTCGATGTCGTGGTCGGCTTCGGCGACGGGGTAGCGGTGTTCGTCGACCTGTGGCCAGCCGTCGTGCCAGCTCACTCCGGCCAGGAAGGTCTCGCGGCCGTTGACGTGGAACATCGGTGTCATGCCACGCGGGCGTACGGCGAGGTAGACCATGGCCCACTCACCGTCGGGTCCTTGGACGAGGTCGGCATGGCCGGTGTTCTGCACGGGGTCAGCGGTGCTGCGGTGCGTGAGGATCGGATTTCCCGGCGCCGGCTCGAACGGCCCGGTGGACGTACGCGACCGGGCAATCGAGACACAGTGGCCTCGCTCGGTGCCGCCCTCGGCGATCATGAGGTACCACCAGCCGCCGATCCGGTACAGGTGGGGCGCCTCCGGGAACGCCAGGCCGGTGCCGGACCAGATCTTCCTGGGTTCTTCCAGCAACTCCCCGGAGGCCGGGTCCACGTGCGCCTGGACGATGCCGCGGAGCTCCGGCGCGGAGGAGCACCAGGTCATCATCGCGTGCCCGGTCTCATCCCAGGCGATGTCCGGGTCGACGCCGCGGGCAGCCGCGACGCGCACCGGGTCCGACCACGGCCCGGAGGGATCGTCGGTGGTGACGATCAGTTGGCCGCCCTGGCCGGAGACGTCGGTGGTCACCATCCACAGCCGTCCGTCGTGCGCCCGCAGCGTCGGCGCGAAGATCCCGCCGCTGCTGGGGTGGCCCGGCTGGAATTGCGGGGCACGGTCCAGCACATTGCCGATCTGTCGCCAGCGTCGCAGGTCGGTGCTGTGGAAGATGGGCACGCCGGGGAAATACTCGAACGACGATGTCACCAGGTAGTAGTCGCCGCCGACGCGGCAAACACTCGGATCCGGATGGAAGCCGGCGATGATCGGACGTTGCGCCATGGCGGCAGCCTGGGCTGGGAGGACTGTATCTGTCATTGTCACTTGACCCCTACTGTTGCGATGCCTTGGATGAAATAGCGCTGGAGCGCGACGAAGAAGAGGAGGATCGGGGTGATCACCAAGACCGATCCGGCGAGGAGAACGCCGTAGTTCGTCGCGTTCTGCCCGACCGAGTAGAGCGACAAAGCGACCGGCAGTGTGTACATGTCCTCACTCTGCGCCGCGACGAGCGGCCAGAGGAAGTTGTTCCACGATCCCAGGAAGGTGAGGATCGCAAGCGTCGCCAGCGCCGGGCCGCACAGCGGCATCACCACCCGCAGGAAGATGCGGAGTTCGCCGGCGCCGTCGATGCGGGCCGCTTCCAGCAGCGCGTCCGGGATGCCGAGCATGAACTGGCGCATGAGGAACACGCCGAGCGGGCTGGCGAGGAACGGCAGGATCAGCGCGGGGTACGTGCTGATCATTCCGAGCTTGCTGACGACGACGAACAGCGGGATGAACGTCACCACGCCCGGGATCATGAGGGTGATCAGCACCAGCGTGAACAAGACACGTTTGCCCGCGAAATCGATCTTGGCGAGTGCGTACCCGACCATCGAGCAGAACATCAGGTTGCCCAGCACGGTGGCGACGGCCACGATCGAGCTGTTGAGAAAGAACTGGCCGAAGTCAAGCCGGGTGAACCAGGTGACGAAGTTCTCCATCGTGGGTTGGTCGGGCCACCAGGTGATCGGCCGTCGGATCAGCTCCCCGTCGGTCTTGAAAGCGCCGAGAAACATCCAGGCGAACGGGATGAGTGTCACCACGACGGCGAGGATGAGGGCGGCGTACGTGACGGCCCGTACGAACGGCACCCGGTCTTGGCGCCGCCGGGTCGCGAGCGGTGGTGCGGTCATGGTCAGTCCTTGGAGCGGAAGAGTCGGAACTGCACGAGGCTGAGCAGTGCGATCGCAACGAAGAGCAGGTAGCTGGCGGCAGAGGCGAGCCCGAAATTGCCGAAGCCGAACTGGTTGTACGTGAAGTAGCTGATCGACAAGGTTGCGTCGAGTGGTCCGCCTCGGGTCATCACGAACGGCTCCTCGAAGAACTGCAGGAACCCGACCGATAACAGCACCGCGCCGAGCAGGAGCGTCGGGCGCATGAGTGGCAGTGTGACGCGGAAGAACCGCTGCGCCCGTCCGGCGCCGTCGATCTCGGCGGCCTCGAGAACCTCCTGCGGGATGTTCTGCAGGCCGGCGATGAAGATCACCATGAGGGTCCCGACGCTGCGCCAGACCGCCATCATGATCATCGCCGGCATTGCCCACGCCGGATCGCCGAGCCAGTTCGGGCCGGTGATCCCCACAGCCGCCAGCGCCTCGTTGAGCAGGCCGTCCGGCTGCAGGATGAACCTCCAGACGACCGCGACGGCGACGATGCTGGTGACGACTGGAGCGAAGAACCCGACTCGGAATGCGGTGCGGAACCGGTTGATCCCCGAGTTCAAAGCGACCGCGAGCGCGAGCGCGATCACCATGGTGAGCGGGATACCGACGCCGACGAAGTAGACCGTGTTCAGTACTGACCGCAGAAACTGCGGATTCGAGAGCAACGCGGAGAATTGCTGGAAGCCGACCGGGTTGACACTCGTCGGATTCTGGATGTCGCGATTGGTGAAGTCGGTGAACGACATTCCGAGCGAGGCGAGCACCGGGAAGACCATGAACACCGCGAAACTCGCGATGAACGGCAGGGCGAAGAGATATGCGACGACAGTCGCCCGGCGTCGTGCGGTACTTCCGCGACGACGGGCGCCGGCGATCCTGCCGGCGCCCGTGACGCGAGGCTGGCGCAGCAGCGTCATCGACCGGTTCCGAGGGAGTCGGCGCTCGCCTGCAACTCCTCCAAAGCGAGCGCGGCGTCCTTGCCGCCCCGGTAGATCTGCTCGACCGCGGTGTCGGCGGCGGCAGAGAGTTCCGGCCACGTCGTGGCCATCGGCAGGCTGCGGACGTCATCGAGCTGCTCCCCGAAGACCGCGACGAGCGGGTTCTCGCTCAGTGCAGGTGTATCCCACGCCTCGATCTGCGAGGGCAGGTCGCCGGTGAGCTCGAACCATTCCTGCTGTACCTCGGGCTCAGAGAGCCAGCGGATCAGTTTCCACGCCGATTCGACGTTCTCCGACCCCTCGAACACAGCGAGATTGGCACCCGCGATGAGGGAGGTGCTGCTCGTGACACCAGGGATCCGGGCGACGGCGAACTGGTCCTCGAAGCCCTCACCTCCGGCGGCCATGATCTGGCCGACGTCCCATGGGCCGCTGATCATCATCGGAACGTCACCGGAGACCAGGTCGGCGGCGGGTCCCGACGTCGAGTCCGGGTTCTTGGTGGCGATGCCCTCGTCGAAGAAGGTCTTGAGGTACTCGACAGCCTCGAGAATCTCGGGGGTGTCGATCGTCCATTCGCTGCCGTCGTCGGTCATCAGCTCCGCGCCGTTGGACCAGGCGAACGGCATACCGCCCAAGAAGGCATTCCACCCGCCGGACGGCAGCCCGACGCCGTAGCGCGCTCCGTTGTCCTGGTAGGCCGCGGCGAGGGCCTTGAAACCCTCCCAATCGTCGGGGAACTCGTCGAATCCGGCCTCGCGCATGAGGTCGGTCCGGTAAAAGACGACCCGAGTCTCGACGTACCACGGCACCGTGTAGGTCGTGCCGTCGAACTGGGTCGACTCGACCGCCCCTGGGAACATGCCGTCGAGATCTATATCCTCCGGTGTCGGCTCGAGTGCGTCGACGAACGTCGGAATCCAGTCGACGCCGAGCATGCCGATGTCCGGGGTGTTCCCACCCGCGATCGCGGTCTGGTACTTGTTCTGCGCCGAGTCCCACGGCACCGCCGTGACGTCGATCTTCACGTCGGGGTTCTCCGCCTCGAACTGCTCGACCAGCTCGGGGAGTGCCTCGCCCTCGGTTCCCTGCGCCCAGATGGTCAGCGAACCGCTCGCGGGGGCGTCGTCCAAGCTGGCGGCGTCGGAGGCGCCTGTGGTCTCCTCGCTGCGACCGCAGGCGGCGAGTATCAGCGCGCCGGCGATGAGGAGGACCGGCCCCGTCTGCCAGGGCCTCTTAGAGGTACGTCGGATCATGGCCGTTCCTATCTCGGGGGCTGCGTCGCCCCCGGATCTGCGCGTCACCGTCATGGATGTTCGCAAAATCTAAGCGCATAGATTGCAGATGCACAAGAGGTACGGCGAACGGAATGAGTTGTCGGTCAGTCCGTGGGGCCGCAGCCGCAGCTGCGCCGGATGACCACCTGGGTCGGCAGAGGTTCGCCGTGGTCAGCCTGCCTGCCGTCGAGGGCGTCCAGGAGTTCACGGACCGCAACGCGGCCGATCTCCTCCATCGGCTGGCGCGCCGTGGTCAGCGCGGGCGAGGCGGTCTGCGTGGCGAGTATGCCGTCGAAGCCGGTCACGGCGATGTCTTGCGGCACGCGAATGCCCAGCTCGTGGAGGCGGTCGAGGACAACCAGCGCCTCCTGGTCCGTCGAGCAGACGATGGCTTCCGGGTGTTGGCCCGCGGACAGCACTTCGTCGAGCGACTCGCGGGTGGTTGCCGCGTAGCCAGGCCTGCTCGGCCAAGCTGCCCGGTGCGTCTCGCCGGCGTCGTGCATCGCCTCCACGAAGCCGTCCCAGCGCTGTGTGAACTCTGCGGTACCGGCGCCGCCGAAGTACTCGATCCTGCGTAGCCCGTGGTGCCGGGTCAAATGGAGGGCGAGTTCGCGCATCGCCGTCCGGTTGTCCACCATGACCGTCCGCAACTGCGCGGATCTGACCGCACTACCCAGTTCTACAACGGGAATGCGCTCCGAAAGCGACTCGAGCACAGCGAGGTCTACGGCTCCGGCGAAGCAGATCAAGCCGTCGACGCGGCCGGCGATATCGGTGACTCGCCGCACGTGGTCGGTGGTCCGGGCTCCTCCGATCATGAGTGCCAGTCCCCGATCCCAGCATTCCAACTGCACGCCGCGCTGTACCTCGTCGACGTACAGCGGGAAGAGACGGCCGTCGTCGCCGCTCGATGGGGCGTTGTCGCCGCGAACGTCGAAGCTGGCGTCGACGAGGTAGTCGTAGGCGTACAGGCCCAGGGCGCCGGTGCGGCCCTTGGCGAGACCACGAGCGCTGGCGCTCGGGATGTAGCCCAAGCGGTCGGCCGCGTCGAGGACGGCGTCGAGCGTCGACGACTTGACCCGGTGTGGCTGAGTGAAGGCGAACGAGACCGTCGCGATCGAGACGCCCGCCTCGGCGGCGACGTCGTACACCGTCGGTCGTTTCGCCATCCGCCTGCCGCTCCTGACGTGTCGTGTCTGCGAGGAGCCTAACCGGCACTCGCGCTGAGTTGGTGGCCTACCCAGTTCCTCCGGCGGGGCCGGCCGGAGGATGAGCCTTTGAAACCCGGCTGCCGACGATCGGTGATCGTGAGCTTGCTGTTGCTGGTGAGTGAGCTGCCCAAGCGGGTGCGACGCGGCGGCCACGAGCGTTGAACTTAGAACCCGCGCGAATAGGGAGTCGCCGGGCTCGCGAGCCCGGACATCCTGGAGGGCTACGTTGAAAGTCAGTCGACGCACAAACCCAGTGCGACTCCTTCCTCCGCCTTGCCCTCCAGGCGCCCGACCCCGCTCACTATCCGGCGTCCCTATTCGCGCGGGTTCCTAGCCCGGTTCTGTGGGTTCGTGTGGGAAATCTCTTGACGTGGCCGTCACGCGGGCGTAAAACAGATGCAAAACAACATCTGAATGTTTCTGAATCATTCCGATCATCTGCGTTTGGAGGTCCGGTGTACGCAGCGGAGCGACAGCAGCTCATCCTCGACCGCGCCCGGGCGCACGGCCGGGTCGAGGTCGCGGCACTGGCCACCGAGCTTGATGTGACGGCGGAGACGGTCCGGCGTGATCTCACTCTGCTGGAGCGGCACGGTGTGCTCCGGCGGGTGCACGGCGGCGCGGTTCCGGTGGAGCGGCTGGGCTTCGAGCCGGCCGTCGCGGCACGCGAGGATCGCCTGGTCGCGGAGAAAGAACGTATCGCGAAGGCCGCAGTGGCCGAGCTCCCTGAGGACGGCGCCATCGTGCTGGACGCGGGGACCACGACGGCCCGGCTGGCCGAGCAGCTGCCGTTCGACCGCGAGCTGCGCGTGGTGACGAACTCGCTGTCCATCGCCAATATCGTGGCCAACCGGCCGAACCTCACCCTCTACCTGGTGGGAGGGCGGGTCCGGGGGGTGACCCTGGCCGGAGTGGGAGAGTGGCCGGTCCGGGCGCTTGCGGAGGTGTTCGCCGACGTCGCGTTCCTGGGCACCAACGGACTGTCCGTGAAACGCGGGCTCACCACCGCCGACCAGACCGAGGCGGCCACCAAGCACGCGATGGTTCAGTCCTCCCGGCGCACCGTCGTGCTGGCCGACCACACCAAGATCGGCACGGACCATTTCGCGCACGTGGCACCTATCCATGACGTCGACACGATCATCACTGACGCCGGCCTCGACGACGAGACCGCGGCCGAGATCGAAGCGGCCGGACCCCGAGTGATCCGGGCGTAGGCCATGATCGTCACCGTCACTCCTAACCCAAGCGTCGACCGCTCCATCGGCGTGCGCCGGGTGGAGCGGGGCCGCGTCCACCATGGACGCTCCACCCAGATCGATCCCGGCGGCAAGGGCGTCAACGTCGCCCGCGCGCTCACCGTCAACGGCGCCAAGGCGGTGGCCACGGTTCCGTTCGGCGGTGCGGAAGGGCGTCTGCTCATCGAGCTGCTGGAGGAATGCGGTGTCGAGGTGGAGGCGGTGCCGATCACCGGGCCGATCCGCGCGAACATCACCATCACCGAGCCCGACGGCACCACCACCAAGTTCAACGAGCCCGGTCCGGTTCTCACTGCCGGCGAGCGCACGGGGTTGCTCGCCGGTGTCGCGGCGACACTCGCGCGGTCGCCCGCGTGGCTGGTGGGCTGTGGGAGCCTGCCGGGCGGGATCAGCCCGGACTTCCATGCCCGCCTGGTGGAGCTGGGCCATCGGCATGGCGTCCCGGTGGCGATCGACACGTCGGGACCAGCGCTGCTACACGCGGCGCGGGCCGGCGCGGACCTGATGAAGCCCAACGTCCACGAGCTGAGCGAGATCGACGGCCGGCAGTTGCGGACGCTCGGTGACGTAGTGGACGCTGCCCGGCGGCTGCTAGCGCTCGGGGATCGGGCAGTGCCCCCGCCCTCACGTGGTGGTGACGGCGCGCCGGGACCGGCCCGGACCGTCGTCGTCAGCCTGGGCCGGTACGGCGCGGTGCTGGTGCGTGCCGGACGTCCGCCGGTCCACGCGAGTGCCGGCCTGGCCGCGGCTGCACGCAGCACCGTCGGTGCGGGCGACGCGCTGCTGGCCGGATATCTCTGTGCGGTGACCGGCTCGGTTGACGGCTCCGGCGCGGCTGCCCTGGAGACGGCCGTCGCCTGGGGGACCGCGGCCGTCACGCTGCCTGGCAGCCGGATGCCGGCCGCCGAAGACATCGCGGGTGTTCAGGTGCGTGTGGACACCGATCCCGATCCTTCGTATCCAGTTTCCGAATGAGGCCGAGGAGGCCACTATGACCGACCTGATCACCGAGGATTTCGTCGAACTCCATCTGGGCGCCGGTGACCGGCATGCCGTGACCCGGCAGCTGGCGGAGCGGCTGTTCACGGGAGGCAGGGTCACCGACCTCGACGGCTTCCTCGCCGACGTGCGAACCCGTGAGGAGCAGATGCCCACCGGGTTACCCGGTGGAATCGGGATCCCGCATGCCAAGAGCGCACATGTAGTCGTGCCGACGCTCGGCTTCGGACGTTCGGCTGACGGCGTCGACTTCGGCGCCGACGACGGCCCGGCGCGGCTGATCTTCCTGATCGCCGCCCCGGAGGGCGGAGACACCGAACACCTGAAGATGCTGGCCGCGCTGGCCCGGAAGCTGATGAACCAGGAATTCAAGGACGCGTTGTTGTCCGCGCCCGATGCGGCCACCGTGGCCGGCATCGTCAACCGAGAGGTGGTGCCGTCGTGAAATTCGTCGCCGTCAGCTCGTGCCCGACGGGCATCGCGCACACCTACATGGCCGCGGAGGCCCTCGAACAGGCCGCACGGGCCGCCGGGCACGAGATCACCGTCGAGACCCAAGGCTCCGCCGGTCTGTCGCCGCTGCCCGCGGAGACCATCGCCGCCGCCGACGCGGTGATCTTCGCCGCGGACGTGGAAGTCCGCGACCGCGGCCGGTTTGACGGCAAGCCCCTGGTCGATGTCGGCGTCAAACGCGCCATCTCGGCCGCTGCCGACGTCATCAGCGAAGCCGAACAGGTGGCACGTGAGTCTGCCGCTGTGATGGCGGAGGCAGGCGCGCCGGGCACGTCGCCTGTAGCACCAGAGGCCGAGCCGGCAGCCCTGGCCACCAAGGTGACGCCCGGGGCGGGCGTAGGCACCCGGATCCGCCAGTGGCTGATGACGGGTGTCAGCTACATGATCCCGTTTGTCGCCGCTGGTGGGATCTTGATCGCGCTGGGCTTCATGATCGGTGGATACGAAATCGTCGACGTGGAGCTGAGCAGCGTCGTCGAAGACTTCAATGTCTTCTCTTCCACCAGCTGGGCTGCGCTCTTCTTTCATGTCGGCGCGGCGGCATTCGGGTTTCTCGTCCCCATACTGGCAGGCTTCATCGCCTTCGCCATTGCCGACCGGCCCGGGCTGGCGCCCGGTGTTGTGGGCGGCGCGCTCGCGCTGGCCGTGGACGCGGGCTTCCTGGGAGGCATCGCGGCCGGATTCGTCGGCGGGTTCACCGCCTTGTGGATCAGCCGGATACCCGTCGGCAAGGCGCTGCGCGGTGTGATGCCGGTGGTGGTGATCCCGCTGGTGGCCACCGCGGTGACCGGCCTGGTCATGCTGGTCTTGCTGGGCGCTCCGCTGTCCGCGGCCGCGTCGGGCCTCGAGAACTGGCTGACCGGCCTGACCGGCGCCAACATGGTTCTGCTCGGAGCGCTTCTGGGTCTGATGATGGCCTTCGACATGGGCGGACCGGTCAACAAGGTGGCCTACACGTTCGCCACCACAGGGCTGGCCGGTGCTGCCACGGCGGCGGACAGCACCAACCTGATCATCATGGCGGCGGTGATGGCCGCCGGGATGACACCACCGCTGGGCCTGGCCTTGGCCACCGTCGTCCGCAAGCGGTTGTTCAGTCGCGCCGAGCGGGAAAACGGCCGTGCCGCATGGCTGCTGGGGGCGTCGTTCATCACCGAGGGAGCCATCCCGTTCGCCGCCGCCGACCCGTTGCGGGTGATCCCGTCCATCATGGCCGGCTCGGCCGTCACCGGTGCGATGGTGATGGGCATCGGTAACACGCTACGTGCGCCGCACGGAGGCATCTGGGTCATCGGCCTGATCGGCCAGCCGGCACTGTACCTGCTGGCTATCGTCGCCGGCGCGGTCGTCACCGCCGGGTGTGTGATCGGCCTGAAGAGCCTGCGCCGTGTTCCGGATCCCGAGGATGCGGCTGTGGCCGTTGGCGCCTGAACGTGCCAGCCTGAGTGGCATGGCACGTTGAGTACACGTTGGACCGGCATCAGATACCGGTTTCGAACGAGCATTCAACGTGCCATGCGTCGACACCATGGTTGTCGGCGGCGTCTGGTTCTATATGTTCATGCCCGTGTCCAGCGCCGCGTTCCTTCAGATCATCGAGCAGCTGCCCGAAACCCAGCAGAGTGTGTCGCCCAACTACACCGCGTTCAAGGTCGGCGGCAACACCTTCGGTTATCTGTGGGAGGCAACCCAGACGGTCGGCCTGAAACAGACGCTGGCCGAGCAGCTCGCTCTCGTCGCCGAGCGTCCCGATGTCTTCGAGATCCAGTTCACGGCTGGCCAGTTCGGTTGGGTCGTGGTGTACCTGGAGGGCATCGAGTTCGACGAGCTGGCCGAGCTCACGTTCGAAGCCTGGCGCCTCACTGCCTCGGTGGCCCTCGTGGAGTCACACGGCGATCATCTGCCGAGTGTCCCGTGACTGCTGAGCGCCGGGTCGAGATCAGATCACATGTAGTGCACGGACGGGTTGAGAATCTGGCGCCGCCACATCTGCTGCTTCTCTGCACCGGTCAGTCGAGCTGACTCCGCCGCGTCGTCCCATTGCTCGGTGATGACGGTGACGTGGTGATCGATTATCCGCTGCGCTTCCGTTCGGGAAAGATGATAGATCGGGGCGGCGTCCAGGCAGACGGCGAAGCGGGATTCGCGGCGTCCATTCCGGTCGATGGCCATGGCCTGAGCGGCGGAATCGCCGGACCGCAATTGCGGACATAGGTCGTATGCGGGGGTGAGGGAAAGGCGATCGCCGTCCCAGAACGCCGCGTGGTTGCGAGCGTGGTCGTCGGTGTTGCTCACACAGATGTTGAACACGATGCGGGAGAACAGCTCCCGCAGGGTGCGGTCCGGGTCGGTGAATCGGTGCCGGATCGCATCGGCGAACTCGTGGTAGGTGGCCCAGCGTCCGGTCATCTCGTCGAGGCCGAGTATGGTCAGCGCGGAGACCATCATCCGCCGTTCCCCGGGTGAGCCTGCCCACCCTGTCGTCTGATCGGTGGACAGCTGAGGGCGGTCGAACCGATCGACAAGCAGGATGTCGCGCCCCAGGGATTCGGTCAGGTTTGTGGTTGCCACATCCAGGCCGACACGGCGAGCCAAGTCCATAGCGACCGCTTCGGCTTTGACTACTGGATAAGGGTCCGAGGCTACCGAGAGCTTTGCGATCATCTCGCGTCGCTGTCCGTTTTCCAGCTGGTCGCACAGCGCCACCTTGGGACGGGCGCCACCGATCGATGTTCCGCGCATGAGCGCCTCTTCGAGGTCCGGTGAGAATTTCTCCCCGGCCAGGAACTTCTCGGTTGCCTGTTGGACTTCCTCCAGCGTGGCGTCGTTCCGGCGTGCCTTGTATTCAGACGGGCTGTTCTGGAAGTCCAAAGCTCCGACGCGGTCCGATCCCGATTCCAATAGATAGGTCAGCAGCGGAAGGTCAGCGGTGTCACTGCCACGAGCGAGGGTGCCCTGACGTCGCGCGAGAATCACCCGTTGCCCCCACCCGTCCGGTGCCGCATCGCGGACACAACCAGCCGCCCGCATTCCGTTTGGCGGTCTGATCACGCCGCGACGAAGTGGGAGCTCCGGTAGGTACAGCGGGAAGGCGTCCGGGCGTTCCAGGTAGCTCTGGCCGTAGTTGAAGACCAGACGCTCCCCGTCCGGGCGGAGTTGCCCGGCGACAACCGGTTCGGTCGTGTCGGGCAGCCAGACCCAGACGAAGGCACGGCCGGCCGAATCCGTCCGGCCGTCGGGCGCTTTAGAAGTCATCATCGATCTCTTCACCGGGCCGGGGCCGGACCCTGGCTGGTAGCAACGCCAACCTTTCCCGGCTCCTGGCCTCAATGTCAGATAGATCGCTTGGTTGTACTCCCAGCAGGTCCAGGCCCACCAGCCTGGCCACTTCGAACACGATGCCGACGGCGACGGTCGGTGCACCACGCTCGACGCTTCGCAGGGTGTTCTCGGAGATGCCGGCGCGTTCAGCAAGTTCCACCTGACTCATGCGCTGCGCGCGGCGTGCCCGCGCGATTTCAAGGCCGAGTACTCGTGCGGTCTGAACGGCCGACGGCGAGTAGGAGTGAGCGCGTCGCATCATCTCACCTCATTTGTTCGTCCTCAATGTAACATGGTTTAGAACCTTAAACCTCATTACATTGAGCAGATTCCCGTCATGAAGCGCGTGTCGATCGTGATGTCCGACATCACGCGGCGCTCGGCACCGAACTGTCCACTTCGGCTTCCTGATTGCACCGTGCCCAAGCGAGACTGCTTGCTATGACCGTGCAGTTCCCGTTCAAGCAGACCATCGCCCTGGCCACGTTGGCTGTGTTCGCACTCGTCCTGACGCTCGCGTGCTCATCCACCGTCGACGACCCTGCCGCCGACTCGCCAACGATCCCCCGCCTGCGGAAGCCGCGAATCCGGCAGTCCCCGACGAGACTCCGGAGACAGCCACGGATCGAGCTGGCCGACGCTGTCGTGCGCCACAGCGACAAACACCACGGGCGAGGAACTGATCAGGGCGGGAACTCCGGAAGGCTGGACCATCGGGGACCGCACCGGCGCCGGCGGTTACGGTACTCGTAACGCGATCGCGGTCCGGTGGCCTCCGGAGCGCGAACCGATCGTCCTCGCGGTGATGTCCACGCGCGAGACCGATGGCGCGGAGTCCGGCAACTCCCTGATCGCCGACGCGACCGAGGTAGCGCTTGACGCTCTGTCCCAGGACTGACGTGATCGGGCCGTCTCGCGTGGAAGCGGCGGCCGGCGCGTCAGAAGATTCGAGCCGGTTCCGGGTGTCGCAGCTGGACGTCACGGCTGCTGCCGAAGGCCTCGGAGAAGCGGTAGAAGGCGTTCGTGAGGTGGTGGTGCATGGCTGCTTCCGCCTCGTCGGCGTCACAAGCTTCGATTGCCCGGGCGACGCGCGCATGCTCATCGACCGTGACCGCGCCGGAGGTGTCTGCCGAGTACAGGCGGAAGGCATGAAAATGGCAATGTGTCTGGTCGTAGGCGGTCTTGGCGACGTCGTTTCCGAGTGCACCCAGGACAAGCCCGTGAAACCTGGTGTCATGTTCGAGAAGTAGGTGCCGGATGTCCCCGACGCCGACGATGGCGCGGGTGAACCGATCGATCTCCTCGCGCAGTTGCGGGCCCGGGTTCCCCAGCCGGTTCACCGCCACCGCACGTACCGCCCACAGGTCCACCACCAGCCGGAATTCGAAGAGCTGGCGCAGCCGGTCGAGATCCAGCAACGGCGTGGTCTGGTAACCCTTGCCGGGCACCTTGTTGAGTAGCTGGTCGCCTTCCAGACGCCGGACCGCCTCGCGGACCGGTGTCTGCGACACTCCGAGCTGACGGGCCAGCGCATCGATATTGACCCGCTCGCCCGGAGCGATCGCGTTCTCCAAGATCAACGCGCGGAGCCGGTTGTAGACGTCGTCGCTCGACAACCGGCGTGCTGGTGCCGTGGATGGCCGCGTAGCCTCCTGGCCGGCGTCAACGACGCTGGCCATGACCGTGAATGTAGTTGACGAGGGCGCGGATCCCGAATTGCCAGCGGGGCAGTGAGCTGGTGGGGGCGACGTCGTTGATGAGTGTGCCGAGGTGCGTGCTTCGAATCGAGACACGGTCGCCGTGTTTGTGCGTGAACCCCATGCCTGGCGTGTCCCGGTCCTGAACCGGCGCGAACAACGTGCCCGTGTAGAGAGCGAAGCCGTCCGGGTACTGGTGGTGTGTGCCGTACGTAGCGCTGATCAGCTGTTCGAACGAGCGGCTGAGCCGTCCGACGCTGTTTTCGCCTTCGAGCACGTAGCCGTCGTCGGCGCCTTCGACCCGCAGCATGATCCGTTCCTGGCGCACCGTGTCCATGGTGAACGAGTCGTCGAAGAGCCGGATGAGGGGACCGACGGCGCTTGAGGCGTTGTTGTCCTTGGCCATGCCCAGAAGCAGTGCGCTGCGACCCTCGACATCGCGCAGGTTCACATCGTTGCCGAGCGTGGCTCCCCGCGCCCGGCCCTGTGAGTCGACGACGAGGACGAGTTCAGGTTCGGGATTGTTCCACGTCGAGAACTCGGGGATGCCGACCTGGGCGCCGTAGCCGACCGAGGAGAGCACGGGCGCTTTGGTGAAGACCTCCGGGTCCGGCCCGAGGCCGACCTCCAGGTACTGCGACCACAGTCCTTCCTCGACCAGCACCTTCTTCAGCGCCGAAGCCGCGGTCGACCCTGGTTGCACCGTTGCGATCTCCGCAGGCAGGGTTTGGCCGACGCGCTCGCGCAACTCGGCCGCTCGCGCTGGATCACCGGCGCAACGCTCCTCGATCACTCGCTCGACCATGCTGTCGGCAAAGGTCACTCCACACGCTTTCACCACCTGCAGGTCGATCGGTGCCAGCAGGTGTGCTCGCTCGGAGTCCCGGCTCAGCGAAGCGCCGACCAAGTCGGACAGGCGCCAGCGCGCGGAACCGCCGGTTGCCCGGATCTGTTCCTGCCCGGTCGTCTCCAACAACTCCGATACGGTCGGAGCGGCGTCGAAGAGGTCGAAGACCTCCTCTCCGGCGACCCGGACCGGCCGCGGCCCGCCGCTCTCGGGATCCCAAACCCGGCCCACGAGCAAGGCTGTGCTGGTGTCGTCCGGCAGCAGCGCCGACGGGTCCGTGGCGGTCACAGCCGTTCCACCTGTCATGTTCATCAGTCTCGATCCTTTGTGCTCTGCGTCGTCTGGTCATCGAGTTCACGCCACCCCGGACCGTCGGGATAGCTCCACGTGTTGAGTGACTCCGGCAGCATCTCGGCGCCGATACCCGCCGTGCCTGGCGCTCGATACCGGCCATCACGCACGACGGCCGGCGCGACGAAATGCTCATGCAGATGCCCGACGTACTCGATCATCCGGTCACCGATGACGCCACTCACCGCCGCGTAGTCGAAGAAGGAGAAATGTTGCACGAGCTCGCAGAGACCGACACCGCCTGCGTGGGGGCAGACCGGGACGCCGAACTTCGCGGCGAGCAGGAGGTTGGCGATGTTCTCGTTGACGCCGGCGACTCGGGTGGCGTCGATCTGCATCACGTCGATCGCCTCGGCTTGTAGCAATTGCTTGAACACGATGCGGTTCGCGACGGCCTCACCCGTCGCCACCCTGATGGGGGAGACGCCACGGCGGATTTGGCGATGCCCCAGGATGTCGTCGGTGCTAGTCGGTTCTTCGATCCACCAGGGATCGAAGTCGCCAAGTGTGTTCACCCAGGTGATCGCTTCGTCGACCTCCCAGCGCTGGTTGGCGTCGATGCCGATCTTGACGTCTGGCCCGACCACGTCACGAGCCAGCTTCATGCGCCGGCGGTCGGCGGCGAGCTCGCCGCCGACCTTGAGTTTGATCATCCTGAAGCCTTCGGCAACGGCTTCCCTGCACAGACGTACCAGCTTCTCGTCGCTGTAGCCGAGCCAGCCCGGTGCGGTGGTGTAGGCGGGATAGCCGTGCTGGCGCAGCTCGTCGATCCGCGCCGCTTTGCCTGGCTCAGCGCGGTACAGGATCTCAACGGCCTCCTCCGGGGTGAGCACGTTGCGGATATGAGTGAAGTCCACCGTGCGGACGATGTCTTCGGGAGGCATTTCGGCAAGGAGAAGCCAGAGCGGTTTAGCGGCCCGCCGGGCGCGCAGATCCCACAGGGCGTTGACCAAGCCGCCGCAGGCCATGTGGGCAACCCCCTTTTCCGGCCCGAGCCAGCGCAGCTGAGAATCGTGCACCAGTAGCCGCGACGCCGCTCCGAGGTCGTTCAGGAGTTCGTCCGCGTCGCGTCCGTGTAACACGGCGCCGTAGCTCTGCATCGCCCGCGTCACGATCTCGTTGCCGCGGCCACCGGTGAACACGAGCGAATGGCCGGTCTCACCGGTATCGGTCGAGATGGTGACATACGCGGCGGAGTAATCCGGATCGACGTTGACCGCATCCGAGCCGTCGAGTGTACGAGAGGTGGGGAACCGTACGTCATGGGTGTCAATGGAGATGAGCTTGGACAAACGAACCCCTTGGAAGAATGCCTAGGCGAAGCCCAGGATGGCTGGCAAACCACAGGCTGACGGAGGCTTCAGCCGGCACACCCGCGACGACGAGAACTCGGGCAGAGAAGGTGGCCAGCTCGAATGGGCCGAATCGTGACAGGGACGACGACAGGCTCCTCCCTATAGGATCTGAATGGAGCCTATAGGCAAGGCTTGGCGAGAGCAATGGGTCGTCGCCGGTGCGGCTCGCGGTCGCTACTGGCGTCTTGAGTCCCGGACCGTGCCGTGGAAGGCTCACCTGCGTGGCGGTCCCCGACCGGGTTGCTACACCAAGCCCGCTTCCCGGGCCAAGATCGCCGCCTGAACGCGGCTGGTGCAGCCGAGCTTGGTCAGGATGCGTGAAACGTGCGTCTTCGCCGTGGCTTCGGTGATGACGAGCCCGGCGGCGATCTCCTGGTTGGACTGCCCGGTGCCGATCGCGATGAGGACATCACGTTCGCGAGGAGTCAGCGTCGCCAGCCACGAGCGCGTGGCCGGATCCGTTGCCTCGTCGTCCGGGTCCGGGGATGCTGCGAAGCGGGCAAGTACTCGCCGGGTTACTTCAGGCGCGACGACGCCGTCGCCAGCGGCAACCCGGCGGACCGCGGCCAAGATCTCGGCCGGCTCGGCCGTCTTCAACAAGAACCCGGCCGCACCGGCGCGCAGGGCGCCGAAGACGTACTGGTCGATGTCGAATGTGGTGAGCACCAGGACGTCGGCCAGTTGCTCACGGATGATCTCGCGGGTGGCGTGGATGCCATCCACACGCGGCATCTGCACATCCATGAGCACCACGTCCGGCCGTAACGCGCGGGCGTTCACGAGCGCGCCGTGGCCGTCCACCGCCTCGCCGACCACGATGATGTCGTCGGCGGCGTCGAGCACGAAACGCAGTGCTGTGCGGATCGGTTCGTGGTCGTCGGCGAGCAGTACCCTGATTGAGGACGAGCTCGTGCCGGTGCGCGGCTCGTCGTGCTTCGCGGTGCTCTGCGCACGTGGCTCGGTCATGAGTAACGCCCTGGTTCCTCCAAGCCGCCCGGCACCGGCAAACTGGCCTCCACCCGCCAGACGGAAGCCGTCTGGTCCGGTGCCGCGGTGAATCGCCCACCGACTGCCTCAGCCCGTTCTCGCATGGTGGCCAAGCCGACCCCGCCGGACAGGGACGGGTGGTCGACGGGCGAGGCGGTGGTCAACGAGTTCTCAACCACGACACGCAGCTCGCTGCGATCGCCGTGCAGCGCCACACTCACGTCCGACTCAGGTGCGTGTTTGGCTGCGTTCGCCAACGCTTCCTGCACGATCCTCGAGCAGGCTTGCGAGATCGTCACGGGCACCGACGCAGCGAGGTCGTCCAAGTGTGTGGGCAGAACGAGCCGGATACACATGCCCGTCGCGCGGGCGGCGTCGATCAAATCGCCGATGTGGTCCAGTCCGCCGCTGAGCGCCGCGGGGTGGTCGTGGCCCGGGCAGTGCGATTCGGAACGCAAGACGACGATCATGGAGCGCATTTCCTGCAGTGCTTCCAAGGCCTGACCTCGTACGGCGCGCAGCGAGACGCTTTGGTCGTGAGCCGGCGCGGCCAGCGCCGCGGCCGACTGGATGGCGATCGTCGATAGCCGCGACGCGATGACGTCATGTAGATCACGGGCGATCGCGCTGCGCTCCGACTGAACTGCCTCGGCGCGGCGCAACTCTCCGATTCGTTCCAGATCGGCCGCACGCCGGGCTTCCAGATCAGCCAGCTCGACCTTCTGCCGCACCGTCGCCGACCACCAGAGCGGGAGGATGAGGAGGGCCATGAGCTGGAGTCCGATGATGACGCCGATCTGCGCGTCCAGTTCCGATATCGATACTCCGCCGACGGCCAAGGCTACGACGACGCCGACGACGCTGTTGACCACCTTGCGGATTCGAGCAGTGCCGTGCATGCCGACGGAGAACAGCAGCTCCCAGATCACCAGGAACACCCCGAGGCTGCCGCCGAGGACGAAGTCGGCAACAGCGGCGATGCCCGCGATGCTCAAAGCGGCTGCCGGACGGGTGCGCACCAACATCACGGCCAGCGCGGCAGTAGCCAGCGTCACAAGGTGTATCCAACGGGGCGCGGCCCGCAGCCCGAGCGGATCCGCGACGGTCCAGAGTCCGGTGAGCCCCAAAGACCACAACACAACGCCGGTGCAGAACAGCGCCAGCGCGCCCTTGGCGATGCCGCGCCGGGTCGTTGCTCCGGCTATGCCGAACGTGAGCAGGCCGGCCAGCTGACGCCACTGCGCTCGCCGCGGAGAGGTTCCGGCTGGCGTCGCCGGGGCCGCGTCGTCGACCACCACGGAATCCATTTCACCAGACCAGGCCCGCGAGCGGCGTCAATCGAACGATGTAGATAGGCCGCTGCCGCCCAACTCGAGGATCACTCTTCTGGCCGACGTCGAGGACATCGATACCGGCGAGATTGGTTTCGTGTTTCGAACGAGGCGAGGGCAGGGCCTGGTGAGCGGGGGGAGTGAGGTCTTCGTGAGTACCTCCGGGCGGTTGGGGAGCGGTTGTGGGACCTGATGTAGTGCTCCCGGTATTCGGGCTCGCGATTCTCGACACGATGAGCCCCGCGGTGCTCGGGGTGAGCCTGTTTGTTCTGTTGAGCGGCCGCCGCCGGGTCGCGGGTCCGCTGCTCGTCTTCCTGGCCACCGTCGCTCTGTTCTACTTCGCCGTGGGTGTCGGGCTGATGTTCGGGCTGGACGCCGTGCTCGAGAACATCGGCGACGTCACGGAGAGCCGGGCGGCCATGTGGGTGCAGGCCGGCGTCGGCGCCGCGCTGCTCGGGTATGCCCTCTTGCCTCGCCGTTACCGCTCACGCCGGCGCCGCGTTCGGAGTGAGCCGAAGGAGATCCGGATTCCGGTGATGGTGGGTCTCGGGCTGGGAGCGGGGCTGCTGGAAGTGGGCATGGTTCTGCCCTACATGGCCGCGATAGGCATCATGACCGCCGCTGACCTGTCGATAGCTCAGTGGGTCCCGCTGGTTGCCGGATACAACGTGATCATGGTGACACCTCCGCTGATCATCTACTTCGCCCATCGCCTCGCGGGCGACAGGGTGGCGCCCCGGATGCGCCGCTGGCGGGAGCGGCTGCGCGATGAGTCCGGGGAGACGCTCGCGTGGATCGCGGGGATCTTGGGCGCGCTGCTCCTGCTCAACGCGCTAGGAGAACTGTTCTAGACCTTCTCGGGCGGCGGTGTGGCCGTGCCGGGTACCGATGCGAAGGGGAAGTACATGCGGGCAACACTGGAAATCATCGGCATCGTCTTGCTGGTGAACGGGATCGGCGGTCTGGTGAGGGATGACTTCGGGCTGCTCACCCACGTGGCGGACGGGGACGCGCTCACCGTGCTCCGGATCGCTGCCGTGGTGGTGGGGGCCGCGCTCGCCGGCGGCAGCTGGCTGAGCAGGAGCGCTGCGAAATCCCGCGACTCGCGCTCCACCTAAATGATCATGTTTGGTGGGTTTCCTCGTGCGTCACCATGCCTGTAGGCCTGTTGATGCACGGGGAAACCCACCAAACATGATCATTTAGGGCGGGTGTGTTGTGTCCGTGGGGGAGGCGCCTTGGCGGCCGGGGCGTCAGTCGATCGGGGTGAGCACGAAGACGGGGATGGTGCGCGTCGTCTTCTTCTCATACTCCGCGTAGTCGGGCCACACCTCGACGGCCCGTTTCCACCAGAGCTCACGCTCTTCCCCGAAGACCTCGCGCGCCCGATAGTCTCGTTTTTCGAGGCCGTCCTGCAGTTCGACCTGCGGGTTCGCGAGCAGGTTGTAGTACCACACGGGGTGTTTCGGTGCGCCACCCAGCGAGGCGACGACCGCGTACTCACCCTCGTGTTCCACCCGCATCAGCGCCGTCTTGCGGAGTTTGCCGGTCTTGGCGCCGACGGATGTCAGGACCACGACGGGGCGTCCCTTCAGCGATGTGCCCTGGCGTCCGCCGCTGCGTTCATACAATTCGGCTTGCTCGCGGGCCCAATCGGATGTGCTCGGTTCGTATTCTCCTTGTAAAGGCATATCGAGGTTAACCGGTGCCGGCACCCATGTTGTTCCCAGGCGGAGTGGTGTCGCCGCTGTGCGGCCCGGTCTCTTCGGCCGGGCTCGCCGTGCTGGCTGTCGTGCGGCGCAGATGCCGGACCGCGTAATTGGCGCCGATGGCCAGGAACGTTGCCCAGTAGACGTGGTGGGCGATGAAAACGCCGGTGATGGCCAGATCGTTCACCCGGCACAAGAGCCATCCGAGTGGTAGAAAGACCGCATACTCGCCGATCAAGCTGGCCTTGAGCGGCGTCTTGGTGTCGCCGTGGGCGCGGACGATCGCGTTGGTGGTGACCGTGCAGGCCATCCACAACACTTGTGCCCACGCGATCCATACGTACGGAGCGGCGTTCTCGGCCACCCGTGCATCGTCGATCGCGACTCGGAGCAGCGCCGGGCTGACCAGGGGCATGACGACGGCACACGTGACGGCGAAGGCGCCGGCGAGTGTGAGGGTGCGGCGGACCACCTGCCGAAGCCCGTCGACGTCGCCCGCTCCGATCCGCTGTGCCAGGAGAGTGGTACCGGCTGAGCCCGCGGAGAACACGACCACCCAGGCGAACGTGACCATCACGTCCAATGCCCGCACCGTGGCCAGTGCAAGTGGGCCCGAAGGCGCGATCAGCACGGTGACGACAAGTAGCGAACCCATGCTGAACGCACCCATCAGCCCTTCCGGCCAGCCGATGGTCCATGCCTCCCGGTGCGCGTAGGTGGGGCGGCTCAGGATCTCGCGCAGGTGGGGAACCGGCGTGTCTCCGCGGCCGGTGCGACGCAGCCACGCCAAGGCGATACCGGCGCCGGTGGCCACGCCGATGGTGGTGCCCGCCGCGATGCCGAGTGCACCGGCACCGAGCGCGAGAAGCAGAATCGAGGTGCCGATGTCGACGGCGGCAATGCTCGAGCTGATGAGCAGGACGATTCTGGAACGCCCGATGCCCACCGCGAAGCCGCGCACCATGGCGGTGAGGGCGAAAAGCGGCACTCCGGCCGCCAGGATCCGCACGTACCACCCGGCTAGCTCGGTGTCCACGTTGTCGGCCGTGATCAGTGAAACCAGCCATGGTCCGGCGGCTATCAGCATGAGGGAGATCGGCACCGCGAGACAGACGGCGAGGGTGCCGGTGCGCGCCGCGCTGCGGGCTGCTTCGACGGAGTCGCCGGCGCCTTGATGGCGTGCGGCCAGGATCTGAGCGGGGATGCTGAAAGCTGTCAGGAACACGGTGACAACGAGATACATGCCGATGGGCGCGGCCGCTGCCGCGATCGCATCGGCGTTGACCAGGCCTAGCAGCACGGTGTCGTTGCCGGCGACGAACACGGTGACGAAGCCGCTGAGCGCCAGTGGCCACGCGATGCGCAGAAGCTCCCGCACGGGACTACCTCGAAGTCTAATGAGAATGAAAATCACAAACTAATGGCTCGCGTGCGCAGGGGCAACCGTCGTGGTAGTTCGGCGGTGCGTGGATGTCAGGGAAGATGGGGGTAGTGCGGCTAGCGGACGACACATGCGGTGACGAAGGAGACAGTTGTGGCAAGTATCCCGGTGTTCACGTCCGTCCCGACCGGCCCGGCCGCGCGTGGCCGGGCGTTCGGCGCGGCGTGGCGGCCGCGGATCGAGGCGGCTTACACCGGATACGCGAAGTTGTTCCGTGTGCTCGGCGTTACCCCGGAGCAGGTTCAGGACGCGGGAAAGCGCGCCTTGGAGGAGCTTGGGGCGTGGGCACCTGGGCTGGCCGAGGAGGTGCGTGGCCTTGCGTCGGGCGCCGGCCTGGACACGTGGCAGATCGCGGCGCTCAACGCGCGCACCGAGATCCTGGCCGCGGCCCGGGCGGCTGGACCGACCGAGTGCTCCACGGTGGTCGTCCTGCCCGGTGACGGGGCCGCACCACGCACCATTCAAACGTGGGACTGGAACGAGACCTTGCGCGAGGTTCCCGTGGTCTGGGTCTACGAGCCGGAACCAGGGCACGTGGTCCGTGGATTCACCGAGTTCGGCGTGTTAGGCAAGATCGGGGTGAACAGCGCCGGTCTCGGGGTGCACTTCAACATCCTCTGGCACGCCTCGGATCACCCGGTTGTCGGTGTGCCGGTGCATGCCGTGGCCCGACGCATTCTGGACGAGGCCGGAGAGGTGGAGCATGCGCTGGATATTGCCAAGTCGGCCCGGCTCTCCGCGTCGTCGATCGTGACGGTGGTGACATATCGCGATGGGCGTGCTGATGTCGCCGGGCTGGAGCTCTCCCCGGCCGGCGTGGGCGTGACGCCGCCCGACTCCGGTGGCTTCTACGCCCACACCAACCACTTCCTCGATCCAGCCTTCAGCGACGGCGAACGCCTCGGGCCGGAGCGTCCGAACACGTACCACCGGTTGCGGCTCCTCCAGGACCGCGCCGGCCAGCTCGCGTCGCCGGATCTGATGGAGCGAGCCCAGGCAATGCTCGGTCACTCCGCCGCCGGCGAGGCGCCGGTGTGCGCACACGCCGGCGCCGACGAACCGTTGCCGAACAGATCGGTGACGCTCGCGACGGTCAGTCTCGACCTTGCCGAGAGCCGGATGACGCTGCATCGCGGCGGCCCATGCCAGATCGCTTCCGACACCTGGCAGCGAGTCTGAGTTGCCCGAACATGGGAACGTGTTCGGGCGGAACACGTTCCCATCTTCAGCTGGCGTGGTGGCCGGCGCGGCTGGGGGCGCGGAAAGAGATGTGACAGGCGACGCTCAACCTGTCAGGGCCTTGCGCAGTGCTTCGGCGAACTCCGCCGGCTGCTCGAGGAAGCCACCGTGGTCGCCGGGGAAATCCACCGGCTGAACACCGAGCAACTCAGCGAGCGCGACGGACGTCGGATACGTCGAGAGGTTTCCCGACGCGACGCCGATCCCGACGACGATCCGGGTCGTGCTGCTCTTCAGGGCGCTGATGTCGGGCACGTATCGGGTCGTGTCGCGCAGCTCGTGGGCGAAGAAGCGAGCGCTGTTGGCGAGGTCCTGCAACGACGGTTCCTCCGGCGCGGCTGCGGGAGCGCCCTCGTCGTCGTTCTCGAAGCCGGCGCCCTCCATGAACTTCATCCATGCGGCTTCGAGCCCGTCGCGGTGGAACGTCTCGATGATGTCGTCGACGTGGGCCCGGCGCTCGGCAGCGTCTGGGAGCAGTTCCAGGAGGGGAGGCTCGTGGGCGACGAGCGTCCGCACCCGGTCGGGATGCCGTGCGACGAGGGCGAGTCCGGTGACGGCGCCACCACTGGTGCCGAATACGTCGGCGGACTCCGCGTGGAGGGCGTCCAGCATGGCGGCGACGTCGTCGGCCCGTAGGTCGGGTGTGGAGTCCTGTTCAGGGTCGTCGAGTGTGCTGTTCGAGATGCCCCGTGGATCGTGGGTGACGACGGTGTGGTCGGTCGCGAGCGTATCGGCCAGCGACGCGAACGCCCCGGCGTCCATCGGGGATCCCATAACCAGCAGCAACGGGCCGGCACCGCGTACCTCGTAGTGCAGCCGCGCGCCGGGGACGTCGAGTTTGTGGTTGGTGGTCATAGTCGGTGGTCCTTCCGGTGAATCTCGTCCGCATGTGCGGGTGATGCCGGTAGGACTCCGGGTGCCCCTCCAGAATCATCGCAATCCGCGCGGAAAGTTCCCGAATCCGGAAGTGACGTAGGTATCCGGGCTGGTCAGCCTTCTTCGGCGTTCTTCAGGACGCCGCTGAGATGCTCGGCGGCAGCGAGTACGGCGGGGGCGTGCACGCGGCCCGGCTGGCGGGTCAGCCGTTCGATCGGTCCGGACACCGAGACCGCGGCGACAACTCGTCCGCTGGACGACCGGACCGGTGCGGATACCGATGCCACTCCCGGTTCGCGTTCGCCGACGCTTTGTGCCCAGCCTCGGCGGCGTACGGCCGCGAGCATGGTGGCGGTGAAACGAGCCCCTTGCAGGCCACGGTGCATCCGCTCCGGCTCTTCCCATGCGAGCAGGACCTGCGCGGCCGAGCCGGCCAGCATGGTGACGGTGGCTCCGACCGGAATGGTGTCGCGAAGGCCGGTGGGGCGTTCCGCTCCGGCTACACAAATGCGCTGGTCGCCTTGTCTGCGGAAGAGCTGCGTGCTCTCCCCGGTTGCTTCGCGCAGTCGCGCCAGCACCGGGCCGGCCGCGGCCAGCAGGCGGTCTTCGCCGGCTGCTGTGGCCAGCTCACCGAGACGAGGGCCGAGCACGAAGCGGCCGTGTAGGTCGCGAGAGACAAGGCGGTGATGCTCCAGCGCTACCGCCAGGCGATGTGCCGTGGGACGGGCGAGGCCGGTGGAAGCGACGAGGTTGGCAAGCGTCGCGGGACCGGCTTCGAGCGCCGATAACACAAGGGCGGCCTTGTCAAGGACGCCAACTCCGCTAGAGTTGTCCATGACTCGATATTGCCATCTCAGAATGCGAGATGCAAGTTCCGCCGCCGCTGGACATGTCGCAGTCACATATCACCAAATCATGGACACGAGGAGAGGGCAATGGGGAACACCCTGGCCGAAAAAGTTTGGGACGCGCACGTCGTGCGCCGTGCTGAGGGCGAGCCTGACCTTCTCTATATTGATCTTCACCTCGTGCACGAGGTCACCAGTCCGCAAGCCTTCGAAGGTCTGCGGCTCGCCGGCCGGCCGGTCAGACGGCCCGACCTCACGATCGCTACGGAGGACCACAACACCCCGACGATCGACATCGACAAGCCCATCGCGGACCTCACCAGCCGGACCCAGATCGAGACATTGCGCCGCAACTGTGAAGAGTTCGGGGTACGGCTGCACCCGCTGGGCGATACCGAGCAGGGAATCGTCCACGTCGTCGGCCCGCAGCTCGGCCTCACTCAGCCAGGCCTGACCGTCGTCTGCGGCGACTCTCATACCTCCACGCACGGCGCCTTCGGTGCGCTGGCCTTCGGCATCGGCACCTCGGAAGTTGAGCACGTGCTGGCCACCCAGACCCTGCCGCTGCGGCCGTTCAAGACCATGGCTATCAACGTCGAGGGTGAGCTGCGGACGGGCACTACCGCGAAGGACATCATCCTGGCGGTCATCGCCAAGATCGGGACCGGTGGGGGTCAGGGGTACGTGCTGGAATACCGGGGCGAGGCGATCCGGTCGCTGTCGATGGAGTCGCGGATGACCATCTGCAACATGTCCATCGAGGCGGGCGCCCGGGCCGGCATGATCGCTCCGGACGAGACGACGTTCGAGTACATCAAGGGCCGACCCAACGCGCCCGCCGGCAAGGAATGGGACGCCGCGCTCGAATACTGGAAGAGCCTGCGGACCGACGACGACGCCGTGTTCGACGCCGAGGTCACCATCGACGCGAGCGAGCTGGAGCCGTTCGTGACGTGGGGCACGAACCCTGGGCAGGGGCTGCCGTTGTCCGGATCGGTTCCGAACCCGGACGACTTCGCCGACGAATCGGCTCGCGCCGCGGCGCAGCGGGCACTCGAGTACATGGACCTGCGGCCGGGCACGCCGTTGCGCGACATCGCGGTCGACACCGTCTTCATCGGTTCGTGCACCAACGGTCGCATCGAGGACCTGCGGGCGGCGGCCGCCGTCGTGAAGGGTCGCCGGAAGGCCGACGGCGTGCGGGTGCTCGTCGTGCCCGGTTCGCACCGGGTGCGGATGCAGGCCGAAACCGAGGGCCTGGACAAAGTGTTCTCGGAGTTCGGTGCCGAGTGGCGCCACGCCGGTTGCTCGATGTGCCTGGGGATGAACCCGGATCAGCTAGCACCCGGTGAACGCAGCGCGTCCACGTCGAACCGGAACTTCGAGGGCCGCCAAGGCAAGGGCGGACGTACTCACCTCGTCAGCCCGCTGGTGGCAGCGGCGACCAGCGTGCGCGGCACGTTGTCGTCCCCTGCCGATCTCTGACCCCGCCTTGATCCCATGATCATGAACACTTCTCGACCGATGTGGTCGCCTAGTGTTCATGATCATGGGGAGATCTGACGAATAGAGGATTCATGGAGAAGTTCATCCGGCACACCGGCGTCGGAATACCGCTGCGTTACAGCAACGTCGACACCGACCAGATCATCCCGGCTGTGTACCTCAAGCGGGTCACCCGGACCGGGTTCGAGGACGCGCTTTTCGCCGCCTGGCGTGGCGACGAGTCCTTCGTTCTCAATCAGCCCGCCTACCGCTCCGGCTCCGTCCTGGTGGCCGGCGCCGACTTCGGTACCGGCTCCTCACGTGAGCACGCCGTGTGGGCGCTGAAGGACTACGGCATCAAAGCCGTCCTGTCGTCGAGGTTCGCCGACATCTTCCGCGGCAACTCCGGCAAACAGGGCCTGGTGACCGGTGAGCTGTCGCAGGACGACATCGAGCAGATCTGGAAGGTCCTGGAGAACAACCCGGGCGCTGAGGTGACCGTCGACCTCGAGCAGCGGCAGGTGACCTGTGACGGGATCGTCGCGCCCATGGAGGTCGACGACTACACGCGCTGGCGCCTGATGGAAGGCCTCGACGACATCGCGCTGACACTGCGGCACACCGACGCCATCGACGACTTCGAAGCCAGCCGGCCGTCGCACAAGCCCCGCACCCTCGCCTGACTCGGCGGTTCCTGCTGCATCTGGAGCCTGACGGCACAGATGACAAGACATGTACGTAGATGTTGATGTTTATTCGTCGCGAAATGCGTATGGTCTTGGGTGAGGGGCGAGCGTGAACTAAAACCGCGCGCGTGTTGTCACGAGTGAGGAGCCACGGTGGGGAAGAAGAAGCTGATCGATCGAATTGCCGAGAGTTTCGAGGGCAATCGCGAAGCCGCCCAGCATGCCCTCGACTCCGTGGTCGACGGGATCACGCGGTCGCTGGAAGCCGGTGAGAAGGTCGCCATCAAAGGTTTCGGCGTGTTCAGGCAGTCCAAAGAGCAGACCGAAGAAAAGGGCGAGAAGGCCAAGAGGTCTGTTCTGCAATTCGACCCGAACAAGGAGCTCAGGGACGTCGTCGCCGGCGTGAAGAAGGCGCGAAACCGGGCACTTGAGTCGCTGGCTCAGGTGCCAGCACAGGCGGCCCACGCAGCGGAGGTAGCCTCGCGCGCGGCGTCGTCGGCGGCCAGAGCGGCCGCAGGCGTGGTTCGGGGCGAGGACGAGGTAGCGCCTACCGAGTCGGCGTCGGACGCACCACCTCCTGCGAAGAAGAGCACGGCGAAGAAGAGCACGGCGAAGAAGTCGCCCGCGAAGAAGTCGCCGGCCAAGAAGGCTGCCGCCGAGAAGCCGCCGGCGAAGAAGAGTACGGCCAAGAAGTCACCCGCGAAGAAGAGTGCGGCTAAGAAGACCCCGGCTGCCGATTCGGCGTCCGAGGCCGCGGCTCCGGCAAAGAAGAGCGCTGCGAAGACGTCGCCGGCCAAGAAGACCACGGCGAAGAAGAGCGCCGCGAAGAAAGCACCGGCCAAGAAGTCGCCCGCCAAGAAGAGCGCTGCCAAGAAGACCACCCCGGCGGAGACGCCGCCTGCTTCGCCAGCGCAGGGCCAAGCCTCCGCAAGTCCTGGTGACGAGCGGACGTGATCCGCAGGACGTAGTGCTGTGTCCTGCGGGGTGTGGTGCCTGACGCTCGCGCCGCAGGACGTAGTGCTGTGTCCTGCGGGGTGTGGTGCCTGACGCTCGCGCCGCAGGACGTAACGCAGCGTCCTGCAGGATGGGCTGCGGCCGCGTCAGATGACGGAGTCCAGCTGCAGTATTACCGACTCGGTGCGCGGTCCCAGCCCGATACGCATGGCGTCACATAGGTCCACGGCGGTGTCGATGTCGCGCCGCACAGACGGCACGTCGCCGACGTCGAGTTCTACCGCGCCTGAAGCGCGGTGCGCGGCGCGTGACCGGCCGCCGAACCTGGGCTCGAACGGGACGTCACCGGCGCAGGCGTACAGTGTCGTGCCGATCCCGCCCGCATCGGCGAGGAACGACGACCGGTGTTTCGCCGCTTCGGTCAACACACGTTCAAGCTCGCCCGGCCGCAGAGCCGGCAGGTCCGCGGACAACGAGGCGACAGCGGCTCGTGGCCGGCGGGCGCGGACGGTCTCGGCGCCATGCCGCAACGCTGGGTTGAGTCCGGAGCCGGGTGCGTCGGTGACGACGTCGGCGCCGAGTAGCTCCACCTCGGCACGGATTTCGTCGTCATCGGTGACCACGACCACCTCAGCGACCGAGCGACAGATCAGAGCAGCGGCAACGGTGTCGGTGGCGAATGCGCGAGCCACGTATGGGCGCAGTTCTCCCACGGCGTCGGTGAGGCGGGTCTTCGCGAACTCTGGCCGTTTGACGGGGATGACGATGGACCACATGACGGGTGTGACCGCGGGGTCCTGTGCGGTGTCTTCGCCGGCTCGAGGCAGGCCGCCGTTCGATGGTTCGTGCACCGATATCCTTCCCAACCACCTGGATGACGACGAGCGGGCCGGATGAGCCAGGCGACGTTTCCACAACACGCCAGACTATGCTCCCATTCCGGACTCGACGCGCACATCATTGGGCACCAGACTGTCCCCCGCGGGTTCACACTCGACGAGTGACGGCAGATTCGAGAAGGAGGAGCTTGTGGGCGGACCAAAGCAACGATTGGGGGTGGCCTATCGTGTCGTGGCGGGCATCGTCAAGCCGACGCTACTTGCCATCACGCGTCAGCGCTGGTCCGGCGGCGAACATATCCCACCGGTGGGAACAGGTGTGGTGATCGCGGCCAATCACATCTCACACGCGGACCCTCTCACGTTTGCCCACTTCCTCTGGGACAACGGGCGTGCCACCCGGTTCCTCGCCAAGGAGAGCCTGTTCCGTATCCCGGTGGCCGGGAAGATCATCGCCCGGTGCGGCCAGATTCCGGTCTACCGGCGCACTGGAGACGCCGCGGTCGCGTACCGCGATGCCGTCCAGGCGGTCAAAACGGGGGAGTGCATCGTCATCTATCCGGAGGGCACCATCACGCGTGATCCGCAGATGTGGCCCATGGGCGGTAAGACCGGCGCTGCGCGGGTAGCTCTGGAGACCGGCTGTGATGTGATCCCGGTTGCCCAATGGGGTGCGCACGAGATGCTGCCGCCGTACAAGAAACGTGTGCGGCTCTTTCCGCGCAAGGTGATCAACATTCGCGCCGGCGCGCCGGTGGACCTGGCCGACTTGCGCGGCGTGCCGGTCACCACGGCGGTGATGCGTGAAGCCACGGACCGGATCATGGCTGCCGTCGTCGCCGAGCTGGAGATCGTTCGTGGCGAGACCGCCCCGGAGAAGCGCTTTGAGATGCAGCCCGAACGCGCGGAGACGGTCAATGGCGGCTCCGGCGCGGCTGAGGTGAGCAAGAGCGATGAGGCGCCGGAATCCGCGGCCACCACGCCTGACGAAGCGAGTGACGAGGCGCCGGGCGAGAAGGAGGATCGATGACCTCGGCCAGCGGTCATCCCAGAGCGGCGGTCTTCGGCGCGGGATCGTGGGGTACGGCGTTTGCGATGGTGCTGGCCGATGCGGGCGCCGACGTGGTGTTGTGGGCCCGGCGCCCAGAGTTGTGTGAGGCGATCACCCGGGACCACGTGAACGCCGACTATCTCGACGGGATCGAGCTGCCGCCCACGCTACGGGCGACCACCGACCCGGGCGAGGCGGCGGCCGGGGCGGACCTCGTGGTGCTGGCCGTGCCGTCTCAGAGCCTACGGGCCAACCTGACGCAGTGGACGTCGACGCTGCCGGCGGATGCGATTCTGGTCAGCTTGATGAAAGGCATCGAGATCGGCACCGCCGACCGGATGAGCGAGGTGATCGCCGAGGTCACCGGCGCGGGCGTGGACCGGATCGCCGTTGTCTCCGGGCCGAATCTTGCCCGCGAGATCGCGCAGCGGCAACCGGCCGCCAGCGTTGTCGCAGCGAACACCGATGAGCTGGCCCGCCGGGTCCAGAGTATGTGCCACACCACGCATTTCCGGCCCTACACGAACACCGACGTCGTAGGGACGGAGCTGGGCGGCGCGGTGAAGAACGTGATCGCGCTGGCCGTCGGGATCGCCGTCGGACTGGGATTCGGTGACAACGCCCGGGCCAGCGTCATCACCCGGGGGCTGGCCGAGACCGCCCGGCTGGGGCAAGCTCTGGGCGCCGACCCGTACACGTTCTCCGGCCTGGCCGGTCTGGGTGACCTGGTGGCGACGTGCACCTCACCACTGTCGCGTAACCGCACCTTCGGCGAGCGGCTGGGGGAGGGAATGAGCGTGGACGAAGCGGCCGCACAGTCGCGCCAGGTGGCCGAAGGGGTCAAGTCGTGTGAATCGATCCTGGATCTCGCCGGCCGGTCAGGGGTCGACATGCCGATCGTCGAGCACGTCACCAGAATGGTCCAAGGCGAGATCACGCCGCAGGACATGTTGCGCTCGCTGCTGTCCCGTTCGGCCAAGCCTGAACGTCATGGACACTGACGGCGCTATCCACGCGGGCGCAGCCGTGACACCGGCACAATGGCCGTGAAAACGTCACACCGAGTACTGAGATAGGGTCGTGCGACGATGAACCCCACACCGCTACCCCGCATCCGGGTCGCTGTTGTCTTCGGAGGCCGCAGCTCGGAGCACACGATCTCCTGCGTCACCGCGGGCGGCGTGCTCTCCGTGATGGATCCGGAGCGCTACGACGTCGTGCCCGTCGGCATTACGCTCGAAGGCCGTTGGGTGCTGTCCAGCGGTAAACCTGACCAGCTGGCCATCACCGACGGCCGGCTGCCGGAGGTCAGCGACGAAGGCGGCACCGTGCTGCTGCCGGCGGGCTCCGGCCTGATCGAGCAGTCGCCCGGAGAGGTGCCTCGTGAGCTGGGCGCCGTCGACCTCGTCTTTCCGCTCCTGCATGGGCCTTACGGCGAGGACGGCACCATCCAGGGCATGCTCGAGATGGCGGGCGTGCGCTATGTCGGATCCGGAGTTCTTGCCTCGGCCGCCGGCATGGACAAACACGTCATGAAGATCCTGCTGCGCGGCGCCGGGCTGCCGGTAGCCAGGCATGTGCTGGTCGAGCCGGGGGACTGGGAGCCGCAACGGGAGCGAGTGAGTGCCGAGGTCAACGAGCTCGGCTGGCCGGTCTTCGTCAAACCCGCCCGCGCTGGCTCCAGCATGGGTGTGGCCAAAGTGGCCGAGCCGGGTGATCTGGACGCCGCCGTGCTGGCAGCCCGTGAGCACGACCCGAAGGTGATCATCGAGGAGGCGATCGTCGGCCGCGAGATCGAATGCGGCGTACTCGAGGGCGTCTCCGGCGCCGAGCCCGACGCGAGTGTGCTGGGCGAGATCAGGTTCGACGACTCGCATGAGTTCTACGACTTCCAGGCGAAGTACCTGCCCGAGGACGACGTCCAGCTCGACATCCCCGCAGACGTCCCGGCCGGGGTCTCCGAGCGGATGCGCCGGATGGCTGTGGCGGCGTTCAAGGCGTTGTCGTGTGAGAGCCTGGCCCGGGTCGACTTCTTCTTGCGCCCGGATGGGAGCGTCGTCGTCAATGAGGTCAACACGATGCCCGGCTTCACGCCTACATCGATGTTCCCGATGCTGTGGGAGAAGTCGGGACTGGACTACGGCGCGTTGGTGGACCGGATGATCACCACCGCGCTCAAACGGCCGCTGGGCCTACGCTGAGCCGGCCCGCTCCCGTTCAGCGCAGGCCGCGCTCGGGGATGTGGGACGCGACGGTGGGGGAGATGTCGTCCAGGACGAACCCTGCCGGCGCGTAGTCGTCCGGCACGGCTACTTCAACCAAGACTTCCCGGTCGGTGGCGGTGAAAAAGACCCCGCCGTCGCCTTCTTCGGCGAACCAGCCGACCCCTCCGACGTCTATGAGCTGTGTGTCCGGCCGGTAAGCAGAAGGCATGGAGACGCCGCAACGCAGCACTATCGGCGGCTGACCCCACGCGGTGGCCAGAGCTGCCTCGGGGGCGACGTCACGGCGAACAGCGTCACTGACAACCTCAGGTAGGTCCTTCAGCAACGCCGTGCAGGTCTCTTCGCTGCCAGCTTCTGCGGTGTGCGGCTCGATGGAGACCGCGCCGAATCCGCACCCCGACACGGTGAGAGCGAGCAGGGCGAGAATCAGAGATGTACGACGGGGCACGTCAGGGTTCGGGTGATGCCGTCGATGGCCTGAACGCGGGCGACAACCAGCTTTCCGAGGTCGTCGACGTTGTCGGCTTCGGCGCGCACGATGACGTCGTAGGGCCCGGTGACGTCTTCGGCGAGGGTGACGCCGTCGATCTCGGCGATCTGCCGGGCGACGTCGGCCGCCTTGCCGACCTCGGTCTGTATCAGGATGTATGCCTGTACCACCACGGGTTGGCCTCCAGCTCTAGGGAAAGATGGTCCGAGCGCCAACCTACCGCCTGTCCGCGACCAATGAGGAGTCAGTGTGCCCGACAGCGTTTCCGATGTGGGCGAATTCGGTCTGATCGACGCGGTGACAGCCCGGTTTCCGCAGGGAGACGGGGTTGTCGTCGGTCCGGGTGACGACGCGGCGATCATCGCAGTGGGCAGCGGACGCGTCGTCGTGACAACTGACATGTTGGTCGAGGGCCGACATTTCCGGCGCGACTGGTCGTCCGCGCGAGACATCGGCCGCAAGGCGGCCGCCCAGAATCTGTCCGACATCGCGGCCATGGGGGCGCGCGCTACGGCCATCACGGTCGGCCTAGGCGCTCCGGGCGACCTCGACGTGGCGTGGACCTTGGAGTTGGCGGATGGAATGCGGGACGAATGTGCCCGGGTAGGAGCCTCGGTGATCGGTGGCGACATGGTGAGCTCGGAGACGGTGGTGCTCGCGATCACCGCCCTCGGCGAGCTCGACGGCCTGGAGCCGGTGTTGCGTTCTGGCGCTCGTGCCGGCGATGTACTCGCGGTGTGCGGGCGGCTGGGCTGGGCCGAGGCCGGCTTGCGGGTACTCAGCCGGGGATTCCGGTCACCACGCGCGCTGGTCGACGCTCATCGCTGTCCAGAGGTGCCGTACGACGCGGGGCCCGAAGCCGCGACGCTCGGTGCTACCGCCATGTGTGACGTCAGCGATGGCTTGCTGGCCGACGCGGGGCACCTCGCCGAATCGAGCCATGTGCGCATCGACATCGAGCGCGAGCGGCTGGAGATCACCGAGGCGATGCGCGAGGTCGGCAGCGCACTGGGGGCAGACCCGATGACGTGGGTGCTCACCGGCGGCGACGACAACGCGATGCTGGCCACGTTCCCGGCCCAGGTGCCGCTTCCGGAACGGTGGCGGGTGATCGGCCGGGTGTATGACGGTGAAGGTGTGCGGGTCGATGGAGCGCCGTATGAGGGCGATGCCGGCCATGTCCATTTCTCCTGACCCGCCCGGTCGTGAGGTGGTGGAAGGGTGAGAAGGGTGGACAGGGGTGGGGCGAGCCTAGATGTCGTGGAAGAGGACACTCACCGATTCACCCTTGTGGATACGTCTGATCGCCTCGGCCAGCTGTGGCGCCACCGATAGCACCTTCAGCTTCGGGTGCCGCTCGGCCTCGGGTATCGGAACGGTATTGGTGCAGACGATCTCCCGGACGTCGTCGAACTCGCCGATTCGTTCGAGCGCCTTGCCGGTGAACAGCCCGTGAGTGCATGCGATCCGGATGGACTGCACACCGTGCTCGCGCAGCCGCTGGATCAGCTCGATGACCGTGCTGCCTTTGGCTATCTCGTCGTCCAGGACGATGATGTCGCGGCCGGCGACGTCACCGATGATCGCGCTGATGCTGACGTGGTCGTCGGCGAAACGCTGCTTGGCGCCGGCCGCCACCGGTACGCCGAGGATCTGGGCGAAAGCCGAGGCGGGTTTGGCGTTGCCGAGATCCGGTGAGACGACCACGGAGTTGGAGAGGTCGTTGTTGGCACGGAAGTGCCCGGCCAGCTCGCGCAGCGCGTGCAACTGGTCCACGGGCGTGCTGAAGAAGCCGTGGACCTGGGGCGAGTGCAGCGTCATGGCCAGCACCCGGCTGGCCCCGGCGGTGGCCATCAGATCGGCCATCAGGCGGCCACCGATCGAGATGCGCGGCGCGTCCTTCTTGTCCGAACGTGCGTAGGCGTAGTGCGGCATCACGACGGTGATCCGGGCCGCCGACGCGCCACGGGCGGCGTCGAGCATGAGGAACAGCTCCACCAGGTTTTCTTGCACGGGCGGAACGATGGGCTGGATCAGGAAGACGTCGTGCTCACGGCAGTTGGCCTGAAGCTGTACCTGCAGGCAGTCGTTGGCGAAGCGCTGGATGCTGACCGGATGCAACGGCGCGTCGAGATGGGTGCAGATCTCCTCGGCGAGCTCCGGATGGGCACTTCCGCTGAAGACGGCGATGTTGCGCATGAGCGCTCTGGTCTCCTGGGCTTCGGGCGAGCTTGAGGGCACCCGAGCATTGTCACACGACGCCGGATCGCGGCCGTCCGGCCGGGCCATGACCAGGTGGGCGGGATAGGGTCGTCTGGTGACGAATGTGGATACCGGCGTCGGTGCCTTGAGGGTCCGGGCGGCTCGTGGAGACGACGTCGCGAAGATAGTGGCGATGCTCGCCGACGATCCCCTCGGCGCGGCCCGGGAGGCTCCGGAAGAGCTCGAGCGGTATGTGGCGGCGTTCGAGACGATCGACGCCGATCCGCATCAGTTCCTGGCGGTTGCCGAACGAGACGGCGAGGTCGTCGGTACCTTCCAGCTGACCTTCATTTCCGGGTTGTCACGCCAAGGGGCCACCCGGGCACAGCTGGAAGCGGTGCGGGTGCATTCGTCCGCCCGTGGTTCGGGTCTCGGCCGCCAGCTGATCAGCTGGGCGATCGACGAAGCTCGCCGGCGTGGTGCCGCGCTGGTCCAGTTGACTTCGGACGCCAGCCGGTCCGACGCGCACCGCTTCTACGAGAGGCTGGGGTTCGAGGCGTCGCACACCGGTTTCAAACTCGCCCTCTAAGCGTTCCAGCAGATGGAGTCTCTCCATGGTGTGGCGGGCATGTTGAGCGGCGAGCCGTCGGACGAGGCACGAGGGAGCCGGCGAGCGCGACCATCGGCTGGCGAGCGAGGCACGAGCGAGTCCGCGGGCGAGGAGAGACTCCATCTGCTGGAACGCTTAGAGGGCTCTCTCGAGACGCCTGCAACGCCGAAATGGCCGGGCAGCATGAGCTACCCGGCCACAGCGTGAAGAATCAGGCCGAGCGGACGACCTTGCCGGCCTTGATGCACGAGGTGCAGGCGTTGATCCGCTTCGGAGTGCCGCCTACGACGGTCCGCACGGATTGGATATTGGGGTTCCAACGACGCGGGGTCCGGCGGTGCGAGTGCGAGATCTTGTTGCCGAAGCCCGGGCCTTTGCCGCAGACGTCGCAGTTGGCAGCCACGGGTAACTCCTCCGGAGAATGAATTGTCTGGTCCAATGATGTGCCTGCGTTCCGGCGTAACCGCCGCGACCGAGGCAACCGCTCTAGAGTACCGGTTGAGCGCCCAAGACCCAAACCGGCCCGGAGGCGGCGCACAACACCTTAGAGGCGGCCTCTAAGCCAAGCCGGTGCCGGCCGTGGGTGCGTCCGGTCAGCGATACGCTCCACCGACAAGGGTTCGTGATGGCGGATGGGAGGTGTGAGGTGCAGCAGATCCCGGACGCTGACATCGTCCGCCGCTGGTGCCGTGCGGGTTTGGACGGCCTTGCCGAGGCCCGTGAAGAGATCGACGCGTTGAACGTCTATCCGGTGCCGGACAGCGATACCGGCACCAATCTGTATCTGACGATGGAAGCCGCCGCCGCGGCGGTGGAGCGTTGCCCATCCGAGGCGGCGGTTCACGAGGTCGCCGACGCGATGGCCCGGGGCGCTCTGCTGGGCGCCAGAGGGAACTCGGGGATCATCTTGGCGCAGATGCTGCGTGGTGTGGCCGACGTGCTCGGCCGTGAAGGCGCGACGCTCGCCGACGGGTCGGGGCTGGCTGCGGCGCTCGACCATGCTGCGTCGGCCGCCTACGCCGCCGTCTACAAGCCGGTCGAGGGCACCATCCTGACGGTGGCCCGGGCCGCCGGAGCAGCCGCCCAGGCCCGGCTGGCCGAACAGCCGTACGGGCTCGCTGAGGTGGCTCTGGCGGCGGCCCGGGCGGCTCGCCGTGCGCTGGCCGCCACACCGCGGCAACTCGACGTGTTGCGCGACGCCGGTGTGGTCGACGCCGGGGGCCGTGGTTTGACCGTGCTACTTGACGCCTTCGACACCGTGCTGACGGGACGCCGGCCGCTTCCGGCGCCCCGGCGCGTCGGCGACCATCACGTCCCGATTCCGGCCGGGCCGGCGTCTCGACCTTGCCCGGACTCTGCCGCCGCTGCCACACCGGCCGGCGCCGCGGCCCCGGCGTACGAGGTGATGTTCCTGCTGCGGGCGCCCAGCGAGGCCATTCCGGGGCTGCGGCAGACGTTGTCCGAACTCGGCGACTCCCTCGTGGTGGTCGGAGGCGGGGACGAGTGGAACGTCCATGTGCATGCCGACGACGCCGGAGCGGTGATCGAGGCGGGCCTCCAGGCCGGACGTCCGCATCGCATCAGCGTCACTCATCTCGCGGCGCAGGGCCGGACCGTCGCGGCCACCCCCGCGCCCGGCGACGGCAGGGTCGTCGTCGCGTTCGCGGCGGGACCGGGGCTGGCCGAGCTGTTCGCTTCGGCCGGCGCGGTTGTCGCCTCGACACCGGCCGGGCATCGTCCGTCGACCACGGAGATGCTGGCAGCGGTTGGTGACGACTCCGCCGGCGAGGTGATCATCCTGCCGAACGAGCGCGATGCGGTACCAGTGGCCGAAGCTGCGGCCGCCGAACTGCGCGCGCAGCACCGGCGGGTGGCGGTCATACCAACGATCGCCCAGGTCCAAGGGCTTGCCGCGGTGGCCGTACACGAGCCCGGGCGTTCGTTCGACGCCGATGTCGTCGCGATGACCACAGCCGCGGGTCACGCCCGTCACGGCGCCGTGACGGTTGCCTCGCGCGAGGCCGTGACAATGGCGGGGATCTGCCGGCCCGGCGACGTACTCGGCGTCGTCGAAGGCGATTTCGCGGTGATCGGGTCCGACTTGCTGGAGGTGGCCCAAGAGGTGGTCAGGCGCATGCTGTCGGCTGGAGGGGAGCTGGTGACGGTCGTGACTGGGGCTGGTGCCGATGTGTCACTGGCGGCCGGCGTCGAGGTGTCGGTCCGGCACAGTCATCCGGAAGTCGATACGGTCGTCTACGAAGGTGGCCAACCGCGTTATCCACTGCTGCTGGGGGTGGAATAGGTGTGGCTGACATCGGGTCTCCGGGCGGGCACGCGCGCCGCGGCCGGTGACCTCTGGGGAGCGGAGCGCAGTGATGACTGACCTCGACGAGGATCTGCGGGCCACGCTGGGCGACAAGACAGCGGCTGTGCTGTCGAAAGAGCTCGAACTGCGCACCGTCGGCGATTTGCTTCGCCACTATCCGCGCCGCTACATCGAGCGGGGCGAACTCACCGAGCTCGCGTCCCTGCGTGAGGACGACCACGTCACGGTGCTGGCCATGGTCAAGACCGCGCAGGTACGCGAGTTCCGGCAACGTGGCCAAGGGCAGCGGCGGCCCAGCAAACGCCTGGAGGTCGTCGTCACCGATGGCACCAGCGACGTGCAGCTCGTCTTCTTCAACCAGGACTGGAGGCTGAAGGACCTCCGTCCCGGCCGGGTGGGCATGTTCGCCGGCAAGGTGGGGACCTTCCGCGGACAGCGGCAGTTCGCCCATCCGGACTATCAGATGGCTCCCGAGGGCGCGGGTGATCTGCGTGAGGCCGCCCAGGAGTTCGCCGACGAGATCATCCCCGTCTACCCGTCCACGAGGCGGATGGCCTCGTGGCGGATCGAACAGTGTTTGCGCATCGTCGTCGACCAGCTCGACGACGTGCCCGATCCGCTGCCGGCAGCCGTCCGGGAGAAGCGCGGTCTGCCCGGCCTGGCCGAGGCTCTACGCGCGGTCCACCGTCCCGCGGACATGCAGCAGGTCCGGCAGGCCCGGGCGAGGCTGCGGTTCGAGGAGGCTTTCGTGCTCCAGGCCGAGCTGGCCAGGAGACGCGCGTCCACGGCGGCGCTGCCGGCGCAGCCGCGACGTGCCACACCGGGCGGCGTTCTCGAAGCACTCGACGCGCAGTTGCCGTTCGACCTCACCGACGGCCAGCGGCAGATCGGCGAGGCGATCGCGGCGGACCTTGCCGAAGACCACCCGATGCACCGCTTGCTCCAGGGAGAGGTCGGCGCGGGTAAGACCGTCGTCGCGCTGCGCGCCATGCTGTCGGTCGTGGATGCGGGCGGCCAGGCGGCCTTGCTGGCGCCGACCGAAGTGCTGGCCCAGCAGCATCACCGGTCGTTGATGGAACTGCTCGGGCCGCTCGCCCAGCGCGGGATGCTCGGCGGCCTCGACATCGGCACCAGGGTCGCTCTGGTCACCGGTTCCATGGGGACCAAAGCGCGCAAGGAAGCACTACTGGACATCGGGGTCGGCGACGCCGGCATCGTCGTCGGCACCCATGCTCTGCTCGAGGAACAGGTCCAATTCTTCGACCTTGGCCTCGTGGTCGTCGACGAGCAGCACCGTTTCGGCGTGGAACAACGGGCAGCGCTTGCGGCGAAGAGCCGCAACGGCACCCGACCACACGTGCTCGTTATGACCGCGACCCCCATCCCGCGCACGGTGGCGATGACCGTCTTCGGTGATCTGGAGATCTCCACCCTGTCAGAGGTGCCGGCCGGGCGGGCCGAGGTCACGACGCACGTGGTGCCGATGCAGGAGAAGCCGCACTTCCTGGACCGGGCGTGGCAGCGCGCCCGCGAGGAGGCGGCCGCCGGTCACGGCGTATATATCGTTTGCCCGAGGATCGGTGACGAGCACGACGACGCCGTCATGATGGCCGTCGCCGACAGCGATGGTGCGGACCTCTCCAGCGGCGACCTCGACGGTGTGGAGCCGGACCGGCGCCGGCCGGTCGCGGTGCTGGAGCTGGCCGAGACATTGCGTTCCGGGCCGCTGGCCGACGTCGAGACCGAGATCTTGCATGGCCGGATGCCCCCGGAGGCCAAGGACGCCGCGATGCGGCGCTTCGCCACGGGCAAAGCGCCGGTGCTGCTCGCCACCACCGTCGTCGAGGTCGGCGTGGACGTGTCGAACGCGTCGATGATGGTGATCATGGACGCGGACCGGTTCGGCGTCTCTCAGCTGCACCAGCTACGAGGCCGGATCGGGCGAGGCGGTATACCCGGTGTCTGCCTGCTCGTGACCGACGCGCTGCCGGAGACGCCAGCTCGCGAACGGCTCGAAGCGGTGGCCGGGACCCGTAACGGATTCGAGCTGGCCCGGGTGGATCTGGAGCAGCGGCGAGAGGGCGATGTGCTCGGCGCTGCCCAGTCCGGGCGCCGGTCCAGTTTGAAGTTCCTGAAGGTGATCCGCGACGAGGATGTCATCCGCGACGCCCGCGACGCCGCCGTCGGGGTGATCTCGGCCGACCCTGAGCTGCGGGAGCACCCGGAGCTGGCCGCCGCGATCGACACGGTGCTCGCCGCGCAGGACGAGGACTACATCGACAAGGCATGAGTTGCCAAGGCCATGATCATGAGCTGTTCGCCGGGCGACCACCCGGCGAACAGCTCATGATCATGGGAAGGAGGAGGGGCGGGTGACGAGGATAGTCGCGGGTGCGGCCCGCGGGCGGCGGCTACGTGTTCCGTCCGGAGAAATGACCCGGCCCACGTCCGACCGGGTGCGCGAGGCGATGTTCTCGGCGCTGGAGTCGATGCTGGGTGGTTTCCACGGCCTGCGGGTGCTCGATCTGTATGCCGGCAGCGGCGCGCTCGGGCTGGAAGCGCTCTCGCGGGGTGCGACGTGCGTCACGCTGGTCGAGTCCGAGGCGAGGGCGGTCCGGACCATTGAGGCGAACCTGGCAGCCGTCGGTATCCCCGGAGCGACGGTGGTTCGCGACCGCGTCGAGAGGTTCTTGTCGAGCCGGGTGCGGGACCTTCCGGGTCCGGCGGGCGAACTGCCGGAGGGACCTGAGCCGGAGGACCCGGGCGCCCGCCCGGTTCGGACGCCTGACCCTGTTGAGCTGGAGAAACAACCGGCGACCCCAGGTTCTCGGTATGACGTCGTGCTGGCCGATCCGCCGTACGCCCTGGCTACGGACGACCTGCATGACGCGCTGACGTTGCTGGCCGACGTCTGGCTGGAGGCCGGCGCCGTCCTGGTCGTCGAACGTGACCGCAAGAGCGGGCCGATCCGCTGGCCGGATGGGGTGAATGGGTTGCGGGATCGGGCATATGGAGAGACTGTGCTTTGGTACGGTCGCTCAGCTGGTACGGACGTACCGGGCTGAGACGGAGTCAACCGCGCCGTGACGCGGGTGGAACCTCTAGGAGGCAAGTTGCGCCGATGCGTCTGCCCGGGATCGTTCGACCCCGTGACCAACGGGCACTTGGACGTCATCGAACGGGCGGCCGGGCTCTTCGACGAGGTAGTCGTGGCTGTCCTGGTCAATGCCTCGAAAAAGGGCCTGTTCGAGCATGAAGAGCGGCTCCGCATCCTGGGGGAGGTCTGCGCTCATATGGGCAACGTGCGGATCCTGGGCTTCCAGGGTCTTCTGGTGGACTTCGCTCAGCAGAACGGCATCCCGGTGGTGCTCAAGGGCCTACGGGCCATGACCGACTTCGACTACGAGCTGTCGATGGCACAGATGAACCATCGGCTCACGGGGCTGGAGACGTTCTTCGTCGCCACCAATCCTGAGTACTCGTATCTGTCGTCGAGCCTGGTCAAAGAAGTTGCCTCGTATGGGGGAGACGTCAGCGGGCTGGTGCCCAAGGTGGTACTCGACCGGCTGCGTGAGCGTTTCGGTGGGGAATCGTCGCGAGGCGCGTGATTTGTGGTGAGTGTGGTCCCGGACCTCGGGACGGCGCTGACGGCAACAACAGGGGAAGAAAGCTGTGGAGATTCACAAGAAGCTCGATGAGCTGATCGAATTGGTCGAGTCGGCCCGGACGATGCCGATGTCGTCGTCGGCCATTCTCAACAAGACCGAGGTGCTCTCGCTGGTCAAGCAGGTACGCGACATGCTGCCCAACAGTCTCTCGGCCGCCGACACGGTTATCGAACAGCGTGAAGAACTTCTCGAGGAGGCCCGGAACAACGCATCAAGGATGATCACTGATGCCCGGGCCGAGCAGGCACGGCTGGTCGGCGACCACACGGTGCTGGTCGAGGCTCGCCGTGAGCGGGGCCGGACGCTGGAGCAGACGCGGCAGGAGATCGAGGCGATGCGCGTCGCGCTGGACGACCACGTCGATGCGAAGCTCGCGCATGTCGAACTCGTCGCCGAGCGCATCGTGGCCACTGTCCGCGACGGCAGGGATCAGCTGCGCCGCAGCGGGCCGTTCGATGAACTGGCCACCGAGGACGGCTCGCCGCTGGGCGCGTCCGTCGGAGCCTCCGAACTGCTACGTGACGCCGTGGACCCGCTGCCGGATGCGCCGAGCGGGACTCCGGGTGGACGGCCCGTCGAAGCCGGAGCCCAAGCAGATGGCGGTGCGACGGACGCGCTGGGTGAGGCCCGGGCCGGCTACGGAAGCGGCGCGCCGGCCGGGGCCGGGGACCCCACGGCGGCAGACACCTGGGCCGCGAGCGGTGCTGAGGCAAACCCCTGGGCTGCCAGCGCAGCCGAGGCGGAGACGGGCATCTGGTCCGACGACGATTCGGTGGCAGGCGCCGGCGCCGGCGCGGCGGACAGCACATGGATCGAGGACGGTGCTGGCCCGGACGGTGGCTCGGCGGACGACGCGCATAGCGCCCCGGGTGATACCGCGCCGCCGGAAGGCACCTCGGACGAGGATGAGATCGAACGCGGCCGCAGCGATCCCTGAGCAGCTCCTCGGCGGGTTGTTCCAGCCGGACCTGCCGTCCTGGGCCAGAACTGGTTTTGCGCATCCTCGCTGGTCTTGTAATCTAGATGAGGCCTCTCGCCGAGGCCATGGTTCGCCTGCCCGCATCGCACGAGAGTTGACTGTCCTGAGCGCCCTCGATTCTCGAGCACCCTTCGTGCTCGACATCCATGAGCTGGGGCGACGCCCCGGTTCAATGCGTAGGGTCTCGCGTGATGTGCCGGCGCCGGCAGACCTCGGACTCGGCGGTGTGGTCGAGGCACCCGAAGGGACCGACGTCGAGCTGAAGGTACGGCTCGAGGCGGTCATGGAGGGCGTGCTCGCTTCGGGAACGGCACGTACGTCGTTCAGTGGTGAGTGTGTACGGTGCCTGGATGCCGTCGGTGGTGAAGTGGTCGTCGACATTCAGGAGCTGTACGCTTACCCCGAGAATGAGCCTGGCCAGGAGGCCGGAGAGGACGATCTGTTCGTTGTCGAGGACAAGATCGACCTCGAGCAGCCGGTACGCGACGCGATTGTCTTAGCGCTGCCGTCGGCGCCGGTCTGCCGGGAGGATTGCCCGGGTTTGTGCTCCGAGTGCGGGGCGCGGCTTGCGGATGATCCGTCCCACACGCACGAGAAAACCGATCCACGGTGGGCGGCTCTGGCCGAGCTGCTCACTGATGACACGAACGAGTCCGGCTCCAGCGGGGCCGGCCCGACTGAGGAGAAGTAGCCGTGGCCGTCCCCAAGCGCAAGATGTCCAGGAGCAACACCCGCCACCGCCGTTCGCAGTGGAAGGCCAAGCTGCCGCAGATCCAGCGTCGTACCGTCAACGGACGCACCACCTGGGTGGTGTCGCACCGTGCGCACGTCGTTGAAGACTCGCAGGGCACTGCGCTGTACAAGGAGTACAACGGGCGGCAGGTTGGCGACGCCTGATCGGATCCCGCGATGACGGCCGAGCCGAAGGTGAACGCTGAGCTCGAGGCACTGCTTGGACTTTCCGTTGATGCGAAGCTCCTCGAACAGGCATTGACGCATCGTTCGTATGCGTACGAGCACGGCGGGTTGCCCACCAACGAACGGCTCGAGTTTCTCGGCGATGCAGTTCTTGGCCTGGTGGTGACCGATTCGCTGTATCACCGGCACCCTGATCTGTCGGAAGGGCAGCTGGCGAAGCTACGCGCGGCTGTAGTCAACATGCGCGCGTTGGCTGGCGTCGGCCGTGCCCTACGCCTCGGCGATTTCCTCCGGCTGGGCCGTGGTGAGGAGACCACCGGTGGGCGGGACAAAGCCTCCATCCTCGCCGACACCGTCGAGGCGCTCATCGGGGCGGTCTACGTCGATCGGGGAATGGCTGACGCTACGGCGCTGGTTCATCGCCTGGTCGACGATCTCATCGACGTCTCGGCCACCTTGGGTGCCGGGCTCGACTGGAAGACGTCGTTGCAGGAGTACACGTCACGGCATTCGCTCGGGGTGCCCGAGTATCACGTGAGCGAGGAAGGCCCCGACCACCAGAAGACGTTCACCGCCGAGGTTCTTCTCGGCGGCGTGGTCCATGGCAGCGGTCAGGGCCGAAGCAAGAAGGAAGCCGAGGCCAACGCCGCGGAGCTGGCGTGGAGTGCGCTGAATTCGCGCTCCGGGGATGAAGCCGCGGATGACAACGCCGCCGCGCATTCCGGATCCGTGCTCGAGGCCGAATCCGACGTTTCCTGAAGGCCGACCGTGCCGGAGCTTCCCGAGGTCGAGGTAGTCCGCCGAGGTCTGGAACGCCACGTCGCGGGACGGCGCATCCAGCGTGTCGAGGTTCTTCATCCGCGGGCGGTGCGCCGCCATCCGGCCGGCGCGTCCGACTTCGAGTCGGTGCTGGCCGGCACTCGGATCATGGCGGTGCGGCGGCGTGGGAAATACTTGTGGCTGCCGTTGGACGACGACCCTGCCGACCGCGCGATCCTCGGTCATCTCGGCATGAGTGGGCAGCTCATCTTGCAGCAGGAGTCGGTGCCTGACGGCGCCCATCTGCGGGTCAGGTTCGTCTTCGACGATGCCGGGCCGCAACTACGCTTCGTCGACCAGCGTACTTTCGGTGGCCTGGCGGTTCAGCCGGTGGATCGGAGTGGACTGCCGGTCGAGATCGCGCATATCGCCCGTGATCCGATGGATCCGGAGTTCGATGTGCCCGCGTTCGCCGCCGCGCTGCGCCGGCGGCGCACCGGTGTGAAGCGCGCGCTGCTCGACCAGTCGTTGATCTCCGGCGTTGGGAACATCTACGCCGACGAGGCCTTGTGGCGGGCTCGGCTGCATTATGCCCGGCCGACAGAGACGTTGCGCGCGCCGGAGACGTCGCGGCTGATTGAAGCTGTGCGCGAGGTGATGGCCGCTGCGTTGGCGGAAGGCGGAACCTCATTCGACCAGCTATACGTCAACGTCAACGGTGAGAGTGGTTTCTTCGACCGATCATTGCAGGCGTACGGCAGGGCTGACCGTCCGTGCCGGCGTTGCGGCACACCGATCCGTCGTGATCCTTTCATGAATCGCTCCTCCTACACCTGCCCGCGGTGTCAGCCCCGGCCCCGGCGAGCTCATTGGTGAGCTCCGTGTCCCCAATCACACGGCGCAAGATGCCCCCGTTTAGGCTGTTTTGCTGCAAAGTTGAGTCCCCTAGTGTCTAGTGCTGGCTTGACCAGTGCCGGACAGGATGAGATGCTTGTATATGTTGTTGCGGAGCCATGTGCCTGCCGTGAAGTGATTCGGAGCGTGCGGGCCGGCCCTGTGACCGTATCCATCATTCTTGAGCATTTAGCCTGTGGAGGGCACCAGCGATGGCAAAGGCGCTGTTCGGACATGTGGGGGGCCCGGATCCGCGGCTCATCACCGAGGTACAGAGGCTCCGTCGCCGGGTCGATGACCTCGAAGCCGAGGTCGGCCGGCTCCAGGCGGTGAACGACGATCTCGCCCAAGCGGCCCTCGAGCACGAGAGCTTGGTCCTCGACGAGTCGTCGGTCCGCGAACCCGCTCTGACATGACATAGGTCTGGCAGCCTGGCTGCCAGACCTATTGCTTTTGCGCCCTGTCGTGAACTGCCGGCAGGTGCTGTGGGCTGCCCGCGAAGTCCGCGTCGAGTGAGTTTTCAGCGGCTTCGTTGCTAGGGCTTCCCACTTGGTTCGGCACGTTGTTTGCCGAAGTACAGCAGCCCAGTGGCCAGCGCGAAGACCAGCAACGCCGCCATCGCCAGGAGGAACGGTTCGGGCCCGAACTGCGAGATCAGCGGGATGGATGCGGCGGTGATCAAACCCCCGCCGAAGAACGGCTCGAACAGGAGTTGTTTGTATCCGAAGGCTTCGAAGGCGGGACTCTTCGCCTCGGGGTCGGCTACTCGCATCAGGATCAGGCCGGTGGCGGTCACGCCCATCGACTGGCCGAAGTCTCCTATGCCGCGCTCGAACCAGTAGCGCGGGATGATCCGGCGGGCGATGTACACCAGCGCCAGGACGTTCCACGCGATCCCCACACCCGCCAGCAGGAGGAACGGCCCGAGCTGGTCCGCGATCGCCTGAATGGACAGCGTCGCGAGGGCGCTGATGATGAGTAGATCCAGCGCGAGTCCCTGGATGCGCAACATCATCAGCCGGTCGACGATGCCGGTACGGTCGAGCCGGTCGATGGCGAGCTGGACGACGACCCCGCCCAGCATCGCCAGCGGAAACAACGGCACGTGGGCGAAGAGCTCGACGTCGTCTTTCCAGAGCGCTTCTTCGATACCGCGCAACGCGCTGAGCATGACGTGGCCGATCAGGATGGCGACGGCGACGATCGAGAAGTGGATCGCCAGCGGCTCGACCGAGGACGGACGTACGGTCATGGTGGCGGCCGGGTGCTGCTCGTCTTTGAGGTAGAGCCCGCGTTGCTCCTCGACGGAGGTCTGCGCATCGCCCTTCAAGAAGACGGTATGGCCGCGACGGACGGCCCAGTTGATCACGCCGACACCGATGACGATGCCGGATACGACACCTACGGTAGCCAGCCCGAGGGCGAGGTCGGCGCCCTCGGGGAAACCGTTGGCGGCCATGGCGTCGCGCATGCCCGCTGCGGTCCCGTGCCCGCCCTCGAACGAGATCTCGATCAGCGCCCCGGCCATCGGGTCGATGTCGAACAACGGAGCAAGCAGCAGAATAGCGAGCAGTAGGCCGATGACGTATTGACCGGCGCCCAGCGCGACGCCGAAGGACATCTGGGGGCCGACGAGCTTGGCCGCGTCCTTCGGGTTGGGGATCCGCTCGCCGAGGAACAGTGTGGCGAAAACGACGCTGATCAGCAGACCCGGCAGCGTGCTCCAGACCTCCAGGATCTGGCTGCCGAACATCCCACCGTCGCCCCAGCCGTCATAACCGAATGCCCCGGCGATGCGTCCCAGGATCTCCGGGCCGAGTAGGAGCGCGAGGAATCCGCCGATGATCGAGCTCGGCAGGAACAGCCGCTGGCACCAGCGGCTGCGCAGCCGGACGAGCTTGGCGACCACCAGGACCAGCCCGAGGAGCAGCAATGCCATCCCGACGACGTCAGCGGACATGCGCTACTCCTGTCGTTCTCACCGGCTACGACCCACATGACGCCGCCCGGCACTGTGAGTCAAGTAGCCGGAAGGTACGCCGTGAAGCGCTCTGAGAGCAAGTCGGCTCCGCGCGCATGGTGATCATGAACACGATCACGTTGCTATAGCGTCCTGGATCCGCTCATGATCACCGGCGTCCAGAGCGGAATCTTGCTCTTGATCAGCGCAGGGCTGCGGCAAATACACACGTTGGGCGCCGGAAGCCTGTAGTGTGACGGGCATCTTCCCCATGTCATACTCGAAAGCTGCTCGTGCGGGGGCACGGCGAGGAGAGTAGTTCGTTGCATCTGAAGAGCTTGACGTTGCGGGGGTTCAAGTCCTTCGCGTCGTCGACGACGCTGCAATTCGAGCCGGGGATCACCTGCGTTGTGGGGCCCAACGGCTCGGGCAAGTCGAACGTCGTCGACGCCCTGGCGTGGGTCATGGGCGAACAAGGTGCCAAGAGCCTTCGCGGCGGGAAGATGGAGGACGTCATCTTCGCCGGTACCGCCGGCCGGCCGGCGCTGGGTCGCGCCGAAGTGATCTTGACTATCGACAACGCCGACGGCGCGTTGCCCATCGAGTACTCCGAGGTCACCATCTCGCGGACGATGTTCCGCAACGGCGGATCCGAGTACTCGATCAACGGCCAGGGCTGCCGCTTGCTCGATGTCCAGGAGCTGTTGTCCGACTCGGGTATCGGCCGCGAGATGCACGTGATCGTCGGCCAGGGGCAACTCGATTCCATCCTGTCGGCCACGCCGGAAGGCCGCCGCGGGTTCGTCGAAGAAGCCGCCGGGGTGCTCAAGCATCGCAAGCGTAAAGAGAAGGCGCTGCGCAAACTGGAGGCGATGCAGGCCAACCTCACCAGGTTGCAGGATCTCACCGCTGAGCTACGCCGCCAGCTCGGGCCGCTCGGAAAGCAGGCTGAACTGGCCCGCAGGGCACAGACCATCCAGGCCGATCTGCGCGATGCCAGGCTGCGGCTGCTGGCTGACGATCTAGTGCAGGCCCGTGCCAGCTTCGAGCAGGAGGTCGCCGACGAGACCGCCCTGAAAGCCAGGCAATCCGAACTCACCCAGGCACTTGAACAGGCACGTGCGGCCGAGGCGCGGCTCGAAGCAGAGACCAAAGAGGTCGCTCCACTGCTGGCGCGGGCCCAGGACGCCTGGTACGGCCTGTCCAGCTTGCGCGAACGGGTCCGAGGCACGGCATCGCTGGCCGCCGAGCGTGGACGCCATCTGGAGACCGCAGAGAGCGCTGCTCCTCAGGGACGTGATCCGGATGAGCTGGAGGAAGAAGCCGCTGCCATCCGCGAGCAGGAGGTCGAGCTCGCGGAGCAGATCGAGGAAGCACGCGAGACCCTCGACGAAGCCATCGCTCAGCGCAGCGAGGCCGAGGAAGCTGTCGAAGCCGAGGAACGGCAGCTCGCCGCCTTGGTCCGGGCGGCCGCTGATCGGCGTGAGGGACGCGCCCGGCTCTCCGGGCAGGTAGAAGGGCTGCGACGGCAGGCGTCCGCGGCTGAGGCCGAATTGGCACGGCTGATCACCGCCCGCACCGAGGCGCAGGCGCGTGCCGCCGAAGCTGAGCGGGAATTCACCAGCCTCGAAACCACCATCGCCGGACTCTCTGTGGGGGAAGAAGGCCTCGACGCGGAATACGAGCGAGTGGCGGCCGAGCTGGCCGAGGCCGAGCAAGCCGTCGAGTCGCTGCAGGAACAGGAGCGCTCGGCCGAGCGGGAACGGGCCACCCTGGCCGCTCGTAAGGAGGCGCTCGAGATCGGCCTGTCGCGCAAGGACGGCGCCGCCTCGCTGCTCGCCGCTTCCGAGCGGGTGTCCGGCATCATGGGTTCGGTGGCGGCCCTGCTGACCGTCGAACCAGGCTGGGAGACCACCGTCGCCACTGCGCTCGGCTCGGCCTCGGACGCGGTGGCGGTCGGGTCGGTCGATGATGCCGTGGCGGCGCTGAGAATGCTCCGCGACGAAGACCTCGGCCAGGCAGGGCTGCTCGTGGGTGGCGCTCCGTACGACGATCCCGGCGCCTGGACCACTTTGCCCGCTGGTATGCGCTACGTGGTCGACGTCGTGACGGCGCCAGCCGAACTTCGCCCGGCGCTGACCAGCCTGCTGCGCGCGATGGTGGCGGTCGAAGACCTCGCCTCGGCCCGGGCGCTGGTCGCCGAATACCCCGACCTGTGTGCCGTCACGCGTGATGGCGATCTTCTCGCCCGTGGTCGCGCCTACGGCGGATCCTCGAGCGCGCCGAGCTTGCTGGAGGTTCAAGCCGCGGTCGACGAAGCCGCCGACCAACTTGCCGCGGCTACCGGCCGGGCCGAGCGGCTGCGTCGTGAGCTGGCAGCGGCCACGCAACGGCGGGACAAGGCCGCCGCCACCGAGGCGGCGGCGCTGAGCAAGCTGCACGAATCCGACGCCGAACTGTCCGCGGTCGCCGAGCAACTCGGCCGGCTGGGGCACGCCGCGCGATCGGCGAACGAGGAAGCCGAACGGCTCGCCACCGCTGTCACCGAAGCCGAGGAGGCACGGGATCGCCACGTCGCGGCTCTGGCCGAGATGGAGGAACGGCTGGAAGCGGCCGAAGACGCCGGCGACGAAGAAGCTGTCGAGCCGTCCACCGAGGAGCGTGACCGGCTGGCCGAGATCGTCCGGATCGCCCGGCAGCGCGAGACCGAGGCCAGGCTTTCGCTGCGCACAGGCGAGGAACGAGTCCGCGCGCTGGCGGGCCGGGCGGAGAGCCTGGAGCGTGCGGCACGAGAAGAGCGGGAGAGCAGGGCTCGCGCCGAGACGCTGGCGAAGAAGCGCGCTCAGGCAGCATCGATAGCGCGTGCCGTGGCTCAGGGGGCGCAGATCCTGCTGAACAGGGTCGAAGAGTCCATCGAGGTGGCTGACGCCGAGCGCACCGAAGCCGAGCAGGCGCGCGCCGAACGCGATGCCGCGCTGTCCACCGAGCGGGAACGGACCCGCACCATCGCCGCCGAGCTCGAGGAAGTGACCTCGTCGGTGCACCGGGACGAACTCGCCCGCGCCCAGCACCGGATGCGGGTCGAGGCCCTGGAGACCAAGGCACTCGAGGAACTGGGCGTCGACCCTGAGTCGCTCGTAGACGAGTACGGCCCGCACCTGATGATCCCCGTCCTGGAAGCGCCCGCTCAGCCCGGCCCTGGTGCCGGCCCGGGCAGCGCCAACGGCGAGCCCACGCGAGGTGACGCCCAGGATGTCTCGGACACCGGCGATCCACCGCATCGGACGGTGCCCTTCGTCCGTGAAGAACAGGAGAAGCGGGCTCGCAAGGCCGAGCGCGAGCTCAACAAGCTCGGCAAGGTCAACCCGCTGGCGCTGGAAGAGTACGCCGCCCTGGAGGAGCGCCACTCCTTCCTGGCCGAGCAGCTCGAGGACCTCAAGCGCACCAGGAAAGATCTGCTCGACATCGTCAAGGAAGTCGACGACCGCGTTCAAGAGGTCTTCACGAGCGCCTACGAAGACACCGCACGGGAGTTCGCGTCGGTGTTCTCCAGGCTTTTCCCGGGCGGGGAAGGGCGGCTGATCCTCACCGAACCTGACGACATGCTGGTCACCGGTATCGACGTCGAGGCGCGCCCGCCCGGCAAGAAGGTGAAGCGGCTGTCGCTGCTCTCTGGCGGTGAGCGGTCGCTGGTGGCGGTGGCTTTCCTGGTCGCGTTGTTCAAGGCTCGACCCAGCCCGTTCTACATCCTGGACGAGGTCGAAGCCGCCCTCGACGACACCAACCTCGGCCGGCTGCTAGGCATCTACGAGGAGCTTCGCGAGCGCAGCCAGCTGATCGTGATCACCCATCAGAAGCGCACCATGGAAATCACCGACGCTTTGTACGGCGTGTCGATGCGCGGCGACGGCGTCACGGCCGTGATCAGCCAGCGAATCCGCGAATCCGAGCCCGCCTGAGCCTTGACAGGTTGTCGAGCAAACGAGTCCACCACGTCGGCGGTGGCGGACAAAACATTCACTCGCTGCTGACGGTGCCGGGCCGCCGGCGGTGCGCACGACGTTTGGCATCCTCGTGTGCTGTCCGCAGGAGGCGGAGCGCCAGCAGGTGGGTGTTGGTGCCTGGATTGGTGATCGAAACCCATCCCTGCGCGCGGTGCGCAGGATGAGGCAGGACGACGTCCACGGCGGTGTAGTCCCTGAGTGAGGCCTCGGCCCTTGGGTCCTCACCCATGAGTTCCACGAACGCGTCTTTGCCGACGTGGATGTTCAGTCGCCAGCGATCCGGATGGTCCAGCTCGCACGATGTATCGCCGGGGTAGTTCTTCGTGACGATCGTGGCGTAGGGCTGCTCTCGCTGCGGCACCTGGCCGTCGGGAGCGTAGTAGAAGAAGTGGTCGCCCCACGCGATCTCGGGGAACGTGCTGCCTTCGCCGGGGGCGAGTTCGAGTAGACCGTCGAATTCTCGGATTGCCTCGAGGAGTTGTTCCATACTCATGGTTCAAGCATGTAGTTGAAGTGCTTCTGGAGGGTTGGAGATGGGCCGGGCCGCCGAATCGGTTGCCTCGATGAACACCGCCGTTGTCGCGGCAGCATCGGGATACTCCGCACAACAGGTCCGTGACCTGGAGGCGCTGGGCGTCATCCCACCGGCGGGTAGGTCACACAACGGGTACCGGCAGTTCTCCCAAGGACACATCCACGCCCTTCGCGCGTACCGCGCCCTTGCTCAGGCCGTGGGGCCCATCGAAGCCCGGCGCGCGATGCGCGAGATCCGCCACCAGCCGCCGGACCGAGGGGCGGCGTTGATCTGCGGGTTCCATGCCCGGCTCAACGACGAGCGAGAGAAGGCACTCGCGGCCCGCCATGCGCTGGAGTCCATCCGGGCCGAGGCGACAACCGAAGCCGAACCCGTCGAAGCGGACTCGATGACCATCACCGAACTGTCGCAGGCGCTCGGTGTGAGACCGTCCACGCTCCGCTTCTGGGAGAAGGCCGGTCTTCTCACGCCCGAGCGGGTCAAGACGCGAGCGGGTACGGCGCGGCGCTACCCCCTCACCGCCATCCGAGAGGCGCGTATCACCGCCGCGCTGCGCGCCAGTGGCTACCGCATTCCGGACGTGCAGAACGCTCTGGCCGCAGTCCGCGACCTCAACGACGTGAGCCACTCAATGGCGGCGCTCGACACCCGGCTGGAAGCCATCGGCCGACGCGCGCTCGCCCTGATCCGCGCAGGAAGGCTGCTGGCGGAGATCATCGAGCCGCGCTCGCCAGGGTGACGCGGCACTGGTGCTCGCTCGATCCGGCTCACCGCCGTCCCACTTGGTGAGACCTGATCGGCCTGGAATATCCTCCGTCCCGCTGTCCTTGGAATGGGCATGTATGGCGTCGGTGACGCTGACAGTGCCACGTGCCAAGCTTGTGCCGTGCGCATCGGAATATTGGGGCCGCTGCAGGTCTGGGACAACACCGGCCGCCCTGTCGAGATTGGCGGGGGCCGGCCGCGCACGCTGCTGGCCCGGCTGGCGCTGGATCCTGGCCGCGTAGTGAATGCCGATGCGCTCGTCGACGCGTTGTGGGAAGACGAACCGCCGTCCGGGGTGGCCAACGCCCTGCAAACCGTTGTCTCCCGGCTGCGGCGCTCGCTCCAGGGCGGCGTCGATGGCGCGAGTGCCTCGCCGGTGATCGAGTCGCGACACGCTGGGTATGTGCTCGCCGTCGACACCCGCGACGTGGACGTGACCCGGTTCGAAGAACACGCCAGAGCCGGACGTGAAGCGCTGCTCGCCGGCGATGCCGCCACGGCCCACGCCGCGCTCACCGAGGCGTTGAGTCTGTGGCGGGGACCGATGCTCTCCGATCTCGGCGACGCGCCATTTGTAGGTACGGCGGCCGCGCGTTTCGAAGAGACCCGGCTCTCCGTGGTCGAGGATCGCCACGATGCCGCGTTGCTGCTCGGCTGGCACCTCGACGTGGTGCCGGAGCTGGAGGCGCTGGCCAGGGAGCATCCGCTCCGCGAGCGTGTCTGCGGGCTGCTGATCCGGGCGCTTGCCGCTTCCGGCCGGCAGGCCGAGGCCGTGCAGTTGTACGAGCGCACCAGGAACACGCTTGCCGAAGAACTCGGAATCGATCCGTCGGCTGAGCTTCAGAACATTCACCTCGCACTTCTGCGCGGTGAGCTGGCCGCTGCGCCGCCCGGCGCGGAGGTGGGCGAGATTCGCTCTGGGCCGGCAACTGGCGCGGCGCCGTTGGCCAAGGCCGCCCTGCCGGCACCGCGGACCAGCTTCGTTGGTCGAGACGCTGACGTCGAAGGTCTGACGACGGCTCTCGACCAGGCTCGGATGCTGACCTTGCACGGGCCTGGCGGTGCGGGTAAGACGCGCCTTGCGCTCGAGTTCGCGCGGCACCTGGCCGACCATGCCTCGAGTGCCGGCGCTGACGGCGTCTGGTTCGTCGAACTCGCTGGTGTGGGGGACCCCCAGGAGGTCGGCCCGGCCGTGCTGTCGGTGCTCGGACTGGGCGAAGCCTCCGCTGCAACCGTGGAGGGGTTGCGTGAGCGGATGCCACTGGTACGCGAAGCCGGCAAACGGCTCGCCGACGCGCTGCGTGACAAGAACTCCGTCGTCGTGCTTGACAACTGTGAGCATGTGATCGGCTCGGTCGCCGCGCTCGCCGACTCGTTGCTGGCCGCCTGTCCGAAGTTGCGGCTGGTCGCCACCAGTCGCGAGCCCCTTGGTGTCGAAGGTGAGCAGCTCTATCCGGTGGGTCCGTTGGAGCTCCCGGACGGCAACGAAGACCTCACGCCGGAGCACGCACGCACGTTCGCGGCCGTCCGCCTGTTCACCGACCGCGCCGCCGCCGTGCTTCCTGGATTCCAGGTGGACGAGTCGAACGTCGGTCCCGTCGTCGAAGCATGCCGCCGGCTCGACGGGATGCCCCTGGCGATCGAACTGGCAGCGGCGCGGGTCCGGGCCCTGACGCCGGCGCAGATCTCCGACCGCCTCGATGACCGGTTCCGCCTGCTGACCAATGGCGGGCGCACGGCACTGCCCCGGCAGCAGACACTGCGCGCCGTCGTCGAATGGAGCTGGGAGCTGCTTGAGAAGCCGGAACGGATCCTGCTGCGTCGCCTAGCCGTCTTCTCGGGTGGCGCATCATTGGACGCCATTGAACAGATCTGTTCCGGCGACGGCGTAGACGTCGAGGACACACTCGATACCGTCGCGTCATTGGTGGACAAGTCGCTGGTCGAAGCCGGCTCCGACACCGCGGGCCGGGAGGTGCGCTACCGGCTGCTGGAGACGGTTCGGGCGTATGCCGCCGAGCGCCTCGATCACGCCGGCGAGCGCAGTGGCCTGGCCGACCGTCACGCCGCCTACTACCGCGACTTGCTCGAACGGGCCGATCCCTACCTTCGCCGGGCGGAGCAGCTGGAATGGATGGCGCGCCTCACCGAAGACTACGAGAACCTGATCAGCGCGCTCAGGTGGGCCATTCAGCAGGGCCAGGCAGATCTGGCTGTCCGAATCGCCGCGGTGATGGGCTACTACTGGATGCTGCGCGGCGGCCGGCGCGAGAGTGGGGTGTGGCTCCAGGAGACGCTGGCGCTTCCAGGCGCCGAGCCGACCTCGCGGCGAGCGCTGGTCCACCTTTTCGACTGCGCGAACATCATGGGCGACGGTGATGCGAGGCATGGCGTTCGTTCGCTGGCACGTGCACGGCGGGTGTGCCGGCGCTGCGAACCGGACCCGGCGTTCCCGGTTCACACGTTGGTGGAGACGTTATGGCTGGCCGGCATCGACGGCCGGCCGCACGCCCGGGCACGCCTGGCCGCCATGCCGGTGCCGACCGATGCGTGGACCAGAGGCGTCGTTCACACCGCGGGAGTGTTCATGGCCGTCAGCGACGGCGACATCGAGACACGTGACCGCGAGATCGAGCTGGCTATGGAGAGCTTCGGCGCGGCGGGGGATCGTATGGGCATGGCGTTGATCCAGCGCAGCCGAGCCAGCTACCTGGCCGCCTCGGGCGACCACGGCGCGGCCGCCCGGGCGCTCGAGGAAGCGCTGCGGATGACCCGCGAGCTCGGTACCGTGGACGACCTCCCGCCGCTGCTGGCCGAACTCGCTCAGAATTACGCCGATCTCGGTGATCACGCCTCGGCCAGGCGCTTCCTCGAGCAGGCTCACGCCGAGGCATGCCGCTCCGGTGCGATAGAGGCGAGTTTCGCGGTGCACATGGCGCAGGCGTGGCTCAGTCACCGAGAAGGTGAACACGAGGCTGCCATTCACGCTCTCGATCGGGCCACGGCGGCGATGGGCTCGCCAAACGCCGTCGACATGGCTCTCTGGATGTCCATCTGGCCGCTCCACGCCGAGGTGCAGATCTCTCTCGGCGACCTGGATGCGGCGGAACAGGCGTTGCGTTCGGGCGTGGACCTGGCTTTGGACGGCAGCAGCCGGGCCAGGGCGGGGGCGCCGGACCGGGCTGGGCTCGCGGGGCTGACCCAGGCCTGGGCTTCGCTGGCGGTAGCGCGAGGTCAGTACGAGCAAGCCGCCCAACTTCTCGGAATCACCACCTTGGTGCGCGGAGAACCCGACCTCGGAAGCCCGGAGCGAGCAGCTGCCGACCGTCAGGCCCGACGGGCTCTGGGCGACGACGAGTTCGAGCGGGTGTACAACACCGGAGCCACGCTGGAGATAACCGCCGCGGTGCTTCGTATCCGAGACATGGCCGGCTTGGCCGGTCCCGCCCTCGGTGATCGTCAAGAGGCTGGGGTGCCCGACTGATCACCGAGGGTGGGCAGGCCCGGCTCATACCCGGCGCTTGAGCGCCCGGAGCGACAGCGGGGCGAAGACGACGGCGATCGCGAGCCCCCAGAGCAGAGTCTGGATGATGGGTCCGGTCTCGGCGCCGGTCATCATCAAACCACGGGCGGCGTCGGCGATCGTCGACACCGGATTGTTGTCGACCACCGGCTCCAGCCAGCTCGGCAGCGTCTCCACCGGCACGAATACGTTGCTGATGAACGTCACTGGGAACAATGCGGTGAAGCCGTAGATCTGTACTCGTTCCGGGTCTCTGGCCACGATGCCAACGAGAACACCAACCCAGGAGAACGCCAGCGCGAACACCAGCAGCAGGCCGACCGCCCCGAGGACCGCCAGCGCGTTGTTCTCGAACCGGAAGCCCAGGGCAACTCCTACCGCGAGAATGAGGATGATGGACCAGACCTGTTTGACCTGATCGGCGAGGATGCGGCCGGCCAATGGCGCCCAGCGGGCGATCGGCAGTGAGCGGAACCGGTCGAACACACCCTTGGTGAGGTCGGCGTTGAGGCCTTGGCCGACGTACATCGTGACGAAAAGCATGTTCATGACCACCATGCCTGGCAGCATGAACGTGAGGTACTCCTGCCAGTCGCCCATGATCGCGCCGCCGAACATGAAGGTGAACAGCAGAACGAACATGATCGGCTGAATGCTGAAGTCGCCCAGCTCTTGCGGGTTGTGCCGGACCTGGACGACGGTCCGCCACGCGAGGGTGAAGCTTTGCTGGATGCCCTTGAGCAGGCCGACCTTCGTTTCGATCTCGGGTTCCTGGTCGGAGCTGTCCCGGACGTAGTAGTCGCGGGGCGTGGTGGTGGTGCTCATGCCGGAATCCTTTCGGCCTGGTTGTCGTCGTTCTGGTCGGTGGGTTTGCCGGTCAGGGAGAGGAACACCTCGTCGAGGCTGGCCGAGCGCAGCGTCAGCTCGGTGACGGTGACACCGGCGTCGTCGAGTCGGCGGACGACTGCCGGCAGCACTGCCGGATCGGCCACCGGCGCGGTGACAAGCTGGCCGTCGACGTCCGGTGTCGTTTGTGCGAGCTCCCCGACGACGGCGCGAACGGTGGGGACGTGGGCCTGTTCACTCGGACGTACCACGAGTGTCCGGGTGCCGGCTGCCGCCTTGAGCTCGTCTGGTGCGCCCCGGGCGATCACCCGGCCGTGGTCGATGACCGCGATGTCGTCGGCGAGTTCGTCGGCCTCCTCCAGGTACTGGGTGGTGAGCAGGACGGTCACGCCCTCCGATACGAGGTTGCGGATGATGTCCCACAACTCGATCCGGGCCCGCGGGTCGAGACCGGTGGTGGGCTCGTCGAGGAAGAGGAAACGGGGCCGTCCGACCAGGCTGGAAGCGAGGTCGAGCCGGCGGCGCATGCCTCCGGAGAAGGTGCTGGCGGCGCGGTGCCCGGCGTCACTGAGACTGAAGGCGGCCAGCAGCTCCTCTGCCCGGCGGCGTGCCTGCTGGCGATCCATGCCGAGCAACCGGCCGATCAGCAGGAGGTTTTCAACGCCGGTGAGACTTTCGTCCACGGCGGCGTACTGGCCGGTGAGGCCGATCAGCTGGCGTACCTGATGCGCCTGGGTGAGGACGTCGTAGCCACCGACCTCGGCATGTCCGGCGTCGGGCTTCAACAGCGACGTAAGCACCCGGACGGCGGTGGTCTTACCTGCGCCGTTGGGGCCGAGGACGCCGAGAACCGTCCCGGCGGGTGCGCTCAGGTCGACGCCGTTGAGAGCTTTGGTCTCGCCGAAGTGCTTGACCAGCCCTTCGGCGCGGATCGCGAGATCCGTCGTTGCGTGCGACATATCGGTCTCCTCTAGATCGGTTCAGTTGACGTGCATTCGCCCGAAGGTGCGTTGCGTCCTGCCGGCCGAGCCCCATAGCGCTCGGCGTGCAGGACGTTGCTGCCGTCGCTGGTGACTATCGTGCGGCCCTGCGCTGACAGGTGGCGCACAGATCGCTGATACCTCGCTGTCAGTGGGCCGGCCCCGGCGACTGGACGGTGGCGACACGCCGTCACCGGCGTCCTGAAGCTGTTATCCATGATGCTCGCGTATTCTGACGTGGCTGGTGTTACTCATGTGACTAAAATGCCCCGCGTCTTGAAGGAGTCCACATGACAGCGATCGCCCTCGCCATGTTGGGCAGCGTGCTGCTCGCCTCCGCTGTGCTGGCTTTCGTGGGCCTCATGCATGAGCTGACCCGGTCGCGCCGCGGCCGCCGCTGGATGCGTCGACGGCGCGATGCCATTGACGCCCGGACCGACGCGCTCACCGGCCTCGTCGTGCGCGGCCTGCGCCTCAGCCGGCGTTCGCTGGCCGGGCAACTGAGCCGGCCGGCCCCAGTGCAACTACCTCGGCCGGCTGCGGGCGTGCGGGCAAGTGTTCCAGCGATGATGCAGACGCGCTGACAGACTCGCGCGGGTCATGAACCTGGCCTCGGGTCGGCGTGGGAGGATTGGCCGCTGTGGAATACGTGCTCATAGGTGTTGCCGTCGCGGTTGTCCTGATCGGCGGGTTGCTGGCCTTCGTCGTCCCGCGCCGGAAGAAGCGGATCCAGGAGCAGGCTGATCGGCCGCGCCCTGGTGCCGATTACGCCCCGGGGGTAGGGGACGACGCCACCAGCGTGGTCGACGAGCCCCGCCGGCTGGTCGAGGACGTCACGATCACTCCTCAACCAGAGGTCGAACCGGACGAAGGCGCCGTCGACGAGATCGTCGCCACTCCGGTCGAGCGGCCGGAGCCGGCTGCCGGGCGGCTGTCGCGGCTGCGAGCCCGGCTCGCCAAGTCGCAGTCCACTCTTGGCAAGGGCCTGCTGTCACTGCTCTCCAAGGACCGCCTGGACGAAGACACCTGGGAAGAGATCGAGGACACGCTGCTGGCAGCGGACCTCGGCGTGGCTCCCACCCAGGAGCTCGTGGAACGGCTCAGGGAGCGGGTCCGAGTCGAGGGCATCGCGGACCCGGCACACGCTCGCACCGTGCTGCGCGAGGAACTGGTCGCGCTCGTCGATCCGACGATGGACCGCGCGCTGCGCACCGACCGGCACATCGACGGCAACCGTCCGGCGGTGGTACTCGTCGTCGGCGTCAATGGGACCGGCAAGACCACAACCGTCGGCAAGCTCGCTCGGGTGCTGGTCGCCGAGGACCGCGACGTGATACTCGCCGCCGCGGACACCTTCCGTGCTGCCGCCGCGGATCAGCTGACCACCTGGGGTGACCGGGTCGGTGTCCCCACCGTCCGTGGCCCGGAGGGCGGCGATCCCGCCAGCGTGGCCTTCGACGCGGTGAAAACCGGCGCCGACGCGGAGGCCGACGTCGTACTCATCGACACCGCGGGCCGGCTGCAGACCAAGGTCGGGCTGATGGACGAACTAGGCAAGATCAAGCGGGTCGTGGAGAAGCACGGCCCGGTGGATGAGGTCCTGCTCGTGCTCGACGCCACCACCGGCCAGAACGGCATGATGCAGGCACGTGTCTTCGGCGAGGTCGTGGACGTCACCGGCGTCGTGCTGACCAAGCTTGACGGCACGGCCAAAGGCGGCATCGTCGTCGCTGTCCAGCGTGAACTGGGTGTTCCGGTCAAACTGGTCGGCCTGGGGGAGGGCGCTGACGATCTCGCGCCGTTCGATCCCGAGGAGTTCGTCGACGGCTTGCTCGGCTGACCACCTGCCCGGCGTTCATGATGACGGAGAAGTGTGCGCTCGCCTCGTGTAGTGCCACGTCGATTGGGTAACGGCTGTGGTCAAGAGCGGTTCGGCACAGGTGCCGGCTGCCAACGACAGCGGAAGCTATCGACGGAGGTTAACCAATGGCTGAGAAAGACCGCATGAAGCACGAAGCCGAAGACGTCAAGGGCAAGGCCAAGGAGAAGGCCGGCGAGGCCACGGGCAACGAACAAGCCCAGGCTGAAGGCGCCAGTGAGCAGGCCAAGTCCAAGTTCAAGAAGGCCGGCGAGAAGATCAAGGAAGCCGGCGAGGATGCGAAGGACGCGTTCAAGCGCTGAGCTTCTGCGGTTGTGAACTCGTAGGAGCGCGCAACCACCTCCCAGATCGATCAGATGACCGGCACGCCGCCTCGGCGCGGGGGTGCCGGTCATCTGATCGATCGTGCGTGTCAGTAGACCGTGGTGGGGACCCAACTGCCGTGGATCTCCCGCAGCGTGGTGCAGATCTCACCAACGGTCGCGTAAGCGGATACCGCCTCCACACACGCGGGCAGGATGTTCTCGTCACCGCGGGCGCTCTCGCCCAGCCGCTCCATGGCCGCCTGCCACCTGGATTCGTCCCTGCGGCTGCGCACCTCCCGGACCGCTGCCGCCTGGGCGTTCTCGGTCGCCGGATCAGGCATGAACACTTCTAGTGGGTCCGCTTCAGCCGGGAACCGGTTGACCCCCACCACCACGCGTTCCCCGCTGTCCACCTCTTGTGCGTGGCGGTAGGCCGATTCGGACAGCTGATCGGCGAAGAACCCCGACTCGATGCACCGAAGCGCACCGCCGCGCTGCTCGATGTCGCGCAACGTGTCCCACATCCGCCGCTCGAGGTCGTCGGTGAGCGCCTCGATAGCGTAGGAGCCGGCCAGCGGGTCGACGGTCTCGGTGAGGCCGGTTTCATAGGCGACCACTTGCTGGGTGCGCAACGCCAGGGTCGCCGCGGCCTCGGTCGGCACGCCGAGTGCCTCGTCGTAGGCGGATACGTGCAGGGTCTGTACGCCTGCCAGCGCGGCCACCGTTGCTTCCACGGAGGCCCGGACCACGTTGTTCATAGGCTGTTGGGCGGTGAACGTGGACCCGGCGGTGAAGGCGAAGATCCGCAATTGCATGGAGCGGGGGTCAACCGCGCCGTAGGTCTCGCGCATGAGCCGCGCCCACACCCGCCGGGCCGCTCGGAGTTTGGCTACCTCGGGCAGCACGTCGATCGTCACCGACAAGAAGGTGAACAGTGTGGGGGCAACCGCATCGATGCTGACACCTCGGCGGCGCGCCTCGTCGAGGTAGGCCCGGGCATTGGCGAACGTCCACGCCACCTCCTGTACGGCGTCGGCGCCCGACTCGCGGATGTGGTAGCCGCTCATCGCCAGTGGAACCCAGCGTGAAACATGCGTGGCGCAGTGTTCGATGGTGTCCACGGCCAGCCGCAGCGAGGGTTCCGGCGGGAACATCTGGGTCCCGCGAGCGATGTACTCCTTGAGCACGTCATTCTGGATGAACATGCCGAACTCGTTCGGATCGACGCCACGTTTGCGGGCCAGCGCCAGGAACAGCGCCGCCCAGACATAGCCGATCGAGTTGGCCGTGGTGCGCACCTGGGAGATCTCTTCGAGCGGGATGCCGTCCATCAGGATCTCGATGTCGGCCAGCGAATCGATGGCCACCCCGACCCGGCCAACCTCCCCGGCGGCGCGGGCGTCGTCGGAGTCCATGCCCATCTGTGTTGGTAGGTCCAGCGCCACTGAGAAGCCGGTGCCGCCAGCATCGAGGAGGGCACGGAACCGGCGGTTCGATTCAGCGGCTGAGCCGAACCCCGCGTACTGGCCCATCGTCCATACCCGTGGCGTATCGCTGATGCCACGGGTGTACGGGTACTCGCCGGGCCGCTCGGACCCGTCAGGTGCGTAGTCGGTTCTCAGCCGGTCCATGAGGCCACCTCCTCGCCGCGCTCCAGCCGCTCGCGCAGCACCTTCTTCGCGATCTTCTGGGTGCTGTTCAGCGGGAACGCCTCCACTCGGATCGCCTGCTTCGGGCGCTTGTACGACGCGAGCCGGGCCCGGCAGTGGCTGATCACGGCGTCTTCGCCGACGTCGGGCTCGCCGGTGTACAACGCGACGACCCGCTGACCCCAGTCCGGATCGGTGACGCCGAGGACGGCCACCTGGGACACCCCCGGCACCTCGGCGACCACGTCTTCCACCTCCCGCGGATACACGTTGTAACCCCCGGTGATGATCATGTCGCCGACCCGGTCCACCAGCCACAGCCGTCCGGCGTTGTCCATCCGCCCGAGGTCACCGGTGTGCAGCCAGCCGTCTACCACGGCCTTGCCCAGATCAGTACGCCCGGACCCGTTCCAGTATCCCCGCATCACGTGGTCCCCACGGGTGATCACTTCGCCGACCTCGCCTTCCGGCAGCGACTGACCGGCGGAGTCGACCACACGCAGCTCTACCCCGAGTGCGGTGCGGCCCGCGCTGGCCAGCAGGTCAGGCTCGCCGGCCAGGCCTCTGGCATGGTCAGCGGCGTCCAGCACGGTCACCGGCGGGATCGCCTCGACCAGCCCGTAGTACTGCACGAGGTTGGCGGTGATGCGCTCATGTGCGGCCCGGATGACCTCCGTCGGCATGGGCGCCCCGGCGTAGCCCAGCATCTTCATCCGGTCCCGAAGCGGTCCCAGTGTGTCGTCGGCCAGGGCCAGCAGCCGGGAAACCATGGTCGGGACCACCGCTGTGTGGGTGACTCCGTGCCGGGTGACGGCGTCAGCGAAACGTTCCGGATCCCATTTCGGCATGATCAGCTGACGTGCCCCGGCAACCAGGAACGGCAGGACAAACAGCCCGGACGTGTGGGTGATCGGCCCGGCGTGGCAGTACACGTCCGTCTCGCTGGGTGGCCCGCCGAGCACGTCGTGTGTCATGTTGATGGTGCCGGCCAGCCAGTTGCGGTGGGTGCGCTGCGCACCCTTCGGATGACCCGTTGTGCCCGACGAGTAGTGCAGTCCGCACAACGCGTCAGCCTCGCTGGAGAACGGGGCGGCCGGAGCCGGCGTGTCCAGCAGCGTCTCCAGGCACGACGACGGCCCGCCCGCCCGGGCCGCGTCGTCACCCGTGACGCCGACGACCAGAACGTGCTCCATGTCAGCGGCCAGGCCGACGACGTCGCCGGAGAACCTGACGTCGTGGATCAGGGTGGTCGCGCGGCAGTCGGCGGCGATGCGGGCCCAGTCGTCGGGGTGCAGCCGATGGTTGAGCGCCACCCGGACCAGTCCGGCGGCGCGGATCGCGAGGTCGGTCTCCAGGTATGTCGTCGAGTTGGTCTGCAGGTCGAGGACGCGATCACCCGGCTCCAGACCGAGCCGCCGCAGGCCCACGGCGAGCCGTGCCACACGTTCGCCGAGGGCGGCGAAACTCAGCTGCTGCCACGATCCGGCCGCATCAGGGCCCTCGACGGCGATCCGGTCGCCGAACCGGCGAGCCGCCCGGTCGACCAGTGTCGCGATGTCCACATCTGCCCCTTTCCCTGGTTCGCCTTTGCCGGCTCATGATCACCGGTCCGGTTGCGGTGTGGCTGGTATGTAGGCGGCGTCGAGCACCCGCACGCCGCGGGGGAGTACGAGGACGGGGTTGAGATCGAGTTCGAAGCCGTCCGGCCATCCGATGGTCATCTCGGAGACGGCGGTGATCAGGTCGATCAGCGCTGCGGTGTCCAGTGGGGGAGCGCCACGATACCCGGCCAGCAGACGGGCGCCGCGCAATTCGGCCACCATCTCGGTGGCGTCCTCGCGGGACAACGGCAACAGGCGGGACGACGCGTCGTCGAGCACCTCGGTCAGCACGCCGCCGAGCGCGACCGTGAGAACCTGGCCGAGTGGGCTGGCTGCGACGCCTACCAGTACCTCCAGACTGTGCTCGGCCGTCACCATCTCCTCGACCAGCACCGCGCCACCGAGCCGAGCGACCTTCGTGTAGGCGTTCCGCGCGGTCTCGGCAGTGACGCCGCCGACGACGCCACCGGCCTCACTCTTGTGGATCAGTCCTGGCACGACAGCCTTGACGACGGCGTGACCGCCGAGCTCGGCCACGGCGGCGACGGCGTCGTCCGGATCGTGTGCCAGTCGCCCGGCCGGGACGGCCACGCCGTGGTCGGCCAGCAGTGCCTTGAGACCGGGCTCGTCGCTTCGCTGTGGTGCCGGGTTGCCCGGCGACGGAGGCGGAGCCTCGACCAGGGCTGTTCCCGCCGCGGGGACGGGGGCTGAGGCGCCCGTGCCGGCCGTCGCACGGGCGGTTCGCCACCGGCCCGCGAGCGCGCGTACCGCCCGGGCCGGCGTCGGGTAGGCGGGAAGACCGGCCTTGCGCAGCGCCTCGGTTGCCTCCGGAGCGAGGAAGTCTGCACCGGTACGGGCGACGAACACGGGTTTGCCCGCCCGGTCAGCGGCCTCGCCCACGGCGGTGACGATGTCCATCACCTGGTCGCCGGTGAGCACACAGAAACAGGTCACGACGGCGTCGACGCCGTCGTCGTCCACCACCACGTCCAGCGCCCGCCGCAGCAGTTCGCGGTCGCTCATCACGGCGGCAGTGACGTCCACCGGGTTGGCGGTCGCGCCGAAGGCGGGCACGATCGCGTTCAGCGCGCTCGTGGTCGCGGGATCGAGTGTGGCGAGGGTGAGCTCGCCGGTGGTCTCGATCGCGTCGGCGGCCAGGATGCCGGAGCCGCCCGAGGTCGTCACCACTGCCACCCGGGGTCCGCGCGGAAGGTGCGGGCTGCTGAAAGCCGCACCGAGGTCCAGCAGTTCGTCGATGTCGCGGGCGCGGGCTATCCCGAGCTGGCGGAAGGCGGCGTCGACGACCCGGTCACTGGTGGCGAGCGCGCCGGTGTGGCTGGCGGCGGCTTTGGAACCGGCGTCGCTCGAACCGGCTTTGAGCAGGGCCAGTGGCTTTCCGGTCGCGGCCAGGCGGCGCAGTGCCGCACCGTCGGCCAGGGTCTCGGTATAGCCGAGCAGGGCGTCGACCTCAGGCTCGGCGGCCAGCGCCTCGAGGGCGTCAAGGGTGCTGACCGCGGCTTCGTTGCCTGTGTTGACGGCAGAGTGCAGGCCGATCCCGCGTTCGAGCGCGAGGCTGACGGTGCCGAATCCCAGCGCACCGGACTGGGTGGCGAACCCGACCCGGCCCGGCACCCTGGGTAGGTCGGCTGCCCCGAAGAGCGGGCTGAATGTGGCGGTCTGTCCGGTTCTGAAGCCGACGGAACCGATGCAGTTCGGGCCGACGACGCACACCCCCGCCTCGCGGGCGGTATCGACCAGCTCGCGCTGGAGTGCCGCGCCGTCGTCACCTGCCTCGACGAACCCACTGGACATGATGATGGCGACTGGCACGCCCACCCGCCCGCACCGGCGGACCACGTCGACAACGGCGGCGGCGGGGACCATGACCAGCGCCAGATCCACCCGTTCGGTGAGCTCGGTGGCGGCGGGCAAGCCGCAGACCGTGCCGCCCTTCGGGTTCACCGGGACGATCCGGCCGCCGTAGCCATACCGGAGCAGAAACTCGACGGGTAGCCGGCCGAGTGCTCTGGGGCGGTCGGTGGCGCCGATCACGGCGATGGACCGGGCATCCCAGAGCACCCGGAGATCGTGCGTCTCCTGGCTACGCATGATCTGACGTTGTCACGTTTCCATCACCGCCGTCAAGAAGGCAACATAATCTTCAGATCGTGATCATTTTGGGGCGCTTCTGTCGTGTCCGTGGGCGGAGGCGCCTGGACGACGGGTGTGTGCCCAGTCGTGTGAATCCGAACGGCGTACAGCGGCGTTGGCTGGCACGACGATCTCCACGACCCCGAATACCGCTCCGGCGGCCCGTCGTGATTCACACGACGATCTTCACAACCAGCGGCAACCACTCCCCGAACGCGACACACCACAACTGGACCCCGCCGAAACCCCCGGGGAACAACCCGCCAGCAGCGGCCCGCATGAACTCACCCGCGCACATGCCGCAGGCGCCTCATTTGGAGCTGAAGCCGGTGAGTCGGCCGCCTACGATGTTCCACCCATGATCATTACAGCGAGAGGTCGGCATGTCGCTCGTTGCCCGAACTGGTCAGCTCAGGAAGGCCGCCATTGAAGGCCCAAGCGGCGAGTTCGGTACGCGAGCGGATGCTGAGCTTGCGGTAGATGTTCTCCAGGTGCCTGCCTACGGTGTTCTCGGATATGCCGAGTGCGCGGGCGAGACGGCGGTTGGTCATGCCACGTGCGACCAGGGCGGCGACTTCACGCTCCCGGTTGCTGATCGCCACTGCGCCGGCGCCGCCAACGGCGCCGGCGGCGTCTATTGGGGGATCGGCGCTACCGTGCGTGTCCGGGTTGGTTTCCCGGCTGAACGCGGTGGTGAACGTGTGACGGGCGGATGCGGCCCGGCCCTCCGCCCAGGCGGCATCGAAGCGTTCAAGGCCGAGGATCGCGCGCGACTGGTCGACCACGCGTTCGAGGACCGCGTGCCGGTCCGGCGAGGTGGACGATCCGATTGAGTCCCGGATCTCGCGGGCAGCGGCGTAGCGCCGGATCGCGTCGACGTGATGCCCTCGAGCCGCGTCGATCGCGGACAGACCTTCCAGGGACGCGGCCATCGCCGCACTCAGCCCAATTCTCCCGGCGGTTTCCAGAGCTTGGGTGTAATGCTGTTCAGCGGAATCGAGCTGTCCGAGAGAGCGTTCCGCATCGGCGGCATTGCTGAGGCTCCACGCCATGCCCCACGTGTCGTCGAGCTCCCCGAAGAGCACGAGCCCGCGCTGGAACAGTGACAGCGCATCCTGATTACGTCCTTGGTGCAGGTGGACCAGGCCGAGGCTGTTGGTGACCCGCGCGTGTCCGGCGGCATCGCCGAGGGTTTGGTGGATGGCCGCGCTGTCACGCAGCAGCTCGAGTGCGGAGCCATAGGTACCGAGATATGCGTGCACCTCGGCCATGCCGGTCAGTGCGGCCGCCAGCTCAGCGTGGAGATCGCCCTGCCTGGCCCGGTCGATCGCCTCCTGATAGTAGGAGCTGGCCTCGGCATACCGGCCCTGCCCGAAAGCGATCCGGCCGGACGCGGCGAGCGCCATGGCGAGCAGAGGCGGCTCCGCAGCGCCGGCTCCTTCGACCGCCACCCGCAGCCATCGGGCGCCCTCTTCGAAGTACCCTCTGATGAACCAGAACTCAGCCAGTGATGTGCTCATGGCGAGGGCGTTCAAACGGCGAACGGGTTCTGGGCCAGCGCTGGTCCACTCCAGGGCGGCCCTGAGGTTGTCGTGGTCGAGCTCCAGGCGGTCGAGCCAGGCGCCCTGGCCACCCCGGGTGATCAGCGCCCGGCCTCCGTCGGCGGCCAGGGCGGCGAACCTCGTGGCGTGTGCATCACGGCAGGCGTCGAGTTCTCCGGCGTGCCGCAGTAGTTCAGCGGCGTACTCGCGGATGTACTCCAGCATGCCCAGGCGCGGGGTAGTGGCGCTTCCGGCCACCCGGATGACCAGGCTTTTGTCCATCAGGGACCGGATGACCGGGAGGATCGCCGACGAATCCGGCGCGCCGACGATCTCCGCGGCGGACGCGATGTCGCAACCGCCGCGGAAGACACTCAAGCAACGGAAGACCCGTCGTTCCTCCTCATCGAGCAGGTGGTAGCTCCAGTCCAGAGCTGACCTCAATGTCCGCTGGCGCTCCGGGAGATCGCGGGGGCCGTTGCTCAACACGTCCAATGGCTGCTGTAGGCGGTCCAGAATCTGGGCCGCCGAGAGCATGCTCATATGACCAGCGGCAAGCTCGACTGCCAGCGGAACGCCCTCCAGCCGTCGCACCAGTTCGGCGAGAGTTTGCGCGTTGGACTCCTCGACGTCGAAACCCGGAACGATGGCCTGGGTGCTGTGCACGAACAGCGCGATCGCTGGATTCTCCCGCACGGTCCAGGTGTCGGAGACCATCGCTGGATCAGGCACCGGGAGTGGCGGAACCTCGATCTCCTGCTCCCCCCGTAACCGCAGCCGTTCCCGGCTGGTGACCAGGAGCTGAAGCCACGGACAGTACGACAGCACCCGCGCCAGGTCACTGCCGGCGTCAACGACGTGTTCGAAGTTGTCGAGAACGACGAGTGTTCGCTGGCGGTCGTGGGGCATCGCGAGGAACGCGTCGAGAGCGCCGTCGGCGCCTACCGGTATGGTCAGGCCGAGGGCGGCGGCCATGGTCGGCACCACCAGGCCGCTGTCCGGCACCGCGGCGAGATCGACGAAGCCCACCGCCCCGGCGAAATGCTCCCCGAGGTCGTTCCCGGCCGCGATCGCCAGCCTTGTCTTGCCGACGCCGGCCGTTCCCGTGATCGTCATCAGGCGGGTACCAGACTGGATCGACGAGCGAATGCGGGCGAGCTCGGACGCACGGCCGAAGACCGGGGTCAGCGGCCGTGGCAAAGGCGAAGGCCGAGCGGGTTCTCGGGTCGTGGGACTCGTCCTCCCTGTCGGACAGGAGATGGTGGCCGATTCGGCAGTATCGCATCTTCTGTTGTCCGGCACGATCGGCCGGGCAGCCCAGTGGTGTGAATTCCCCATGTCCGCCAGCGCATCCCCGATGGGAATGGGGCATTCACATGATGCAGGCCGGACGCCCGCGACTGGACGATATCTGGACCAGCCGCACAGCCCGGGTACGGAAAGGTGCCACCCATGCAGTACGCCGGTTCGCCGCAGTCAGCGTCGCCAGGACGCCGGCTGGCAACTGGCATGGACGTGCCTTCCGCCCGCCTACGGGTTCCCCGGGAATCGACTCAGCCGCCGGGTGACGAACTACTCTCACATTCGGCGCTATTGTCCAGGTTGGACGAACTCGGCCAGTCCGAACGGGTTCAGGTCAGCATGATCGGGACGACCCATGAGGGCCGCGCGATTCCGCTCATCACCATCAGCCATCGCGACGTGATCGCCGACGGTGAGGCTGTGCGACGGGGCCACCTGGCAAGGGCGGTACCCGCACCGGGCGACACCCTCGCCGACGGCTGCGACGACGGTCCGCTCCCGGTTCTCTTCCTCTCCAGCGACCACGGCTTCGAGGCGTCTCAGGTATCCGCGCTCCTGGAACTCTCCGAGTATCTGGCTGCCGCTACCGACCCTTGGATCGACGACCTGCTGAGGACACTCGTTGTCCTGGTGATCCCCGTTGCTTCCCCCGACGGGTACGAGCGCAGCCGCGCAGAGTGGAGGACGCACCCGTTCAGCAGTGGCCTTTCGGGCGGCGGCAATCATTATGGCGTTGGGGTGAGCGGTGAGTACCTGCACTCCGACCAGCCGGAGACGGTGGCACTGCGATCGTTGATTTCGCGATGGCAGCCGGGGGTGGTGTGGCAACCGCATGAGGACGTCACCGGCCTAGGGCGAGCCTTTCCGGAGGTGACGACGGCGGGACCGGCAGAGGCGGAATCCGACGACGACTCCGCCGCGGCGATCTGGTCGGTCGAGCAGCGAATCGGGGCGGCGATCGCGGATGCTTGGCGAGCAAGAGGGTACGACGTCCTCCCCAACCACGATGGCCGCCACGGATGGCCTGGTCGCGGCGACGGCGTCGAACTCCACCGGAGTCCACGCCTCCGGTTGTCTCGCGTGCTGTCATTGCTCGGGGTGGTCTCGTTGGTCACGGCCAACTGCCGCACGCCTGGGAGCCAACCGTGGATCGATCGAAACGAGCAAAAACACATCGCCGGCCGCACCATTCTTGAGCAGGCCAGCGGTATGCGGGCGGACATCCTCCAGGCTCGGCGCGCTTTCTTGCGGCGCGCGATGGAGCACGAGCCGGAGAGTTGCTACGTGCTGCCGGCGGCCCAAGATCCAGCGGTACTGAGCCGGGCGGTGGCGCTGCTCAACCGCACCGACATCCAGGTGTGTCTGCCCGGAGGCCAGGGAGACATCTTCGTTCCGCGTCGCCAACCATTCAGTGCCCTCGCCGACCTGTTGCTTTCCGAGGCACACGGGGGCGACGCGTCGCTCGTCTCGGCGCTCGGCCTCAAGGTCGTCGTGCCCCGTGCGGCTGAACGCAGGACGACCGCCGGCGCTAGCCAGTCCGCGCCCGGTGGACGGCCTGACCAACCACCGGGCACGGTTGAGAACCGGCCGGGGGAGGTGCGCTTCGGTGGGCTACACGCGGTGGTTGCCGTCAACCGCCTCCTCCGGCTACCTGGCACCGGAGTGTCCTGGCTGCCGGATGGGTCGTTCAGAGTGCGTGCCCCAGGCGGCGAGGGCCGGCTCGCGAGTGTCATGCGAGGGCTGTCTCCGATGTACCTTGACGGGGCCGGACCCGACGGAGGCTTCGAGCTCGTCCGCACCCCACGGATCGGAGTCTTCTCCGGGCAGGGGGTCAAGGATATGCCGTGGGCCGGAGGGCTCGGACCGGCCCGATGGTTCATGCGGGTCAACGAGTTCGACAGCGTGCTAGTCGAACCTCGTGACATCGCGGCCGGTGCCTTGGCCGCCCTGGACGTGCTGCTGGTGCCGGCCGGGGATGCGCGGGAGATACTACGCGGCTGGAACGACGCGGACATCCTGCGCCGATTCCCGTGGGAGACCCCAGGTGAGCCGGAGGGCCTGGCCGGCGAAGGAATCTCGGCCATTCGCAGGTTCGTCGAAGGCGGGGGAGCGTTCATCGGCATCGGTGCGGGCGGCGGCTGGCTCGCGACCCGGGACCATGCACACTTGCTGGACGTCGGCATTGCCGAGGTCGGTGATGCCCAGCACCGGATCGGACCGGCGCCCGAGGACGTCGGCGACCTGTTGTTCGCCGGCATCGGGCCGGTCGTCGCGGCGTCCGGCGGAACCGCGTTCAGTCACGGTCCCTCCGTGCGCCGGCTGGCGTCGTACGTGCCGGTGCCGGGTGAGCGCACCTCCGGCGGTGCCCCGATCGTCGAAGGCGACGTCGGGGACGGGACGGTCGTCCTGTTCGGTTTCGATCCCACACGTACAACGATGGCGTTGCGAACGGCTCGGCTGCTCAGCCACGCACTGCTGCGCACCGGTATCCGTACGGCACATTACTCACATCCAAGGAGCGAACGACCATGAGCAATATCAGTGTTCGATGGCGATGCGCTGCCGTAGGCGTCGGTCTTGCGTTAGTCGTCGCGGGTTGCGGGAGTAACACCGAAGTCGAGCCGGCCGGAGAGTCGACGGCCGCGGAGGCCAACGGTGGCCGGGACGGCACTCTGGTTGTCAACATTCTCGGCGCGCCTACCACGATCGACCCGGCCGCGGCCTGCGGCGTCAACGACATGCACCTGGCCGACAACCTATACGCCAGGCTGGTCGACTACGGCGTGGAGCCGGGACCGGCGCCGGGGACAACTGTCTTCGATCCCACGACATACGAGCCGTCGCTGGCGGAATCGTGGGAGATCAGCGAGGACGGTCTGGTCTATACGTTCCTGCTGCCGGACGACGTGACGCTCCCGTCGGGTGATCCGATCGACGCGAGCGTCGTGAAGTACTCGCTAGACCGGGCGATGGAGATGGGCCTGTGCGGGAACTCGTATCTGAACGACCAGTTCGTCGACCCGCCGCTGATCGAGAACACCGAAGCAGTGGACGCCACCACGCTGCGGATCACGCTGCGCCAGCCGAATCTCAACTTCCTGCAGGCACTCGCTCAGCCGGCTGCCGCCATCGTCGATCCTGGTTTGATCGAGGCCAACGGGGGCGTGGAGCCCGGAACCGCGAACGAGTACTTCGCCAACAACTCCGCAGGGGCGACGGGGCCCTTCCTGCTCGACGATTACGAGCCCGGCAAGAGCGCGGTCCTCGTTGCCAACCCGGACTACCACGGTGAGCCTCCGGCGTCGGAACGGATTCACGTCAACTTCATCACCGACACGTCGACGATGCTGTTGCAGGCGCGCAACGGCACGGCGCACGTGAGCGTCGGGATCTCGAAGGCGGCGGCACGAAGCCTGGAGGACGATCCGTGCTGCACAGTCATGCCGTTCTCGTCCGCACTGGCTCTCGACATCGCGTTGAACTGGGACTTCGAGCCATTCGCCGACGTGCGGGTGCGCGAAGCGCTGACCCACGCCTTCCCGTACGAGGACATGCTGGCCTCGGTCGGGCACGGGTACGGGGAGGTCTTCTACGGGCCGCTGGCTCCGGACCTGCCGGGGTTCAGCGCCGAGCTCAGCCAGCAGCGCGAATACGACCCGGAACGAGCCCGGGAACTGCTCGCCGAATCCGGCGTCGAGTTGCCGCTCGAGTTCGAGCTGTCTATTCCAGCTGGCCAGGAGGAACTCGCCGAATTCGCGACCGCGGTGCAGAGCGTACTCGCGGACATCGACGTGGCGGTCACGGTCCGGGAGATCGCCCCGTCCGAGCGAGCCGAGATACTCAACAGCGGCGCCTACGATGCGATAGTGATCGCCGGCGGGCCCGCGATGGTCGACCCCGGGTACTTCCTCGCCTATGACATGTCGTGCGCGTCGCCGAGCAACATCACGGGGATCTGTGTCCCCGAGGCCGACGAGAACTGGGAGATCGCGCGGCAGACCCACGACGAAGCGCAGCGGCAAGCGTACTGGGACCGGGTGACCGAAGAGTGGACCGCTGTCTCACCGAAGCTCAAGTTCTGGTCGATCCCGGCGATGGTTGTCATGGATGAGTCGGTGACCTCGCTGCATCACGCGATCCACCCGAACTTCCACAGCTGGCAGTGAGTGACGGCGATGAAGCTGGCACGGGGTACAGGTGGCTGGCGCAGTGGAGCCACTCTGGCGATCGCCGGGCTGTGCTTGGTCATAGCGGTGGCATTGGCTGTGCCGCCGCTGTGGCCGCACAGCGCAATCGCCACCGACTTCACCGCCACGATGCAGCCTCCGTCCCTGGCACATCCGATGGGGACCGACGGCGTCGGCCGCGACATGCTGGCACGGTTCGCCGCGGGGGCGCGGATATCGCTGCTCATCGGATTGGTGGCAGTGGTCGCCGGAGCGCTCGCGGGGGCGGTCATCGGGGTGGTGGCCGGGTTGTCCCGGGGTCTAATCGACAACATCCTCATGCGGGCCATGGACGCGCTGATGGCGTTTCCCGCGCTGATGCTCGCGATGGCGGTGACCATCGGCTTCGGCCGGGGCCTGCAATCGGCGACGGTGGGGGTGACGCTGGGCGTCGTCCCATGGGTGGCGCGGATGGCCCGTGGTGAGACGTTGCGTATCGTGGCGCTGCCCATGATCGAGGCGGCCAGGGCATTGGGGCTGCGCCGTCTGCAGCTCGTGCGCAGGCACGTGGTGCCGCACATGATCTCGTTGCTGATGATCCAGGCGACCTCCGCCTATGGCGCGGTGATCCTCGCGGTGGCGGCGCTGGGCTTCCTCGGGCTCGGAGCGCAGGTGCCCACCCCCGAGTGGGGAGCGATCATCACCGAAGGCCTGGAACCTGCGCTGACCGGAGCATGGTGGGTGGCGCTGTTCCCAGGGCTGGGCATGCTCCTCGTGGTGACCTGTACCAATGTGTTGTCCGATCGGCTGCGTGACGTGCTGGACCCACGTGGTTCCTTCGCCACGGTCCGGAGCCGATGATGGGCCGGTTCCTCCTGGTACGTGTGTTCAGCGGGTTGCTCACCGTCATCGGAGCTTCGATCGTCGCGTTCTTCTTCATGCGGATGCTGCCGGGCGATCCGGCACGGCTCATCGCGGGGGAGTACGCCAGCGAGGCGGCCATCGAGATCCAGCGAGCCCAGCTCGGTCTGGATGATCCGTTCTGGCAGCAGTACCTGACGTACATCGGCGATTTCGTGCGGGGTGACTGGGGCTTCTCACACTCCCGGGGACAACCGGTGCTCGACCAGTTCGTCGCCGCGCTCCCGGCCACCCTCGAGATCGCGTTCTTCGCGGTAGCGCTCGCATTCACCGCCGCCGTGATCGGCGCGGCGGTGACCGGGTGGTCCCGTGGAGGTGTCCTGGACGGAGCGGTCCGGGCGTCGTCGTACATCGGTCTGGGAACCGCACCGTTCTGGCTGGGACTACTGGTTCTGATCGTCTTCTTCGAGCGGCTTCAGGTGCTGCCCGGACCGGAAGGGAGATTGTCTCCGGGCACCGCGCCGCCACCGCGGGTCACCGGGTTCTATCTGCTGGATTCGCTGGTCGCCGGCCAATGGTCGACCTGGTGGGACAGCCTTCAGCACCTCATCCTGCCTGGGTGCACACTGGCGCTGGTCATCTACGCGTGGCTGGTGCGGATGATGCGGTCGGGCGTGCTCGAGTTCGTCCGGGAGCCGTTCGCCCTGGTCGCGCGGAGCAAAGGCCGTGGGCGATGGGGCGTGGTGGTCCGCGACGTCATGCCGAATGCTCTGCTGCCAGCGGTGACCGCCGGAGGGTTGATCACCGCTGAACTTCTGACCAGCACTGTCCTGGTCGAGACCGTATTCAACTGGCCCGGCATCGGACGTTTGGTGACCGACGCGATACTGCAGCAGGACTTCGCGGTAGTGCAGGCATTCATCATGGTCAGCGCCTGCATCACCGTGACGGTCACGGTGCTGACCGACCTGCTCTACGGCGTCATCGATCCGCGCATCCGGGTGCGGGCGACGTGACACAGGGAGATGAGGCCATGACCGGCCCGGCGACCGGAGTCCCGGCGACCGACCACCCGCCAGCGAGGATCGCTCCGGTACTGAGCGTTCGCGGCCTGAACACCGAGTTCGCCACCGAACGTGGCCGTGTCCACGCCGTGCGCGGCGTCGGCTTCACGCTTCAGCGCGGTGAACGTCTGGGAGTGGTCGGTGAGTCAGGATCGGGCAAGTCGGCCCTGGCGCTGTCCATCCTCGGTCTCATCGAGCCGCCCGGGAACGTCGTCGATGGTCACGTCTGGCTCAACGGGCGCGATCTGCGGACGTTGACAGAGCGCCAGCTGAATCGGGTGCGCGGTCAGGAGATCAGTGTGGTTTTCCAGGACCCGCTGACGGCCCTGAATCCGGTCCGGCGGATCGGGCCGCAGATAGCCGAGGTGATCACGATGCACAGCGACGTGACCCGTGCCGATGCCAGAAGACGCGCGATCGACCTGCTCACAGACGTGGACCTCCCACGACCGGAGCAGGCTTACCGGGCGTACCCACATCAGTTGTCCGGCGGAATGCGCCAGCGCGTCATGATAGCCGTGGCATTGGCGAACTCGCCGGACGTCTTGATCGCGGACGAGCCGACAACAGCGCTGGACGTTACCACCCAAGGTCAGATCATGCGGCTGATCGACCGGGTAGTCGCCGAGCGGCACACCGCCGTCATCCTGATCACTCACAACGTCGACCTCGTGGCCGACTTCTGCGACACGATCCAGGTGATGTACGCGGGGCAGGTCGTCGAACGAGGAAGATGCGCCGACGTACTGAACGCGCCGGCACATCCGTACACGGCGGCATTGCTGGCATCAGTGCCGTCGCTTGAGGCGGATCGCGCCGCCCCGCTGCCGACGCTGGACGGGCTGCCCCCTGACTTGAGCATTGAGGCGGCCGGGTGCGCGTTGGCTCCACGCTGTCCGCTGAGCGCTGGCCGGAGCGAGTGTCACACGGTGTCCCCGCCCGTCGTCGAGGTGAGTGGGGACCGGACGTGGATCAGCCGGTGCCACTTCGCCTCCGAGCAGCACTCCATCAGTCGCAACCAGCACGCGGAGGTGTCCGGATGACGGCTGATCGCCTGCCGGACGCGGCTCCGGACGTTGTGGCGCCACTGCTCGACGTACGCGGCCTGACCAAGGTCTTCGAAGCCAGGCGCGCCAGGAGGGCCGAACCGGTCGTCGCCGTGGATCAGGTGAGCTTCCAGGTCGAGCGAGGTGAGACGTTCGGCTTGATCGGTGAGTCCGGCAGCGGGAAGACCACTGCGATCCGCTGCCTGCTGCGGTTGGTCGAACCCACGTCCGGCGCGGTGACGTTCGGCGGCGACGATGTCCTGGCCCTCTCCGGTCCCGAGCTTCGAACGCTTCGAGCCCGCATGCAGGTGCTCTTCCAGGACCCGTACTCGTCATTGGACTCCCGGATGTCGGTGCGAGACATCGTCGCCGAGCCCCTGACTGCGCACCGGAGAATGAGCCGCCAGCAGCGCCGGCACGCGGCGGAAGAGATGCTGCGGCTGGTCGGGATCGACCCGGTGTTCGGCGGACGGCGTGCGCACACTTTCTCCGGTGGTCAACGCCAGCGGATCGCCCTGGCCCGGGCACTCATCCTCAACCCCGAACTGGTGGTTCTCGATGAGCCGGTGTCCGCCCTGGACGTCTCGGTCCAGGCGCAGATCATCAACATGCTGCGAGAGATGCAGGCAAGGCTTTCGCTGACCTACGTAGTCGTGCTGCACGACCTCGCCGTCGCCCGGTACTTCTGTGACCGCGTCGCCGTGATGCGCCGCGGCCGCGTCGTCGAAACCGGTCCGGCCATCGAGGTCATCGACAACCCACAGCATCCGTACACCCAGGAACTGCTCGCCGCGGTGCCCGGCCGCCACGGCGGAGAAGAGGAGACAGTCCATGCACCCGGATGAACCGGCCGCGAACAGCGGCGAACTCTACGTCGAATTCGGCCCGGGACAGCAGCTCTACACCAGGTGGGTCGGTGCGGACCGGGACCGGACGCCGCTGTTGTGCCTGCATGGAGGGCCTGGCGCGGTCTCGCACGAAGGGCTGGAACCGCTGGAAGGTATCGCCGCCGACGGCCGGCAGGTCATCTTCTTCGATCAACTGGGATGCGGCCGGTCGTCACGCCCGGATGATCCGTCGTTGTGGAGGAACGACCTCGTCTGCGACCAGATCGACGCGATACGTGCGGCGTACGGTCTGGCCAGCGTGGCAGTGCTCGGACACAGTTACGGGGGTTGGGTCACACAGGAATATGCGTTACGCCAGCCCACCGGTTTGCGCGGAATCGTCTTGGCGGACACGGCTCCCGATGCAGAGATGTACCTGGCTGAAGGTAGGCGGATCAGGGACTCGCTGCCCGCGCAGACGCGGGCCGTTCTCGACCGGCACGAACGGGCCGGCACCACCGACAGTCCGGAGTACGCCGACGCCTACCGGCAGTTCCTCGAAGAGTTCACGTGCACGATCCGTCCGCTGCCGGCCTCGATCGAGCGGGCTCGAGCGGGTGGTAATCCGGAGATCGCACGAATCATGTGGGGGCCCGGGGGACGAAGCTTCGAGATGAACGGCCGCCTCCGCGGATGGAGTGTGGTGGACCGGCTCCCGGAGATCGGCATACCTGTCTTGGTCATCACCGGTTCTGAGGATATGGCGTCACCGGCCATCGCCCGGTTCATGGCCACGGCCATTCCTGATGCGCGCTGCGTGATCATCGACGGGGGCTCGCACACCCCCTTCTACGAGGACCCGGAGACGTTCTGCTCCAGCGTGCGGACGTTCTTGACCGGCATCGACGCGCCATGACGAGTGGTCTGTCCCCCTTCACGCCCCGGCCGTCGTAGATCACCATCACTGGAAGGAAAGCCCTGTTCATGAGCGTGCCCCTGTCCCGTATCCAGCCGCCGGCGGATCAGCTGCTCGGCCACAAAGAAGTCGTGGACGCGATGGAGCGTCTCGCCGAGCGCCCACACGTACGGGTGGAGGAACTCGGGCGTAGCCGGGAAGGCCGTAGCATCGACGCGCTGGTGATCGGCCGCCCGGACGTCGTCGCCGATCCCCGTGCCGTCCAGGAGCAGGCTCGTCGATGGTCGCTGCCGAGAGCCGACGTGGGCAGCGACGCCGGGTGGGACCCCGACTGCCCAGTGCCGGTGTTGTTCCTGGCCAGCAACTACGGCAATGAAGCCGCCCAGACCGAAGCGCTGCTCGAGGTGGCGGCCCGGCTCGCCGAGCCGACCCCGGGCAACGAGCAGCTACTGCGCAGACTGGTTGTGCTGGTGGTCCCCCTGCTCAACCCGGACGGCCGCGAGCGCGCCCTGGCCACGTGGCGGCACCACCCGTTGGCGACCGGGCTGACCGCGTACGGCAATCATTACGACATCCAGGTGGCACGTGAGTACTTGCATGTCATCGAGCCGGAGAGCGCTGCCCTGGCCGACGTCGTGTCACGGTGGCACCCGATGCTGGTCTGGGAATTACACGAGGACTCGATCAATCTGGGCCGTACCTTCGCGGAGAACTGCCTTTGCCCTCCGATGTCGCCTAGTGACGCTATCGGATCCTGGGTGGCCAGCTCGCCGGGCGACAACGACCCCCGGCTTTGGCAACAGGAAGTGAAGTATGGCGCGGCCATCGCGGAGGCGTGGCGGACGCGGGGATATCGACTGTTGCACGATCCGGACGGCCGGCACGGCTGGCCCGGCCCCGCTGACACCGGCCTGGAAGAGGTCGCCAAACACCCGGAGACGAGGTTCACCCGGGCCATGGCGCTGCGTGGTGTGACGACGTTCATCACCGAGAGCGCCCGGCGTCCCGGCACCCAGACCTGGGAGGAGCGCGTCGGGCAGAAGGTGGCAGCGGGGCTGGCAGTGGCGGAGACGGCGGCCGGCGACGTCGCCGCCCTCACCTCGCTCGTGCGCGAGGTGGGTATGTCCGGAGCGAATGGGCCAGCCGGGTACTTCGTCATCCCGAGTGGCCAGGACCGTCACGTCGTCGACCGCGCCGTGTGGACACTAGGGCTACATGACGTCGAAATCCTGCAGGAGGATGATGGATCCTTCGTCATTCCGAAGGCTCAGGCGCGGGGCACCACCGCGGAGATCCTGCTCTCGCTCGTGCGGGGACGTCACCAGAGCCTGGTGGCCACGCTCGGCCTGCGTGTGGTCGAGTCCGCGGCAGGTCCGGCACCGGACCGGCGGGCGCTTCCGCCCTGGTCCGGGCTGGACGCGCCGTGGCTCAACGAACCGGATACGGACAAGCCTGACTCACCGTCCGACGGCGCTGGCCGTTCACCGCGGGTCGCGTTGTATGCCGGGCAAGGTGTGAAGGACTTCGCAGCGGAGGGGCATCTTGGGTCGGTGCGCAGGCTGCTTGAACACGAAGGCATACCTTTTGTCCTCATCGAGGCCGGCGACGTGGCGGAAGGGTGCCTTGACGGTGTCGACGTCCTGGTCATACCCAAAGGGGACGCCACCGCCATCCTCAACGGCAGCCAACCAGGCCCGCTGTGGTACGGCCCGCCGTGGCAGCCGGAAGAGGAACCGCGCGGTCTGGGAGTGGCTGGTGTGGCAGCAATCCGGGCCTTTGTTGATCGCGGCGGACACTACGTGGGTATCGACGGCGGGGGTGCCGCGCTGGCGACGGCGCGACACCTCGGACTGATCGACTGCGGCATATCCGCGGAAAACCTGGGAACCGGCCTCGTCGAACTGGCGACAACCGTGCCGGGCGACCGGCTCTTCGCCGGTCTGCCGGGTTCCTGGGATGAGGCGGGCCGGTGGCGCGACGGGCTGATCTACGCCATGACGGACTGCGAAGCCTGGTTGCAGGAGTTCGGCGCGATCGTGCTGGACGCGGGCACTGACGTCGAGGTTCTGGCGACCTACAGTCAGTTGCTTCCCGTCCCGGGAGTGAGCCACTTCGGCGGCACGCTGCCCGACGGCTCGAGCCGTCGACGCGCTGCTATTGTGCGTGGCCGGCACGGACGGGGAACCGTCACCCTGTTCGCGGTCAACCCCACCTACCGCAGCCTCAGCCCTTACAGCGCTCGGCTGCTGGCCAACGCCGTCAGGTCCCAGTCCCCGATTCCCGATGATCATGAACACTAAGTGACCAATATGGTCATCTAGTGTTCATGATCATCGGGGGTTAGTGGCCGCGGAAGGCCTCTTCCAGCCACCACGCGCCGCGCGGGGCGGCGATCTTGGCGTCGATCAGCAGCGGCCGGTCCCGTGGGCCGTCGACCCATCGTCGTACGTCTTCCAGATCGGCCGGAGCGCGCACCGTCACCGGTTCGAAGCCGTATCCTGCCCCGACAGCGGCGATGTCGGTCTCCGGGAAGATGACGGTGTCGAGCGGTTCTCCTTCGGTGAAGTGGTGCACCTCGGCGCCGTATGCGCTGTCGTTGTACACGACGACGACCATCGGCAAGCCGAGCCGGCGAACCGTGTCCAGCTCGGCCGCCGCCATCAGTGCGCCACCGTCGCCCAGCGCGGCGACAGGCAACCGGTCCGGCTGGGCCAGCCCCGCGCCGATCGCGGTGGCCAGGCCCAGCCCGATCGACTGGAACGCCTGCGTGAAACAGAACCCGAGCTCGTCCGGCACGGACAGGAACATGCTCGGATAACCCATGAAGTTGCCCGAGTCGACGGCCACCACCCGCTCGGCCGGGAGCAGATCATCCAGGCCGATGGTCAGGGTGCGTGGATCGATACGGGCCGACGCGCCGTCGCCCGTGCCCCAGTCCTCAAACGGCACGTCTCGCCAGCGCAGTTCCTCGGCGATACGGCGGCGGAGGGCGTCACCGCGGTATTGGGTGGCGGCCGCGGAGCGGTTGTCACCCAGCGCCCGCACAACGGCGGCAGCCACAGCGGCGCTGTCGCCCACCACACCGACATCCACGGGGCGGTTGCGCCCGAGGGCGTCCGGCTCCAGGTCCACCTGAACGACGCGAGCATCGGGGCCGATCAGCCGCCCGTGCCGCATGGTCCACATGTTCAGCGCGCAGCCGAAGCCGACGATCACGTCCGCGCCGCTGATCAGCTCCGCCGCCAGCGGCGAGGCGAAGCCCCCGGACACGTCGAGAGACCACGGCACGTCCCGGAACAGCCCCTTCGCCACCGCCGACGTCGCGAGCAGTGCTCCGCAGGCGTCGGCCAGCGCGATCAGCTCGGCGCGGGCGTGCCGGGCGCCACGGCCTGCGATGAGCACCGGGCGCTGCGCGGCGGCAAGCAGGCCGGCCAGGGCGGTGACGTCCTCGGCTGCCGGGGGTGGTTGAGAACGTGCGGCAACCGGGGTGGGGACGACCGGTACGTCTGGCAGCGACGTCGCCTGGACGTCCAGAGGCAGGTTGACGACGACGGTCCGCCGCTGGTCGCGCGCCATGGTGAAGGCCCGGACGGCGTCGTCGACCGCCGTGGCGCCTGAGGTGATCCGGACGGTCTCGGCGCCCACCGACCGCGCAAGCCCTGGCTGGTCGACGAAGAAGTTCGACGTCGGTGTGGTGGTCTCGGCGGCCAGCACGAGCAGTGGTGTGCGGCTTTTGGCGGCCTCGGCGATGCCCGTCATCGCATTGGTGAGCCCGCAGCCTTGGTGCAGGGTGAGCGCCGCGACCTCACCGCTCATCCGGGCGTACGCGTCGGCCATCGTGGCCGCACCACTCTCGTGGCGGGCGGCGACATAGCGAGTCCCTGCGTTGGCCAACGCGTTGGTGACATGGAAGTTGCCACTGCCGACCACACCGAAGGCGTGCGTGACCCCCAGGTCGGCCAGTACCTGGCCGACCGCCTCGGCGACGTTCATGACCCCTCCGGACTCATCTGATGATCATTGACGATCAACCCCCGGATTCGGTGGTCAAGTGCCAATGATCATGGGTCGGTTAGCGCTCGACCAGCGCGAGCACCCGGGTCGGACTGCCCGAGCCGCCGACGATCGGCAACGGTGCCACGACAATGACGGCTCCGGTAGGCGGCAGCTTGGCGAGGTTCTGCAACTGGGTCAGCCCGTACTTGCCGGCCCCGAGCAGCAGGGCATGGCAGGGGAAGGCGGGTTCGAAGGAATGCGCGCCGCCCGCGTCGGTGCCTACCGTCTCGACACCGAGCCCCACGATCGGCGACTCGTCGGCCAGCCACCGGGCACACTCCACACTCACGCCCGGCGTGTGCGGGCCGGTCTCGTCGGCGTTGAGGAACTCGTCCTGGCTGTGGCTACGGGCGTCCCAGCCGGTGCGTAGCAGTAGCCAGCACCCTTCCGGCAGCGCTCCGTGCTCGCCCTCCCAGGCCCTGATGTGGTCGACCTCGAGGAGGAAATCCGGGTCCGCGGCGGCCTGCTCGGCGACGTCGATGACCGCGGCGGGCGCCACCAGCCGGCCAACCGGCACCTGGGAGATGTCCTCGCGGTCGCGGCCGGTGATCCAGTGATTCGGGGCATCGAAATGGGTGCCGGTGTGCTCGCCGGTTCTGATCTGGTTCCAGTACCAGGCGGGGCCGCGCTCGTCGTACCGGCTGATCTCTTCGAGCTGGAACCGGTCGGTCTGCCCGAACGGTTCCGGGAGGACAAGGACCGGTGTGTCGGACGTGAGCGGTGCGGTGAGGTCGAGAACCTGGATGCGGTCGGAGGAGACGGCGTCGAGCAAGTCGGACAGGACGGTCATGACGTTTCCTTCGCAGTCGGTCGCCAGCGGGCGTGCCGGATGCCGCCATCCGGTTCCCGGATCAGCTCCAGGCGCGGCTTCGGACCGTCGCTGCGGCCGGCTTGCGGCTTGCGCCGGCCGGCCTGGAATTGCACCGGCCAGTCCGCGCCCGGACCGGTGTAATCCTGGTCTGCGGCGGCATGCAATGTCCAGTGCGGATCGTACAGATGCGTGCGACCAAGCGCGCACAGATCGGCCCGCCCGGCCAGGATCAGCGCGTTGACGTCTTCCGGTGACGAGATCGCGCCGACGGCGATGACAGCGGTGTCCACCTGGTTGCGGATCCGGTCGGCGTACGGCGTCTGGTAGCTGCGCCCATAAGCTGGGCGTTCCTCCTTGACCACCTGGCCAGTGGAGACGTCGATGGCGTCGGCGCCGTGGGCGGCGAATGCCTCGGCGAACGCGACGGCGTCGCCGGCCTCGGTGCCGCCCGGATGCCAGTCGGTGGCCGAGATCCGCACCGTCATCGGCTTGTGCCCCGGCCAGACGTCGCGGACGGCGTCGAAGACCTCCAGCGGGTAGCGCAGCCGCGCGTCAAGCGAGCCGCCGTACTCGTCGCCTCGATGGTTGGTGAGCGGCGACAGGAACGACGACAGCAGGTACCCGTGTGCGCAGTGCAGTTCCAGCAGGTCGAATCCGGCGCGGTCGGCGCGCCGGGCGGCAGCGGCGAACTGGTCCCGGATCTCGGCCATCTCGGCGCGGGTGAGCTCCCGCGGCGTCTGGCTGTCAGGGGAGTAGGGCAGCGGCGACGGCCCGACGAGTGGCCAGTTCCCTCCCGGTAGCGGCTCGTCGATTCCCTCCCACATCAGCTTCGTGGACCCTTTACGGCCGGAGTGGCCCAGCTGCAGCCCGATCGCGGCAGTGGAGCGTTGATGGACGAAGTCCGTGACACGAGCCCAGGCGGTCTCCTGGGTGTCGGTGTAGAGGCCGGTACAGCCCGGCGTGATGCGCCCGGCCTCGGATACACACACCATCTCGGTCATCACCAGACCGGCGCCGCCCAGCGCCTTACTGCCCAGGTGCACCAGGTGGAAGTCGTTGGGCATGCCGTCGTCGGCGGAGTACATGTCCATGGCCGAGACGATGACGCGGTTCTTCAATTCCAGTTCACGCAACCGGAACGGCTGGAACATGGGCGGGCGGGCGATGGCCGGAGCCGGGGTGACCCCCCGCCGCACTTCGTGCCGGGCGAACCATTCGTCGGCGGCGTCAACGTATTCCGGATCGCGAAGCCGCAGGTTGTCGTAGGTGACCCGCCGGGACCTGGTGAGGATGTTGAAGGCGAACTGGATCGGGTCCTGGTGGGTGTAGTGGCCGAGGTTCTCGAACCACTCCAGGCTGGCCTGGGCGGCCCGCTGAGTGGACAGGACGACCGGGCGGCGCTCGTCCTCGTAGGCGTCGAGAGCAGTCGTGGCGTCGGGCTGTTCGTGCAGGCAGGCGGCGAGCGCCAGCGCGTCTTCCATGGCCAGCTTGGTGCCCGAGCCAATGGAGAAGTGCGCGGTGTGCGCGGCGTCGCCGAGCAGCACGATGTTGCGGTTCCTCCAGGTGGCGTTGCGGACCGTGGAGAAGGTCAGCCACCGGGAGTTGTTCGCGAAGACCTCGTGTCCGCCCAGGACGTGCGGAAAGAGTTCGCGGATCCGGGCGATGGCGCCGTCGTCGCTGGTGCCGGGCGGCGCGTTGTCGTCATGGGTGGCGTCGAAGCCGGCCGCCTTCCACACGTCGTCGTGCATTTCGACGATGAACGTGCTGCCGTGCTCGTCGTACGGATAGCCGTGGATCTGCATGACCCCGAAGGGGGTCTGCTCGATGTAGAACTTGAACGAGTCGAAGACCAGGTCGGTGCCGAGCCACATGTACCGGCAGTGTCGCTGCTCCACGTCGGGCTGGAAGACGTCGGCGTAACGGGCCCGGACACCGGAGTTGACGCCGTCGGCGGCGACCACCAGGTCGTGGCCGGCGCTGAGCTCATCGATATCGGGGGCTGCGGTACGGAAATGTACGGTGACGCCCAGCTCCTCGCACCGCTGCTGAAGGACGGCCAGCAGCTTCTTCCGGCTCATGGCGGCGAAGCCGTGTCCGCCGCTGGTGACGACCTGCCCGCGATAGTGGACGTCGATGTCGTCCCACCGCGCGAACTGGCGTTGCATGGCCTCGTAGACCACCGGGTCGGCGTGCTCGATGCCGCCGAGTGTCTCGTCGGACAGGACGACACCGAAGCCGAAGGTGTCGTCGGCGGCGTTACGTTCCCACACGGTGATCTCGCGGCTCGGGTCCAGCCGCTTGGCCAGCGCGGCGAAGTACAGACCGCCTGGTCCGCCACCGACGATCGCGATACGCATACAACTCCTCGGGGCGTGAACGGTCCGGCGGTCCACGTATGTCCAGTCCGCCAGCCTTCCGTACCGGCTCAGCTCAGAGTATGTTGTATCTACGACGGTCGTCAACAATACGGGAGACGTAGTGGGATTCCTCGACGATGGCGTTTTCGGCGGGCAGGTCGCCATGGTGACGGGCGGAGCGGGTGGGATCGGCGCGGAGGTGTGCCGGGAACTGTCCCGCCGGGGCGCCGCGGTGGCCATCACTGATCTCGAGCAAGATGCGGTCGACGCCGTCGCGGCTGAGTTGCGTGCCAATGGCGCGCGCTCGGCAGGCTACGCCGTCGACGTGCGGGACCCGGCGCAGGTGCGTGCCGTCACCGAATCTGTGGCCGCCGAGTTCGGCGGGCTCAACCTTCTCGTCACGCTGGCCGGAGGTTCACTGGGCACACCACGCGACCTCGACGAGATCGGGCCCGATGATCTCGATCTGGTGGTGGACGTCAACCTGAAGGGCACGTTCTATTGCTGCCAGGCGGCGGGCCCGTACCTTCAGGCGGCGGTTGCCGCGGGCGGCGCGGGCGCTGTGGTCACGGTCTCGTCGATCGGCGGGCGGCAGCCGTCGCCGGTCACGGGGGTCCCGTATGCCAGCTCCAAGGCCGCCGTCGTGGGTCTCACCAAGCGGCTGGCCAGCGAATGGGGCCCGTCCGGGGTCCGGGTCAACGCGGTGGCGCCCGGGCTGTTCCTCACCGGGCGGCTGCGGCGGATGTACGACGACATGCCGGCCGGCGACCGGCGCGCTGTACTGGACGCCATCGCACTCGCCCGGTTCCCGGAGGTGCGCGAGATCGTCGAGCCGATCTGTTACCTGCTGTCTGGGCAGGCTTCTTACATCACCGGCGTGGTGCTGGACGTCAACGGCGGCCGTTTCATGCCGCTCTAGCCTCGGCAACTCGCCGGGCGAGCGTCTCGCGGGCTTGACATGCAGCCAATCGGCTGCCTAAATTAAATGCAGCCGATCGGCTGCATTTACGAGGTGACAGGTGATGGACGAGGTGTTCAAGGCGCTGGCGGATCCGGGTCGCCGGCGGTTGCTAGACAGCCTCAACGCTCGCAATGGGCAGAGTCTGCGGGAGCTGTGCGGCGAGCTCGACATGGCCCGCCAGTCGGTCAGCAAACATCTGGCCGTGCTCGAGGCGGCCAACCTCATCACCGTGGCGCGGCAGGGCCGGGAGAAGCTGCACTATCTCAACGCGGAGCCCATCAACGCCATCTCGGAGCGCTGGATCAACCGATACCACCGCGAGCGGGTGCAGGCACTCGCCGAACTGAAGAGAGCCCTGGAGGAACCGATGACCAAGCCGGAATTCGTCTACACGACCTATATCAACACTACGCCGGAGAAGTTGTGGCAGGCCTTGACCGACCCCACGTTCACCAAGCGGTACTGGAGTGTCACGTTCGACACCGACTGGGCGGTGGGATCGACCATGACGTGGCACATGGGCGAGGTGACCATGGCCGATCCCGCGCAGGTGATCCTCGAGTCCGAACCGTACCGGCGGCTGTCCTACACCTGGCACACCGTGACGCCGGAGTTCGCCGAGGCTGTCGAGCTGAGTGACGAGCTGTACGAGAAACTCCGAAGTGAACCACGCTCCAAGATCACCTTCGACATCGAACCCCATGGTGCGGCCGTCAAGCTCACGGTTGTACACGACGGTTTCGAGCCGGACAGCACGTTGCTGGAGATGGTCGGCCAAGGCTGGACGGAGCTGCTGTCCAGTCTGAAGACGCTGCTGGAGACCGGCGAGCCGCTGCCGTCCGCGCAACCGGCCGGCCAGAGCGCCTGACCGGCCTCACCGGGGTGGGCCGGGTCTCGGGTCACGCGGAGGGCGTCGTGGCCGCGGGTGTTTGCCGCCCGGCGGCCGCGGTGGCTTCCTGCCGGAGGCGGTAGCGCTGCAGTTTGCCGGTCTGCGTCTTGGGTAGGCTGTCCCGGAACTCGACGGACCGCGGGTATTTGTACGGCGCGATCTGCGATTTGACGTGGTTCTGCAGCTTGCGCACGGTGTCGTCGTCGTGCGGTGCTTGTTCGTTGAGGACGACGACGGCCTTGACCAGCTGCCCCCGGTCCTCGTCCGGCACGCCGATGACGGCACATTCGGCGACGTCAGGGTGGGTGAGCAGCGCCTGCTCCACCTCCGGGCCGGCGATGTTGTATCCCGAGGACACGATCATGTCGTCGCTGCGTGCCTGGTACCAGAAGTATCCGTCGGCGTCGCGCAGGTAGGTGTCGCCGGTGACGTTCCAGCCGTGCTGCACGTAGACACTCTGGCGCTCGTCGGCCAGGTACCGGCAGCCCGTGGGACCGCGCACGGCCAGCCGCCCGGCCACCCCGGGCGGTGCCTCGGCGCCCGACTCGTCCAGCACGGTGGCCACATATCCCGGCACGGGCCGGCCCGTGGAGCCGGGGCGGATGTCGTCGTCGGCGGCGGCGATGAAGATGTGCAGCATCTCGGTGGCGCCGATGCCGTCGATGATCCGAACCCCGGTGGCGTCGTGGAAGGCTTGCCAGGACGCCTCCGGGAGATGCTCACCGGCGGAGACCGCTCGCCTGAGGCCGCGCAGCTGGCCGGCCTTGCCGCCCGCGATCATCGCCTTGTACGCCGTGGGGGCAGTGAATAGGACAGTGACGCCGTGTTCGGCGACGGCGTCGGCGAGCTCTCCTGGCGTTGCCTTCTCCACCAGCAGGGTCGACGCACCGGCGTGCAGCGGGAACACGAGAGCGGCGCCCAGGCCGAAGGTGAAGGCGAACGGCGCCGTCGTGGTGAACACGTCGTCGGGGGTGGGCTTGACGATGTGCCGGCTGAACGTGTCGGCATTGGCCAGCACGTCGCGGTGGAAGTGCATAGTCACCTTGGGTTTGCCGGTGGTGCCGGAGGTGGGTGCGAGCAGCGCGACGTCGTCCGCCGCGGTGGGCACGTCGTCGAAGTCGGTGGATGCGCCACGTGCCAGGGTCAGGAGGTCGTCGCCGGCGGAACTCCCATACGGCACCACGGGAAGATCCGGTGCGGCCGATTCTCGTGCGGTCTGCAGATCCGTGAGAAACCGGTGATCGCTGATGGCGACGTCCGGCCGGGTCATCTCGATGGTGGTGATCAGCTCGGCAGGCCGGAGCAGGGGCATGGTGAGCACGACGACGCCGCCGGCCTTGAGGACGCCGAGCCAGGTGGCCACCAGCCATGGATTGTTCGGTGCCCGCAGCAGCACGCGGTTGCCAGGCACCAGGCCGAACTGTGTGGTGAGCACGTTGGCGATCTGATTGGCGTGATCACGCAACTGCCCGTACGTCCAGGTCTCCGTGGCCGTCCGCAGGCAGGTGCGGTCCGCGCCGTAATGCTCGATGGTGGTGTCGAGCAGCTCGGAGGCGCAGTTCAGCCGGTCCGGATACCGCACGTCCGGGAGGTCGAACAGCATCTGGGGCCAGGTGTGCTCGGGTGGGAGGCGGTCCCGGCAGAAGGTATCGACATGGGCGGACCTCGACAGCTGCATGACGTCACCTCGCGTGCCTTGTCGCAAGAAGCCTGGCATAAGACAGTCTGTCAGTTTGTTGACGACAGTCAATAGTGCGCGATGCGCGATGCCCATCTTTTCCCGTTGATCATGGGCACGTGGCACCTGTTCGGCCGCGAGAAGGTGCCACGTGCCCATGATCAACGCGAGAAGTGGGGGCGCGTGGGTCTCGGGGCGTGCGGGCGTGCGGGCGTGCGGGCGTGTGGCCGTGCGGGCGCGTGGGTGGGGCGACGCGAGGTGTGGGGTGGGGGCGAGGGGAGGCGAAGAAGCGCTTGGTCAGCCGACGCCGAGCAAGCGGCGCGCACGGGTGGAGTCGGCGCGGAAGTCCATGGTCGGTTCCCGGAGCACGATCCGGCCTTTGTCCATGACGGCGACCTCCTGGGCGACCGAGAACGCCAGCCGCAGGTCCTGCTCCACCAGCAGCACCGCGGTGCCGGCCTGCACAATCTCCGAGATCGTGGTGCCGACCTGGGAGACCAGCTGCGGCGCCAGCCCGTCGGACGGTTCGTCGAGCAGCAACACCAGCGGATTCGTCAGCAGCGCACGGGCGATGGCAAGCATCTGCTGCTCGCCGCCGGACAACTGGTCACCGCGGTGTGAGAGCCGTTCACCCAGGCGGGGGAGGAGGTCGAGCACGGCGGCGCGATCCCACGTGCCGTCCCGGCCGATGCGGGAGGCGATCTCGAGGTGCTCGGTCACAGTCAGCCCGGCGAATACCCGCCGTCCCTGCGGGACGAGGCCGATTCCGGCGCGGGCGGCAACATCCGGTCGCTGCCCGGCCAGCTCCCGGCCGTCCAGCAGCACGGATCCCGACGACGCCCGCACCAGCCCGCAGATGGTGTTGATCAGCGTGGACTTGCCGACGCCGTTACGCCCGAGCAGGGCCAGCACCTGGCCGTGGTCAACGTCGAGGTCGACGCCCTGCAGGACCGTGGATCCCTGGTATCCGCTGTGCAAGTCCCGGATCTCGAGGAAGCTCATGTCGGGTCTCCTCCGGGGTCGCTCATCGGATCTCGTGCGTGCTCGTTCATCGAGTCTCCTCCCGATCGAAGAAGAGCTCGTCGACGTCGGCCGCACCGAGGTAGGCGCGCTGGACGTCTTCGTTGGCCCGGACCTGTGCGACCGAGCCCGTCGTGAGCAGCTGTCCCAGGTGCAGGACAGTGACCTCATGCGCGAGATCGAAGACGAGGTCGAGGTCGTGTTCCACGAGCAGGACGGTCATCTCGGCGGGCAGTCCGCGGATCAGCTCGCTCAGACGTGCCGTCTCGGCCGGCGACATGCCCGCCGCGGGCTCGTCGAGCAGCAGCACCCGTGGCTCTGCCGCGAGAGCCACGCCGACTTCGAGCTGACGGCGCTCGCCGTGCGACAGGGCACCGGCGGGAAGTGCCTCGCGCCCGGCCAGTCCTACCTGGGCCAGTAGCTCGGCCGAACGTTCCAGTTGCTCGCGGTAAGCCGTGGCCGGCCGGAACCAGCGGTGTGCGACCCGGGCCTTGCGAGCCACCGCGAGCAGGACATTCTCGAGCACCGTCTCCCGGAGGAACAGGCTGGAGTGCTGGAACGTCGTGATGACGCCGACGTCAGCCCGGCGGTGCACCGGCAGAGACGTGATGTCATCTCCGTCGACGATCACCCTGCCGCTGGTGGGCCGGTGGGTGCCGGCGACGACGCCGAACAGCGTGGACTTGCCTGCGCCATTCGGCCCGATGATCGCGCGATGCTGTCCGGCCGGAACGTCGAACGCGACGCTGTCCAGCGCGGTGAGGCGGCCGAACCGGACCGTGATGTCGTGCAGCGAGACAGCGATCGGACCGCTCATGCCGGATGCTCCGTTCGACGCCATCGTATTCGTCGCCGTACTTGCGCGCCGACGCCGGCCAAGCCCTGCGGCAGGAGGTACACCACAGCGACGAACATGGCTCCGACCAGCAGCGGACCATGCCCGCCCAGGTCGGTGCCGATGTAGTCGCGGACGAGGACGACCAGTGCAGCTCCGGCCATCGCTCCGGGTAGCGAGCCGACGCCGCCGATGATGGCGGCGAGCAGCGCCACGGCCGCTACTGAGAACCCGACATCGCCCGGGGACACGAAGCGTTGCACCGACACCAGGAGCGCCCCGGCGGCACCCGCGAGTCCGCCGGCGACGGTGAAACCGGCCAGCAGGTACCGGCCCGTGGGGTAGCCGATGGCACGCATTCGCGGCTCGTTGTCCCGGACGCCGCGTAGCACCAGCCCGAACGGCGAGCGCACCAGAGCGCGCACCAGCAGATAGGCGATGACCGCCATGACCAGCACGTAGTAGTACACGAGGCCGTCGAGGCGCAGTTCGTCCATGCCGGGCAGCGGGATCACCCGCGGGATTCCGGACAGACCGTCGGAGCCACCGGTGATCGAGCTCCACGAGGTCGCCGCACTATGCGCTATCTCCCCGATCGCCAGAGTGATCATCAGGAACGGCACACCGCGCGCCCGGGTGGCGAGGGTCCCGGTGAACAGGGCGACGACGGCCGCCATCAAGGCGGCGAGGACCACCTGGACGGGGCCGATCGCGGTCAGGTCTCTGGCGACGATGGCGGCGGTGTAGGCCCCGACTCCGAAGTATGCGGCCTGGCCCAGGGTCGGCAGCCCGGTGACGCCGGTCAGCAGCGTCGCGCTGATGGCGAGCAGCCCGAACACGAGCATCCGTGACAGGGTGCTGACCTGGTAGTTGTTCAGCATGAACGGCGCCGCCGCCAGCAGTACGACGACAACGGCCCAGGTCACCATGGACGGTCGTCCCGGGCGCGCGCCGAAGCGCAGGCTGCGGCGCAGGTCGACTTCGGAACCGGCAGTGGAGGTCGTCTGGGTGGTCATCGTCGCCCTCCCGCTGGAACGAGACCGGCCGGTTTGATCACCAGGACCGTCAGCATGGCGCCGAACAGCAGGAACGGGGCCAGGTCCGGAAGCAGCGACACGCCGAGGGTCTGTACCTGGCCGATCAGCAGGCCCCCCAGCAACGCGCCACGCACCGAGCCGAGACCGCCGATCACGATGACGACGAGTGAGAGCACCAGTACGCGTTCGTCGATGCCCGGTCCAGGCGCCAGCAGCGGCGCGCCGAGTGTCCCGCCCAGCGCGGCGAGCGCGGCACCCACGGCGAAGACGCCGAAGAGCACCTTCCGAGTGTCCACTCCCATCGCGTGGACCATCTCGCGGTCGGCGACGGTGGCCCGCACGAGCGCGCCCAGCGTGCTGCGTTCGAAGGCGATGTACACCGCCAGCGCCAGGATGCCCGCTACCGCGATGAACACCAGGCGGTAGATCGGATACGGCCGCCCGAGCAGCTCGACGCTTCCGCGTAGCGCCTCCGGCGGAGCGGTGGGCACTACCTCGTGACCGAATGCCTCGAAGAACAGTTCTCCCGCGATGAACGCCACCCCGAGGGTGAGGAGCGCTTGATCGAGATGGCCGCGCTTGGACAGGGGCAGCGTCATTCCAGCGAGCACGCCGCCACCGAGGACCCCGGCGGCGGTGCCGACGATGATGGCCAGCACCAGCCCCCACCACGAGCCGTCGGACAGCGCGTACGCGGCATAGGCGCCGACCAGGTAGAGCGTGCCGTGTGACAGGTTCAGCACGTCCATCATGCCGAACACCAGCGACAATCCGACGGCCAGGGTGAACAGGAGCAGCCCGAAGGCAACCCCCTCGACGACGGTCACCAGGTTGGTGGCCAGGGCATCCACGTGGGGTCAGTCTCCCAGTTCGCCGAGTTCGTCGATCGCGGAGTTCTTCAGTTCACCGTCCACCTCGCTCACCTGGCGCAGATACCAGGTCTGAATAGGGGTGCCGCCCTCGTTGAACCGCCACGGCCCGCGTGGGCTGTTGATCTCGCCGACGGCGCCGATGGCCTCGTTGAGGCTTTCGCGGGTGAGGTCGCCGTCGACGGCCGCGATGGCCTGGTCGAGGACTGCGGCGGCGTCGTACGAGGCCACGGCGTAGGTGGTGGGCTCGATGTCGAAGCGCTCGACGTACTCCTCGACGAATTCGTTGTTGACGTCGGTGTCGAGGTCGGCGGAGTAGTTCATGGACGTGTAGATGTCCTCCGCGCTGCTTCCCTGTGCGTCGAGGACGCCACCCTCGGTGAGGAAGCCGGGCGCGTACAGCGGGATGTTGCCGGCCAGGCCGTAGTCGTCGTACTGCTTGACGAAGTCGACCGCCGCGCCCCCGGCGTAGAAGGCGAAGACCGCGGCGGCGTCACTGGACTGGATCTGCGCCAGATAAGGCTGGAAGTTGGTGGTGCCGGGGAACGGCGTGTACACCGTTGCCTCGACTTCGCCGCCGGCCGGCAGGAAGGTCTCTTTGAAGCCTTCGATCTCGTCCTTGCCGGCCTGGTAGTCGGCGGCGATCAGATAGACGGGGCCGTCGACGGCGTCGGCGACGTGTTCACCGAGCGCGATTCCGGGCTCGTCGTTGACGTACGACGTGCGCCAGATGTACTCGACGTCGACCAAGTCGGTGGGGGAGGCGTTGGAGCCCACCAGGGGCACCTCGTCGCCCTCGACCATGTCCTTGATGGCGTTCATGACGGCGGAGCTGACCACGCCGGTGACCGCGTGGACGTCGTCGGACTTGATCAGCTTGGTGGCGGCGGATTGGCCGGAGTCGGCGGTCTCGCCTTCGTCGGCGAGGATGATCTCCACCTCGCGGCCGCCGAGTTCACCATCGTTGAGATCGACGTACATCTCGAACGCGTTCTTCATGTCGTCGCCGAGGGCCGTGTAGATGCCGGATTGGGGCACGAGAAGGCCGATCCGGACCGGGCCGTCGTCGTCGCTGTCCGACTCGCCGCCGAGGCTGGAGCCGCCGCAAGCGGTGAGGGTCAACGCCAAAGCGCAAGATGCGATGAGCGGGAGGCGCGTTCGGCGCGTCCAGGTGATGTTGGTTCGAGCGGGCATGGCCGCCTCCGCGGTCGGGTGATCCATCGGACGTCGTGCGTGATAGCCGTCCTATCGCGTTTCACTAGCGGTCGTCAATAGCACGCAACAAAGCTGATACGTGCTCCTGGACGACCGGCCACGCCGTTGACATGGGGTCGATGACGCCGAAATGTTCGATCTCGGGCAAAGACACCAGGTCGACGGTCTGACCGGCGACGGCGGCATAGCGGTGGCTGAACTCCGGCGGGACGTGGTCGTCGTCGGTGCCGTGAATCAGGACCACGGGAACCCCAGGCGGGGTGAGCCTCAGGGGGTCGCACAGATCGTAGCGGTCCGGCACGGTATCTGGATCTCCGCCCAGCAAAGTCTGAGTTGCGCCGTCGTCGAGCCGCGCCGTGGCGGCGCTCGCCAGGTCCATGACCCCGGCCAGCGAGACGACTCCGCGCACGGCGGCATCGGGGCTCGGGCGCCACCAGCGCGAATTCTCCGGTAGTTGGTGCCGCGAGGCTGCCCAGACCGCCAGGTGACCGCCCGCGGAATGGCCCACGTGGGCCACCCGGCCGGTATCCACTCGCCCCGGCGCGGCGGCGCTGACCACGGACGCGATGGTGTCCAGCGCGAGGGCGACGTCGTCGAACGTCGCCGGCCAGCCGCCGCCGTCACCGGTCCGGCGGTACTCGATCGAGACGGTCGCCAGCCCGGCCGCCGCGAAGGCGGCGCACTGGGGACCCGTGTGCGTGCGGTCGAACTTGGACCGCCAGAATCCACCATGCACGACGACACACAGCGGTGCGGGCCCGGCGTCGTCGGGCAGCCACACGTCCGCGACGTGATCGGGCAGCGGGCCGTAGCTGACGGTGAGATCCGGCGGGGGCGCTGGGCGGGTCAGGACACTTCGAGGATCAGACATGTCGCTATCGTGACGGATGTGCACGAAGACTCGATAGCCTTGTCGGCCGCGGACCTCGACGACGCCCGCGACGCGCGCCCCGCTCAGCCGCGCTCGCTGATCGTGACGATCTACGGCAGCTATGCACGTGACGTGGGTGGGTGGCTTTCGGTGGCCACGCTCATCCGGTTGATGGCCGCGCTCGGAGTGGACGAGCCGGCGGTGCGTTCGTCCATATCGCGGCTGAAACGCCGGGGCGTGCTGGCGGCCGAGCGCCTCGACGGCGCGGCGGGTTATGCGCTGTCCGACGAAGGGCGGGCGATCCTCAGCGAGGGTGACCGGCGGATCTTCGGCCGCCGTACCGCACACGCCGACGACGGCTGGGTGCTGGCCGTCTTCAGTGTGCCGGAGAGTCAGCGTGCCCACCGGCACACGTTGCGATCCCGGCTGGCCTGGCTCGGATTCGGCACGGTGGCGCCCGGGGTGTGGATCGCGCCGGGCCACCTCGCCGATGAGGCCCGTGATGTGCTGACGCGGCTGCGGCTGGCCGATTACGTCGATCTGTTCGAGGCGCGCTACCTGGGCTTCGCGGAGCTGCCGGAGGAGATCGGCCGGTGGTGGAATCTCGACCAGCTGCAGGAGTCCTACGCCGCGTACCTCGATGCCTGGCGGCCCGCGCTGCAGCGCTGGAGAGCGGCCGGTGATGTCGATCCAGAGCAGGCGTTCACCGACTACGTCTGCACGTTGACCGACTGGCGGCGGTTGCCGTACATGGACCCGGGGCTGCCGGTCGAGCTGCTCCCGGACGACTGGAAGGGGACCGAGGCGGCCGAGCTCTTCTTCGAGCTGCGTGAGCGGCTGGCCGGTCCGGCGCGCGACTACCTCGACCAGGTCCGCGACTGATTCGGGTTGATCATGGGACGACGGCGACGCCGGAGACCTCCACGAGCGCATCCGCGTCCCACAGCCGGCTTACGCCGATGCCGGCCATGGCCGGGTAATGGGTGCCGATCAGGCGCCGCCACACCGCACCCAGCTCGCGGGCATGGGCACGGTAGTCCTCCATGTCGACGATGTACGTCGTCATGGTGACCAGATGGTCGGCCCGCCCGCCGGCGGCCTCGAGGGCGATGAGCAGGTTGCTCAGCGCGCGATCGAACTGGGCGACGACGTCACCAGGAGCGACGATGTGCCCGTCGGCATCCAGGGCGGTCTGTCCGGCCAGCCACACCGTACGCCCGCCCGTGCTGACCACCGCATGGCTGAAGCCGGACGGGCGAGCCAGTTCGGCCGGCTGGATGATCTCATGGCTCATGATTGCACCGCTCCGCCGTCGACGTTGATCCCCTGGCCGGTGATGGCGCCGTTCTGCACGCACAGCGCCACGGTGCCGGCGACCTCCTCGGGCGTGATCAGCCGCCCGATGGGTTGCTTGCGCTCCAGGGTGGCGCGGGCATCGTCCGGACTGCGGCCTGTGGTCGCGGCGATGGCGTCGACGGAGGAATCCGTCATAGGCGTGTCGACATACGCGGGGCAGACCGCGTTGACCGTGACGCCGGTGCTGGCGGTCTCCGCCGCGGCGGCGCGCACCAGGCCGAGCAAGCCGTGCTTGGCGGCGGTGTAGGCGGCGATGTACGGCTCGCCGCGTTTGGCGGCGACGGAGGCGACGGCGACGATCCTGCCCCACCCGGCCGCCGTCATCGCGGGTAGTGCCCGGCGCACACACTGGAACGGCACGGTGAGGTTGAGATCGAGCATCGATTGCCATTCGGCATCGGTGATCCGGGGGATCGGGGCGGATGTGCCCGCGCCGGCGTTGGCGATCAGGATCTCGACCGGTCCCCACCGTCGCTCGACGGCCGTGAACACGTCGTCGACGGCTCCGGGGGCGGTCAGATCGGCCGGAACGGTGCACGTCTCTGCAGGCAAGGTGGCTGCGACCTTGTCCAATTGACCGGCGGAGCGGGCGGTCAGGGCGATACGGTGGCCTTCGGCGGCCAGCCGGTGGGCGATCGCGGCGCCAATGCCGCGGCCGCCTCCAGTGATCAGACAGACCCGAGCTTCTCCCATCTCAACACCTTGTCAAGTGTTGGTGACGACCGTCAAGATGGCGTCATATGGATGACACGACCATGGACCGACGCGCCCTGATTCTCGACGCCGTCCGGACACCGTTCGGACGGCTGCGTGGCGGGCTGTCCGCCATTCGGGTGGACGACCTCGCCGCCCTGCCGCTGGCCGAGCTGGTTCGCCGTCGACCCGAGCTGGATCCGGCCGAGATCGCCGACGTCGTTTACGGCGACACCAACGGTGCCGGGGAGGACAACCGCGACGTTGCCCGCATGGCTGTGCTGCTGGCGGGGCTACCGGCGAGCGTGCCGGGCGTCACGGTGAACCGGCTCTGCGCCTCCGGCGGGGAAGCCGTGGTCCAGGTCGCCCGGGCCATCCGAGCCGGCGATATGGACCTCGCCGTGGCCGGCGGCGTCGAGGGGATGAGCCGGGCACCCTACGTGCTGCCCAAGCCCGACGACGCGCTGCCCCGGTCGATGGAGCTGCACCAGACCACGGTCGGATGGCGGCTGGTCAACCCCGCATTCCCGGACACCTGGACGCGGCCGCTGGGTGAGGCCGCCGAGCGGGTCGCTACGGGGCTTGGCATCGGCCGCCGTGAGATGGACGACTGGGCACTGCGCAGCCACACGCTCGCGCACCAAGCCTGGGAGAAAGGCCTGCACCAGGATTACGTCCATGCGGTGAGCGTCCCGGACGGCAGCGTCGTCGAACGCGACGAGTCGATCCGGCCGGGGAGCACTGCCGAGTCTCTTGCCGCGCTCAAACCGGCGTTCACGGCGGCCGGCACGGTCACAGCCGGGAACTCGTCGCCGGTGAACGACGGCGCCATCGCCATCCTCATGGGCACACCGTCGGCGGCGACACGGCTGCGTGTCGAGCCGGTGGGGGAGGTGCTGGCGTCGTCGGCCGTGGGCGTCGAGCCGGACCGCTGGAGCCTCGCGCCGGTCCCGGCCATCGAACGCGCGCTGGGCCGCGCCGGGATCGCCTACGACGACGTCGCGGTCTGGGAGATCAACGAAGCGTTCGCCGCCATGGTGCTGTCGGTTCTGCACGAGGAACCGCGAATCGATCGGGACCGCGTCAACCCGAACGGCGGCGCCATCGCCATCGGGCATCCCCTGGGCGCGTCCATGCCTCGAGTGATCGTCGACTGCGTGCGTGAGCTGCGACGTCGCGGCGGCGGGATCGGCGTCGCCGCCGCGTGTATCGGCGTCGGCCAGGGCCTCGCCGCCGTCGTGCGAGTGTGAGTCGGGTCGGTTGTTGTGAACCAGACCGCCGCTACGCGAGGTGAGAACGCTGGTGGTTGGACGCCGGCCGGGTTCGGTCGGGCATCGGCGAGCGAGGTACGAGCGAGTCCGCGGGCGGGGCCGGCCTCCAACCACCAGCGTTCGTTCAACCACCAGCGTTCGAGACCAGCACGGCGTAGGCAGCACGAGTGAGGAGAGGTATGAAGGTCGAGGATTTCACCGACGTCCGGTACGAGGTGCACGACGGCGGCGTCGCGGTCATCACCATCGACCGGCCGGATCGTTACAACGCGTTCCGTGGCCGCACGGTCGACGAGCTGATCAGCGCATTCAAGACGGCCTGGGCGAGCCGCGAGGTCGCCGTGATCGTGCTGACCGGCGCGGGCGAGAAGGCGTTCTGCGCCGGTGGTGACGTGAAAGAACGGGCGGAGACCGGCGGCTACGGTGAGACGGAGTGGGGAACGTTCGAGATCGAGCGGCTGCACCGCATGATCCGCGACGTGCCCAAGCCGGTGATCGCGGCGGTGAACGGCGTGGCCGTAGGCGGCGGGCACGTGCTGCACGTGTTGTGTGACCTGTCTATAGCTGCCGAGCACGCCCGGTTCGGCCAGTCCGGACCTCGTGTGGGTTCGTTCGACGCGGGGTTCGGCACGGCCTACCTGGCTCGCGTCGTGGGGGAGAAGCGTGCTCGGCAGATCTGGTTCCTGCTGGATCTCTACGATGCTGACACCGCCGAGCGATGGGGTCTGGTCAACGAGGTGGTGCCGGCCGATCAATTGTTGGAGACGGCCCTCGCGTGGGGGCGGAAGATGGCCGGCTACTCACCTACGGCGCTGCGCTTCGTGAAGCACTCGTTCAATGCCGACACCGATCACCAGAGCGGGCTTTCGCACCTCGCTTTCGACGGGCTCGAACTCTTCACAACCAGCGAAGAGGGCATGGAAGGCGCGCGGGCATTCGCCGAGAAACGAGACCCTGACTTCGGCCGGTTCCGCTGACCTCCGTTGCGTCCTGCAGACCGGGGCCCCGGACGCACGATGTGCAGGACGCACGGGCGGGCGAGTCGGCGTACGGTGTTCGGCGCGGCTGCCCGGCGTGAGTTACCCTTGCCAGACACCTGCTTTCACCGAACGTGAGGTCTAAGTCCACGTGTTCGCCACTCTTACCGATCGTCTGACCACGACGTTCAAGACCCTGCGCGGAAAAGGCAAGCTATCCGAAGCTGACATCGACGCCACCGCTCGCGAGATCCGCATCGCGCTGCTGGAGGCCGACGTCGCGCTGCCGGTGGTGAAGGAGTTCATCGCCGCGGTCAAGGAACGTGCCCGCGGCGCTGAGGTGTCTGAGGCGCTCAACCCTGCCCAGCAGGTCATCAAGATCGTCAACGAGGAGCTCGTTCAGATCCTCGGCGGAGAGACCCGTCGGCTGCGCTTTGCCAAACAGCCGCCCTCGGTCATCATGCTGGCCGGCCTGCAGGGTGCCGGTAAGACGACGCTGGCGGGCAAGCTCGCCCTGTGGCTCAAAGGCCAGGGCAAGAACCCGTTGCTGGTGGCCGCCGACCTTCAGCGGCCCAATGCCGTCAACCAGCTGCAGGTGGTGGGTGAACAGGCCGGTGTCGCGGTGTGGGCGCCGGAGCCGGGCAACGGCGCGGGCGATCCGGTTGCGGTGGCACGCACCGGTGTCGAGCAAGCCCGCAGCAAGCTCTACGACGTGGTCGTCGTCGACACCGCGGGACGGCTGGGCGTCGACGAAGAGATGATGCGGCAGGCCGCCGACATCCGCGATGCGGTCAAGCCGGACGAGACCCTGTTCGTCGTCGACGCGATGATCGGCCAGGACGCGGTCAACACCGCCAACGCATTCCTCGACGGTGTCGGGTTCGACGGGGTCGTGCTGACCAAACTCGACGGCGACGCCCGTGGTGGTGCCGCGTTGTCGGTCGCCTCGGTCACCGGCCGGCCGGTGATGTTCGCGTCGGCGGGTGAGAAGCTGGCCGATTTCGACGTCTTCCACCCGGAGCGGATGGCCTCGCGCATCCTCGACCTGGGTGACATGCTCACTCTGATCGAGCAGGCCGAGAAGGCCTTCGACGCCTCTCAAGCGGAGAAGATCGCCCGGAAGCTCTCCGACAAGGGCGGCAAGAACTTCACGTTCGACGACTTCCTGGACCAGATGCAGGCGGTCAAGAAGATGGGCTCGCTGAAGAGCCTGCTCGGCATGTTGCCCGGAGCCGGGCAGATGCGCGAGGCTCTGGACAGCTTCGACGACAGCGAGCTCGACCGCGTCCAGGCGATCATCTATTCGATGACCCCCGCGGAGCGCGAGAACCCCAAGATCATCAACGGTTCCCGCCGCGCTCGCATTGCCCGTGGTTCCGGAACTCAGGTCAGCGAGGTCAACCAGCTGGTCGAGCGGTTCTTCATGGCGCGCGACATGATGAGCCAGGCGGCGCAAGGCAAGATGGGCGGGCTTCCTGGCATGGGCGGCATGCCGGGGATGCCAGGCGCCGGCGGGCTCGGCGGTGTGAGCAAGAAGTCCAAGGGCCGTCAGGCGAAGCAGTCCAAGAAAGACAAGAAACGCGGCGCGCGCTCGGGCAATCCCGCCAAACGCGCGGCTCAGCTTGCCGCGGCCGAAGAGAAGCGGGGCCAGGGCGGCGAACCCGGCCAGGTCCCATCCGCGTTCGGCGGCGGCTCGGCAGGCACCGGCAAGGACGACGTCACCGATTTCGAGCTTCCCGACGACATCGCCGACTTCCTCAACCGCCGCTGACCCATGACTGCGCTGCACCTGCGGGGCGTCGTCCTCCCCGAGGCCGAACACCGTGAACTGTGGGTGCGCGACGGCAAAGTGACGTACGAGCCGGTGCCCGGGGCGGAGACCGTGGCCACCGGCTGGATCCTGCCCGGACTGGTCGACCTGCACTGCCATGTCGGCCTGGATGCCAACGGCCGGGTGCCCGACGACGTCGCCGAGCAGCAGGCGCTCACCGATCGCGACACCGGAACCCTGCTCATTCGCGACGCGGGATCACCGGCCGACACTCGCTGGATCGATGAGCGTGACGACCTGCCGCGTATCATCCGCGCGGGTCGGCACATCGCGCGGACGAAGCGTTATACCCGCAATTTCGGCTGGGAGATCGAGCCGGAAGAGCTCGTTGCCTACGTCGAGCAGGAAGCGCGCCGTGGTGACGGCTGGGTGAAGATCGTCGGCGACTGGATCGATCGGGAGAAGGGTGATCTCGGACCGTGCTGGCCGCGGGAGGCCCTCGACGCGGCGATCGCCCGGGCTCATGAGCTGGGGGCACGGGTAACCGCGCATGTCTTCGGTGAGGACGCGTTGCCCGACCTGCTCGGTGCGGGCATCGACGGTATCGAACACGGCACCGGGCTGTCCGACGACCACATCGCGCTGATGGCCGAGCGTGGGGTCTCGATGGTCCCCACCCTGGTCAACATAGCCAACTTCCCGGTCTTCGCCGACCAGGGCGCCGCGAAGTTCCCGGCGTACGCCGCACACATGCGTCAGCTGCACGAGCGCCGGTATGAGAACGTCCGCAATGCGTACGACGCGGGCGTACCGGTATTCGCCGGGACCGACGCCGGCGGAGTTCTCCCGCACGGGCTGATCGCCGAAGAGGTGATCGAGCTGGCCGCCGCGGGTATCCCGGCGGCCGATGCCGTGGCGGCCGCGTCCTGGCGGGCCCGGTCCTACCTCCTGGGCGGAAGTGGTCTGCTGGAGGAAGGGTCCGCGGCGGATATTTGTGTGTACGCCCAGGACCCACGGGTAGATCCTCGAACGCTGCTGGATCCAGGGCGGATCATCCTGCGCGGCCGCGTCATCCGCTGACCTCGTGCCGGTGATCGTCGCCGGATTCTTGTCGTTCCGCAGACGTGTCGCCAGGCGTTTTGTCGTGAGGTAGCAACAAGAATCCGGCAACGATCACCTGGGCCGCCGTCGTCCGTGTTCACCAGATCGAGCCGTGTCTCACCGCTTTGCCCCGCCGTTTTGTCCCGCCGTTTTGCCCCGCCCTCACCTGTGCCCGCCGTTTTGCCCCGTATTACGCCCTTCTTTGCCGCGCCCTCACCTGTGCCCGCCGTCGTCCCTGTGCTCGTCACGACCCTTCTCGGTGATCGACAGTGCGTTGCGGTCGTGCTTCAACAACCACAGGGCCCTGTCGATCACCTGATTGCGACCACAACGCACTGTCGATCACCGACAAGGGGGCGTAAGCCCCGAAAATACTAAAGGAGTATTGCGCAAGAAGACTTGCTAAAGAAGTCTTTAGCAAGCTATCTTTAGTGTCATGTCCAGACACGAGGAACCCCGCATCACCGATCCGCAGCGGCTGCGCGCGCTGGCGCACCCGCTGCGTGCAGAGCTGTTGGACGTGCTCCGGATCGAGGGCCAGGCGACCGCCACCCGCTGTGCGGAGCTGACCGGGGAGAGCGTGGCCAGTTGCTCGTTTCACCTGCGGATGCTGGCCAAGTACGGGTACATCGAGCCGGCGGAACAGCAGGGACGGGAGAAGCCGTGGCGGCTGGCCATTCACTCGTTCACGGCTACGGCCGACTTCGAGGACCAAGCTTCGATCTACGCGTTGCGAGAGGTCGCGACGCTGGCGATCGACCAAGCCGCGCAGCGGGTACGCGAATGGCTCGCTCGCGGACCGGAAGAGCCCTTGGAGTGGATTCAGGCGTCGACCATCTCCACGTCGGTGTTCTGGGCTACGGCTGAGGAACTGGCTGAGGTGAGCCAGGCGCTGAGTGAACTCACCGACCGGTTCAAAGCCCGCAACGCGGACCCGTCGCTGCGTCCAGCCGGAGCGAGGGTGGCCCGCCTGCTCGGTGCCATCACCGTGGATCCGGAGCGTCCGGACAGCAGCCACGGAGATCACGGTGACCAAGGGGCGTCGTCGTGATGGCGCGGCTCAGCGTGCCCCGCCGCCGGAACGCCAGTTCTGCGCCACCGGCCGAGGGTGCCGCTGCCAGCACCTCGCCGGTGCCCGGCACCGTCGCAGTTGATGACTCCGCGGTCGCACCCGCGCCGGCCGAGTCTCGTCCGCCTCTGGGGCGTGGATTCCTCCATCTGTGGGCCGCATCAGGGATCTCCAATCTGGGTGATGGCATCCTGCTGATCGGCGGGCCGTTGCTGGCTGTCACGGTGACACGGTCGCCGTTCCTGGTCTCGCTCGTCACCGCCGCCATCTGGCTGCCGTGGCTGTTGTTCGCCCTGCATGCCGGGGCGGTCGCCGACCGGTATGACCGGCGCCGGATCATGATGGTCGCCAGCTGGAGCCGGGCGACAGGGCTGCTGCTCGCCGTCGTCTTCACGGCGATAGGCGAGCTGAATCTTCCCGTCCTCTACGCGGCGGTACTGCTGGTCGGCATCGCCGAGGTGTTCTCAGACACGTCGGCGCAGTCGATGCTGCCGATGATCGTGCCCAAGAGCCGTCTCGGAGACGCGAACGGGCGCCTGATCGCGGCGCAGACGGTCGCGAACAACTTCCTGGGCGCTCCGTTGGCTGGTGTGCTGGTCGGGGTCGCGGCCGCCAGTGTGTTCGGCGCCGCGGGGCTCTGTTACGCGCTGGCCGGCCTATTGCTGCTGCGCATCCGCGGCCGGCATCGCGTCGAGTCGGTCTCGACGCAGACGATGCGCGCGGACATCGGCGCCGGCCTGCGGTATCTCTGGGCGCACAGTCTGCTGCGAAACCTGGCCACGTCCGCCGGTCTGATCAACTTCGGCAGCAACGCCTACATGGCGGTGTTCGTCCTGTGGGTTGTCGGCGACGAATCCGAGATCGGCCTCACACCCGCCGGGTACGGCATCGTCGCCAGTGTGCTCGGCCTGGGCGCCGTGCTCGGGTCGCTCGTGGTCGAGAGAGTAACGAGGAAATTCGGCGCTTCGCAGACGCTGATCGGCGCCCTGCTGCTCATGTCTTGCCTGTTGCTGGCGCCGGTTGTGGCGCCCAGCGTCGCTGTTCTAGTGCCGGCGGCCGTCGGGATCGGCGCATGCGGTGCGGCCACCAACGTCATCGTCGTCTCGATGCGCCAGCGGCTGGTGCCCGAAGAACTCTTGGGCCGGGTCAATGCGTCGTACCGGATGATCGGTATGGGAGGTATTCCCGCTGGCGCCGTGGGTGGCGGTGTGCTCGGGAGCGCAGCTGGCCTGCCGGTGGTGTTCTTCAGCGCCGTCGGGCTGTGTGTGGTCGCCGTCGGCCTGGTCGCCTATCGGGTCTCGCCTCGTGCGCTGGCCGCCGCGGAGCTGCGGGCGGCGCAGCGCGAAACAGCCAGGGCTGAAGCCCGGGAACGCAACGTCACCCAGCCCGGCCATGAAAGCCACGACGCATGAGAGCCCGCGTCATCTGAGCAACCGCATGGTCGCCTTCGCGACGAGTCCCACCATCACAAGGAGTGCCTGCTATGTTCACCCTCGAACAGCCCACATCGACCATCGGCCGGATCAGTCAGCATCACCCGGACGCCCTGCGCCGGCGGGACATGCGGCACGAGATCTTCATCGCCGAATTGTCTCGGGCACGCCGGCTTCGGCGGTGGTCCGATCGCCTGGGCCGTGCCGCCACCTGGCTGTCGCGTGCCGCGGCCGGAGTTCGGGCCAGCGCGGTCAGCACCCGCCACTGACGGCGCACTCTGCCGCGTTTGGGTATTGGCCCGCGGATCTGGCACAATGTCGGGCTGAACCGGCTTTCGTGCGGCCCCTCTCACCCGCGAATCGCCGAGTCCATCGAATCGTCGTCGCCGGTGCCCCACTCAGGCGATGATGCTTCAACCGAGCGCGCACACCACAAGGAGACTCCACGCCCGTGGCTGTCAAGATCAAGCTCAAGCGGATGGGAAAGATCCGCTCCCCGCATTACCGCATCATCGTCGCCGATTCCCGTACCCGGCGCGACGGCCGGGCCATTGAGGAAATCGGCCTGTACAACCCGAAGCTCCAGCCGAGCCTCATCAAGGTTGACTCCGAGCGGGCCCAGTACTGGCTCGGCGTCGGTGCTCAGCCCACAGAGCCGGTCATGGCCATTCTGAAGGTGACTGGAGACTGGCAGAAGTTCAAGGGCCTGCCTGGCGCCGAGGGCTCGCTCCAGCTTCCGGAGCCCAAGGCCGACAAGCGCGCCGCGTTCGACGCCGCGCTGGCCGAGGTCCACGGCGAGCCGAAGGGCGAGGCCACCACGCCGAAGAAGAAGACGGCGAAGAAGGCGGCCAAGCCGAAGGACGAGAAGCCTGCCGACAAGGCCGACGACGCCAAGGCTGACGACACCGCGGCGGAGAAGCCGGCCAAGAAGGCAGCCAAGGACGAGAAGCCTGCCGCCGAGGCCAAGGACGAGAAACCTGCCGCTGAGGCCAAGGACGAGAAGCCTGCCGCTGAGGCCAAGGACGACACCGCGTCGGCCGAAGCCGCGGCTGCCGAGCCCAAGGCGGAATGAGGCCTGACCCATGCTTGCTCAGGCACTCGAGCATCTCGTCACAGGAATCGTCGAGCATCCAGATGACGTGTCGGTGCGTTCTCGGCAGCAGCGGCGCGGCCGTCTGCTGGAGGTGCACGTTCACCCGGATGATCTCGGCAAGGTGATCGGACGTGGTGGCCGGACCGCTACTGCGTTCCGCACTGTCATTGCGGCGTTGGCGAACGACCGCGTGCGGATCGACTTCGTCGACGTGGACGAGTGACAAGCCGGGCACGTTGAGCCAACGCCGAACGCGCTGAAGCCAGCGCGGGAAGCCGGCGCCCGACATGAGCGCCCGCGCCAGCAGAGGGAGACCCTGGCGCGGGCGCTTTCTTGTGCCGGGGCCTGAGGCATCGAACTCAGGACGCTCGTTGTCCTCGTGTCCTGCGCTGGACGCTGGCCGGGCATGCGATAGCTTCTGCTTCGAAGCGCCGCGGACCCGCCGCCCGCTTGTGTTGTGAGGGAGAGGAGGCCCGGTGATCGTCACGGTGGGAGTCATCGGCCGCGCGCACGGTGTGCGCGGAGAGGTGACTGTCGACGTCCGCACGGACGTGCCGGATGAGCGTTTTGCCGCCGGAGCGGTCCTGCAGACGTCTGCCCCCCGCTCGGGACCGCGCCTGGAGCGCTCCCTGATAGTGCGCAAGGTGCGCTGGCACCAGGGCCGGTTGCTCGTCGAGTTCGACGGCATCACCGACCGCTCGGAGGCGGAGACTTTGCGCGGTCTGAGTCTTCAGGTGGAGATCGACGACGACGTCACCCCGGACGACCCCGACGAGTACTTCGACCACCAACTGCTCGGCTTGCGGGTGGTGACGCCCGACGGCACGGACGTGGGCGAGGTCAGTCACGTCCGGCACGGTCCGGGCCAGGACATGCTCACGGTGACCACGCCCGACGGTGCGCAGGTGCTTGTCCCGTTCGTCGCGCAGATCGTGCCAGAGGTCGACGTAGACGCCGGTCGGGTCGTCGTCGACCCGCCACCTGGCCTGCTGGATCTCGGAACCTCTCCCGGGGCGTCGTCGTGAGGATCGACATCATCACGATCTTCCCGGACTACCTGGCCCCGCTTGGGCTCTCGCTGGTGGGCAAGGCCCGGGAGTCCGGATTGCTCGATCTTCGGATTCATGATCTGCGAGAGTGGGCCACCGACCGGCACCGGACGGTGGACGACACTCCGTATGGGGGTGGCGCCGGGATGGTGATGCGCCCGGACGTGTGGGGTCAGGCGATCGACGACGTCGTCTCCCAGGGCGATATGCCGCCACACTTGATCGTTCCGACGCCCGCTGGACACCCGTTCACCCAGCGCACGGCCAATGACCTGGCGGCCGAGCCGTGGCTGATCTTTGCCTGCGGCCGCTACGAAGGTATCGACGCTCGTGTCGTGGCTGACGCGCGGACACGGATGCGGGTCAGCGAGGTGTCCATCGGCGACTACGTCCTCAACGGCGGGGAAGTCGCCGCGCTCGTGGTGGTCGAAGCTGTGGGCCGGCTGCTGCCGGGCGTCGTCGGGAACCCGGAGTCGCTGACGGAGGAGTCGCATGGCGCCGACGGTCTCCTCGAGTACCCGGTGTACACCAAACCGCCGTCGTGGCGGGGGATGGACGTTCCTGACGTGTTGCTGTCCGGCCACCACGCCCGAGTGGCCCGGTGGCGTCGTGACGAGGCGCTGCGGCTGACCGCTCGCCGCCGGCCGGACCTGCTCGCGCGGCTCGATCCGGCCACGCTCGACGACCACGATCGCGAGGTTCTGACCGGCCTGGCCGATGATCATGAAGACTAAGTGACCAATATGGTCACAAGGTGTTCATGATCATGGGGAAGGGCAGTGCCGGTTTCCGCTGACGCGGGCTGGTGTGGCAGACTAGAGCGTCCGTGCCCGGCACGCTGGCCGCCCCTGCCACGGGGGGAGCACCGTTTGCGAACGCCGGGATCAAGGTAACTCCCCATACTGCGGGTGACCCGTGGCGCCTGCAAGGAAGCGAAAATCGCGATGCATACGCTTGACGTTGTAGATGCCGCGCAACTGCGCGACGACATCCCCGGCTTCCGTGCCGGCGACACCGTGAAGGTTCACGTGAAGGTCGTCGAAGGTAACCGGTCCCGTATCCAGGTGTTCCAGGGTGTCGTGATTCGCCGCCAGGGCTCCGGCGTGCGAGAGACCTTCACCGTCCGCAAGGTCAGCTTCGGTGTGGGAGTTGAGCGTACGTTCCCGGTGCACACCCCCATCATCGAAAAGATCGAGGTCGTGACGCGTGGTGACGTGCGTCGCGCCAAGCTCTACTACCTGCGCACCCGTCGTGGCAAGGCGGCAAGGATCCGCGAGAAGCGCGAAACGGCCTGACGAACTCCCGTTGGGGTGGGCGTGATCGAGGAGAGCGTGCCTCCGGGCGACGAGGATCAGTCCGAAGAGCCACAACACATGCCGCGCCGCGGGCGCGGACTGGCGATTCTCAAAGAAACCGCGATTGTGGTGGCGCTGTCTCTGATCATCGCCACCGTCGTCCGGATATTTCTCTTTCAAGCGTTCCTGATCCCGTCCGAATCGATGCAAGACACGCTGCGCGTGGGCGACCGCGTCATGGTGTCGAAGATCAGTCTCCGATTCGGCGATATCGAGCGTGGAGACGTCGTCGTGTTCGCCGACCCGAACGGGTGGCTCGGGCCGCAGCCGGAGGCGTCCGACGGCGTCGGCGGTGCGATCAAGGGGTTCTTCCAGTTCGTCGGCATTCTGCCCGACGACTCCGAAGGTCACCTGATCAAGCGGGTCATCGGTCTTGGTGGTGACACGGTGGAGTGCTGCGACGACGACGGCCTGTTGAGCGTCAACGGCGTGCCGATCGACGAGGCCGGGCATTTGTTTCCGGGAGACGATCCTTCGCTGAACGAGTTCAGCGAAGTGGTGCCCGACGGCGAGCTGTTCGTGCTGGGCGACCACCGGTCGAACTCCGGCGATTCCCGCTTGAACGGGTCATTCTCTGAAGACCTTGTGGTGGGGCGGGCGTTCGCCGTCGTATGGCCGGTCAACAGATGGTCGACGGTCTCCGCGGGCGACGCCTTCGACCACGTTCCCGACCCCGAATAGTGGCGTTGCTGGGCAGGAAGCCGTGTGTTGGGTGTCGAAGTCGTGACGTTGCTCCGTAAGCTTGGCTCATCATGACCGTCCTAGTTGATCGCCCTCCGGTCTCGGTCCGGCGCGACGCCGGCATCTACGCCTACGAACGCGTCCTGGCTCGTGCTGGTTTCGCTCCGGTTGCCGGTGCTGATGAGGCCGGACGGGGAGCGTGCGCCGGACCGCTGGTCGTGGCGGCGGCTGTACTGGCCGACGGCAAGCGGGGCCGGATCCCAGGGCTCGCCGACTCCAAACTGCTGACCCCGGCGGCCCGTGAGCGCGCCTACGGCGAGGTCCTGGACCGGGCGGCAGCCTGGTCGGTCGTGGTGGTCGAGCCGTCGGAGATCGACCGCATCGGCCTGCACCGCACCAACATCGAAGCCATGCGCCGCGCGCTGGCGCGGCTCGACGTGGCGCCCGGCTACGTGCTCACCGACGGCTTTCCGGTGGCGGGTTTGGGCGTTCCGGGGCTGGCGATGTGGAAGGGCGACCAGGTCGCCGCCTGCATCGCGGCAGCGTCGGTCATCGCCAAGGTGACCAGGGACCGCATGATGGTCGAAGCCGCCAAGCGGTGGCCTGGATACGGGTTCGACGAACACAAGGGATATGTGACGGGTGATCATCAGCGTGCGCTGGAGCGCCTGGGGGCGAGTCCGGTGCACCGCCGCTCGTACGTGAACGTTGCCCGCGTGATGTCCCCTGAAGAGGAGAACCGGCAGGTCTGTGACACCGAGAGTGCAGCGCCTGACACCATGATCGCCGGACTGGAGCGAGAAGGGTTGCTTGACCATGAGTGCTGAGGATCTCGAGAAGTACGAATCCGACATGGAGCTCTCGCTTTATCGCGAGTACCGGGATGTCGTGGGATTGTTTTCGTACGTGGTGGAGACCGAACGACGCTTCTACCTCACCAACAACGTCGACCTTCAAGTGCGCGGCGAGGGCGCAGATGTGTACTTCGAGGTGACCATGAGCGACGCCTGGGTTTGGGACATGTACCGGCCGGCTCGATTTGTGAAGAACGTCAAGGTCGTCACGTTCAAGGACGTCAACGTCGAGGAACTCGCCAAGAGCGATCTCGAGATTCCCAAGACCGACTGACCCCACCTCCCGCTCGCTGACGCTCGCCTAAATGATCATGTTTGGTGGGTTCTCTCGTGCGTCACCATGCCTGAATGCATGGTGAGGCACGAGAAGTCCTTGTCGTGTGCGGGGCTGCCCCGGGGCGGATGGTGTCGCTGACAGGGCATTCGTTACAGGTGCGTCGAGCCCGCGGCCGGGCATTACCGGGACTTCTCATGCCTCACCGGGCCTGAAGCCCTGTCAAAGCACGAGGAAACCAACCAAACATGATCATTTAGTGGACGGACGTGGGGCAGGTGAGGCGGGGTTGTCCACAGGCTGGGGCCGCGCATCGGGCTGAGTTGTCCACAACTCGTGAGTAGCCCCTTCTATGTTGCGTGTCCGGCGGACAGGCTCGTCATCCGGAGGTGAGGCCGGTGCGGGTCAAAGACGGTGTCGGAGCGTACGGCGAGGAGGTCGCTGTACGGCATCTGGAACAGCAGGGGATGGAGATTCTCTGCCGGAACTGGCGGTGTGCCGAGGGCGAGATCGACATCGTGGCCCTGGACGGTCAGACCGTGGTCGTGTGCGAGGTGAAGACTCGTAGCGGGACGGGATACGGATCCGGCCTCGAAGCCGTCACCTGGGAGAAACGCTCCAGGCTACGGCGGCTGGCGCTGACGTGGCGGGAGGCCAACGGGCGCCACAACGCACCGGTTCGAGTCGACGTGGTGGCGGTGCATCGTCAGCGGCGCGGGGCGCCTCACATCGAGCACGTGCGAGGTGCGTTCTGATGCGGCTGGGCCGGTGCCGAAGCGTCGCTCTCGTCGGCGTACAGGGCACGGTTGTCGACATCGACGTGCATATCGGGGGCATGCCGGGCTTCACCCTGGTCGGTTTGCCGGACGCTTCGCTGTACGAGGCCCGGGACCGGGTCCGGGCGGCGGTGTTGTCCAGTGGCGAGTCGTGGCCCCTGCAGAAGATCACGGTCAGCTTGTCCCCGGCCGCGTTGCCGAAACGTGGCAGTCACTTCGATTTGGGTGTCGCCGTGGCCATCCTGGCGGCGGCCGACGAAGTCCCCGAGTCGGCCACGCTGGGTGTCGTCTTCTTCGGCGAGCTGGCCCTGGACGGGCGGCTGCGGTCGGTGCCCGGTGTCTTGCCAGCCGTGCTCGCGGCGTCGAAGGCAGGGGTGCGGCGCGTCGTCGTCCCGGAACGCAATGTGGGCGAGGCCAGGCAGGTGCCGGGTGTCTCGGTAGTGGGTACGCGTTCGTTGCGTCAGACGCTCGCCGTCCTGCGTGGAGTGGACGTTCCCGACGACGAGCCGGAGGAGCAGGTGCCGCCACTGACAGCGGTGCCGCAGGACCCGGGGCTTGATCTGGCCGACGTCGCCGGACAGAGCAAGGCGAAAACCGCGATCGAGATCGCCGCCGCCGGCCATCATCACATCCGGCTGGAAGGTCCACCAGGTGCTGGCAAGACCATGCTGGCCCGTCGGCTGCCCGGATTGCTGCCGGACCTGTCGACGGAGGAGTCGCTCGACGTGACCGCAATTCACTCGGTGGCCGGCGTGCTACCGCCGGATCGCCCACTTGTGGTGCGTCCGCCGTTCACCGATCCGCATCACTCGGCATCGACGGCCGCGATCGTGGGCGGTGGCACCATCGTGCGGCCAGGGATGGCCAGCCTCGCGCATCGCGGTGTGCTGTTCCTGGACGAGGCCCCGGAGTTTTCCCGCCAGGTCCTCGACTCGCTGCGGGAGCCGTTGGAAAACGGCAAGATCGTGGTGTCCCGTGCCAACTCGACGGCCGTCTTCCCGGCATCCTTTTTGCTGGCCATCGCTCAGAACCCATGTGCATGTGGTAACCATGGCAGCCGGCACCGCGAATGTGAATGCCCACCCCATTCGATTCGCCGATACCAGCAGCGGATTTCTGGACCGGTACGTGACCGGATCGACCTCTACCAGCATGTTGCCCCTCCTTCCGTCACCGAGATCGACGCTGGTCTGCGCACAGCCGAGACCAGCAAAGCCGTGGCGGAACGAGTGGCTACGGCCCGGGAGCGGCAGGCGAAGCGGTTGGCCGGCACCCCGTGGCGGGTCAACGGCGAGGTGCCCATGGCGTTCTTGCGCCGGGAGTTCCCGTTGCCGGCCGAGGTGGTGACTCCTGCCTATGAGCAACTGCGCAAGGGCAACGTCACCGCACGTGGTATGGACCGCATCCTGCGGCTGGCGTGGACCATCGCCGACCTCGCGGGACATGACCGCCCACAACGCGCCGACGTCAGCAACGCAGTGAGCCTTCGCCTCGGGGAGGCCGCATGAGCAGTCAGCGCTCCACCTCGGCTGATCGGGCGGCGCGCGCGGCACTGTCGGCAGTGGCCGAGCCGGGCTCGTTGAAGGTGGCTCAACGGGTGGCAAACGGTGGCGCGGAGGCGACGTGGAACGCGATCATCCAGGGCGACGCCCGTTTCGACCGAGACGGCGTCCTGGGGCGCCGGGCCGAGGGCGTCGACGGTGCCGGAGTTCTGTCGCGGGCGGCCGAACTTGAGATCCGGTTCGTGTGCCCCGGCGATGCGGACTGGCCGACAGTACTGGACACCATGCCCGCGACCCTCGACGCGGGCGCGGAAGCGGTGCCGCCGCCCTTCGGATTGTGGGTTCGCGGCCGTGGCTCTCCGGCGGGGATCGGCCCACAGGCGGTTGCCGTGGTCGGGGCTCGGGCCGCGACGTCTTACGGCGTGCGGGTAGCCGCGGACCTCGCGGCTGACCTGGCGACGCTGGGCTGGACGGTCGTGTCCGGGGCTGCGTATGGCATTGACGCGGCGGCACATCGCGGAGCCATGGCCATGGCCGGCCCGACCCATGCGGTGCTGGCATGTGGCCTGGACATCGCGTATCCTCGCGCACACGCCGAGCTGCTCGAACGCATCGCCGGCTGCGGTGTGGTGATCAGTGAACTGCCACCGGGGATGAAGCCGATGCGTTCCCGGTTCATTGCACGTAACCGGATCATCGCGGGGCTCACGTCGGGAACGGTCGTGGTGGAGGCGGCACTACGGTCCGGAGCGCTGAGCACGGCCCACTGGGCGGTGAAGCTCGGCCGGGAGGTGATGGTGGTGCCGGGGCCGGTGACGTCCCAGCAGTCGGCCGGTTGCCATGAATGGGCCCGCAACAAGGGCGCCACGCTGGTCACTGACGCGGCGGAGGTGGTCGATGCCGCGGGCCGGTTGGGCGTCGACGCAGTGTCGGCGCCGGTCGGGGAGAACCGCCCGCTCGACCGGTTCCGCCCCGAGGAGCGTGATGTCTATGAGCGAATGCCGGCCTATGCGCCGGTGACGGTATCGGAGTTGGCCGAGTGCAGTGGCTATTCGGTGCCCTTCGTCGAGGCTTCGTTGCGCAAGCTCGCTGGGGGAGGGCTGGTGGCGGAGCACGACGACGGCTGGGCGCGGGTGCCGCTTGCTGTGTGAGACCACCAACGAGATGTCCTGGCGCCGGGGAGTTGCGTGTAAGAATGACCGGATGCGGCGGATCGACGACACCCCCAACCTCGGCGGGAAGATCCTCGAAGAGCTGCGAACCGCCATTGTCAATGGTGAGCTCGTGCCGCGCCGGCTGTACTCGGTGCAGGAGCTTGCCGAGCGCCTCGGCGTCTCGCGCACGCCCGTCCGTGAGGCGCTGATCCAGCTCGCAGCTCTGGGGATGGTGCGGTTCGAGCGCAATCGCGGGGTGCGGATCTTGCAGACGTCGCTTCACGATCTCGAAGAGGTGTTCGCGGTCCGGCTGCTCCTGGAAGTGCCCGCGACGTTCCGGGCAGTGAGCCAGCGAGCTCCCGAATTCGTCCGTGATCTGCGTGCCCAGCTGGACGCCATGCGCGCCGCCGCTGACGAGCATGACGAGAACGAGTTCATGGCGGCGGATCGGCGTTTCCACGAGATCATCAATGAGGCGTCCGGAAACGTGCGGCTGGCCCGGTATGTGGACTCACTGCGCGACATGGTGTTGTTGCGGGGCACCTCGACCGTTGACCGTTCCCGGAGCCTGCACGACATACTCGTGGAGCACGAGCACGTGTTCGAACTCGTCGAGGCCGGCAAGGCGGAAGAGGCCGCCGAAGCGATGCGCAGTCACCTGCTGAACACCGCTCGCCTACTGATCGGTCAGGAGGCCGCCGAGCGGGGGGATCCGGTGCCGCAGGTCTCGCTGGAGTGGACCAGGTACCCACGCTGAGCCCGGGCGGCTCGCGTGCTTAAGAACCCGCGCGAATAGGGAGTCGCCGGGCTCGCGGGCCCGGGCATGCCAGTTTCCGGAACTACCAGCGTTCATCGTCAGTCGACGCACAAACCCAGTGCGACTCCTGCCTCGGCCTTGCTACCCAGGCGCCCGACCCCGCTCCCTATCCGGCGCCCCTATTCGCGCGGCTTCTAAGTCGCTTCTGTCCACCCGGCTCCATCTCGATCTGTGATCTGAACAGCAACGCTAGGACAACCTGCAGCCAAGTGATTGACGAGTAGCATGTTACATGCCACTCTGGTCGTCAGCTTTCCGGCCCAATGCGCAAGGAGGCGCACATGACGGCACCGAGCAAGGTTCACCTGCTGCAAACCGGAGTGATGGAGTGTGACAAGACCTGGCTGTTGCTCAAACCTGGTAGCACCATCACCGACCGCAGCCACACCGCCCAACCAGCGCCTTGGACGACCTGTCCCACCCACGCCGTGCTGATCGAGCATCCGGACGGACGCATCCTGTGGGATACCGGGGTTCCCCAGGACTGGGAATCGAGATGGGCACCCACCGGCCTGCAGGAGTTCTTCCCGGTTCAGCAGGGCACCAGTTACCTCCAGGACTCCCTGGCGGCGCTGGAGCTCGCGCCGGAGGATATCGACACGCTCATCCTCAGTCACCTGCACTTCGACCATGCCGCCAACGCGAAGCTCTTCGACAACGGCAAAACGCGGATCATGGTCAACCGCAAAGAACACGAGGGCGCTCTGGGCATCGACGGGCCGTTCAAGGGCGCTCACTTGAAAGTGGACTACGAGGGCATCGACTATCACCTCGTGGAGGGCGACGTCGAGATAGTTCCGGGTGTCGGAGTGATCGAAACCCCGGGTCACACCTGGGGCACCATGTCATTGCGGGTGGACTGCCCGGACTCCGGTACCAAAATCTTCACCTCTGACGCGGTCTATCTTGCGGAGAGCTGGGGCCCACCCGCTGTGGGGGCGGCGATCGTCTGGGACAACCTCAAGTGGCTGGAGTCGGTGGAGAAACTGCGACGCATCGTCGAGGAGACGAACGCCGAAGTGATCTTCGGGCACGATCCCGACCAGGCCGCGACGCTGCCGTTCGCGCCCGCCGGCCATTACTCGTGAGGGCGGCGCCGTGACCGAGTACCTGCACGAGACCGTGTTCACGTGGGGTGGCACGCCGCTGAAGTTCGGAGTGGGCGCGGTCGACGAAATCGGCTGGGACCTGGCCCAGCTCGGGGCGAGCCGGGTGTTGATCGTGACCGACGCCGGCGTCGCCGCCAGCGGGGTGCCGCAACGTGTTGCCGACGCCGCCACGGCCGGCGGGCTCAGCGTGGAGGTCTACGACGACGTGCATGTGGAGCCCACCGACGCGAGCATCGTCGCCGCTGTACAGGCGGTGCGGGGCAGCACGTGGGATGGGTTCATCGCGGTGGGCGGCGGGTCGGCCATCGACACCGCCAAGGCCATCAACCTACTGACCACCTATCCGGCCGATCTGCTGGACTACGTCAACAAACCCATCGGGCGCGGGCTGGCACCGCCTGGCCCATTGAAACCGCTGGTCGCGGTGCCCACCACGGCGGGAACCGGATCGGAGACCACGCCGGTCTGCATCATGGACTTCCTGGAGCTGAAGGTGAAGTCCGGTATCAGCCATCCGAGGCTGCGTCCCACGATGGCCGTCGTGGACCCGTTGCTCACGCTGAGCATGCCACCGGAGGTCACCGCCGCGAGCGGGATGGACGTGACCTGCCACGCGCTCGAGTCGTTCACCGCACGCCCTTTCCATTCCTTCGCGCGGCACCGTCCCGAAACGAGGGTCGCCTATTGCGGGTCCAATCCGATCTCCGACGCGTGGACCGAGCAGGCGTTGGTGCTGCTCGCCCGGTCGTTCCGGAAGGCGGTGCTCAACGGCGGCGACCTCGACGCCCGCACCGACATGATGCTGGCTGCGACGTATGCCGGTATGGGCTTCGGTAACGCCGGCGTACACATCCCGCATGCCTGTGCCTATCCCATCGCGGGACGGGTCCGTGAGTATCGCCCGCGAAACTATCCCCAGGACGAGGCTATGGTTCCGCACGGCGAGTCGGTGGCGTTGACCGCGCCGGCCACCTTCCGGTTCACCTTCCCCACCGACCCTGGCAAGCATCTGCGAGCGGCTCGATTGCTTGATCCTGGGACCGGCACCGGCACCGACCCCCGAGATCAACTACCCGCCGCGCTGTCGTCGTTGATGCGAGACATCGGGTTCCCGAACGGTATCGGCGAGGTGGGGTACACCGAGGCTGATATCCCGGACCTGGTGGATGGCACCATGAAGCAGCAGCGGCTGCTGGCGGTCGCGCCCCGTGAGGTGCAGGATGAACACGTGGCCGCCATCTTCCATGAGTCGATCGAAAACTGGTGAGAGGGCGCTCATGCCGATCTACGACTACACCTGCGAGTGTGGAAACCGCTTCGAGATGCTCGTCCGGTCTGCCGACGGCCCGTCGCCGGACTGCCCCGGCTGCGGCGGCCCCACCCGGCGCCGTCCATCGGCGGTCCGGCTCGGCGGGACCGCCAGCGCCGGGCGAAGCCGCGACGATGCGCCCAAGAGCTGGCTAGGCACCCGTCAGGGCGACCGGGAGACGTTGCGTCATTGGCATCGTCAGCTGTCGCAGCGTGAGAAGCTCGAGGAGAAGTACCCGGAGCTGGCTGGTGACCGCCGTCCGGTACTGGCCCATGAGGGAAGATTCGCAGGCGCGCCGCTTCGAGCCGGGGACATTCTGCCGACGAAGGGAGACGGCGGGGCAGCCAACGCATGAGCGAAGTTGCTTCCCCCGGCGACACCCGCCGGTTCGTCGTCGCTCTGCGAGAAAAGACCGCTGGTGATGTCGACGACGGCGTGACCGCCCGGGCCACGTACAGCATGGACGCTTCGAACTACCGGCACGTGCCGCTGGCCGTGGTGTTTCCGAAAGATCCGGAAGACCTCGACGCCGTGCTCCGGCTGAGCCGCGAGCACGGCGTGCCGGTGACCGCACGGGGGGCGGGCACCAGCATCGGCGGCCAAGCGCTCGGGCGTGGTGTGGTCGTCGACTTCAGCCGTTACCTGAATCGCGTGCTCGAGATCGATCCCGACGCCAAGACAGCGCGCGTACAGCCCGGAGTGGTCCTCGACACGCTTCAGTCCGCCGCGGCCGAGCATTCGCTTGTTTTCGGCCCCGACCCTTCCACCCACAGCCGGTGCACCATCGGCGGCATGATCGGCAACGACGCGTGCGGGTCGCATTCGGTGGCGTGGGGCCGCACCGCCGACAATGTCATCTCGCTCGACGTGCTGACCGCCGACGGAGCACGGCTGCACGCCGGGCCGACAACCGCCGAGCAACGCTTCCGGCAGGCCGCTGAGCCGGGCCGGGCCGGGGAGATTCATCGGCGAATCCAGGAACTGGTCGCATCCAACCTCGCTCTGCTCCGGCAGGGCTACCCTGACTTGCCCCGCCGCGTCTCGGGCTACGCCCTGGATCAGTTGTTGCCGGAGAACGAGGGCAATCTCGCCCGCGCACTGGTCGGAACGGAAGGCACCTGCGCGGTGGTCGCGGAGGCGACGCTTCGGCTCGTACGAGCACCGGCCGCGCGGACTCTCGTGGTCGCCGGTTACATCGACGACATCGCCGCGGCGGACGCGGTTTCGCGGGTACTCCCGTTGCGACCGCTCACCGTCGAGGGCATGGGAGCCGATCTGGTCGCCGCGCTGCTGGCACGTGGCCGGCGCCCGGCCGCCGTGGACCTGCTTCCCCGTGGAGGTGGCTGGCTGTTCGTGGAGGTCGGCGGTGACACCGCTGCCGATGCGCTGGAGCGGGGCGAGCAGATGGCCGAGGCCCTGCGCCACTCGACCGACGCGAACACTGTCGTCGCGAGCGATCCGGCCGACCAGCGTGGCCTGTGGTCGATCCGGGAGGCGGCCGCGGGCATCGCGACGAGGATGGCCGACGGCTCCGAGGCTTGGCCGGGGTGGGAAGACGCCGCGGTGCCCCCGCACCGGCTGGGTCCGTACCTCCGGGACTTCCGCGAGCTTCTGCGGTCACACGGGTTACGGGGCATTCCTTACGGGCACTTCGGCGAGGGCTGCGTGCACGTGAGGATCGACTTCGGTCTGACCGAACCGGCCGGCCGGCGGGGGTTTCGTTCGTTCATGGAAGAGGTGGCCGACCTCGTCGTCGCCTACGGCGGTTCGCTTTCCGGTGAACACGGCGACGGCCAGGCCAGGGCCGAGCTGCTGCCGCGAATGTACTCGCCGGAGTTGATCGCTCTGTTCGAACAATTCAAGGCGATCTGGGATCCCGGCGACGTCCTGAACCCGGGCAACTTGGTGCGGCCGCGGCCGCTCGATGCCGACCTCCGCTTCGACGGCCCGACGCGTCAGCTGCCGATCACCTTGAAATACCCGCACGATGGCGGCGATTTCGCCACGGCGACCCGTCGATGCGTCGGCGTGGGAAAGTGCATCGACACCTCCTCGGGCGTCATGTGCCCAAGCTATATGGTCACCGGCCGCGAAGAGCATTCCACCAGGGGCCGGGCGCGGCTGTTGTCCGAGATGATGCGGGGCGAGACCGTCACCGACGGCTGGCGCTCCGAGGAGGTCCGTGACGCGCTGGACTTATGCCTGGCCTGCAAAGGTTGCCTGTCGGACTGCCCGGTGCACGTCGACATGGCGTCGTACAAGGCGGAGTTCCTGCATCACCACTATGCCGGCCGGCTACGCCCGGCCAGTCATTACACCCTGGGTTTCCTCCCGCTGCTGGCCAGGCTGGCGGCGCTGGCGCCGGGACCGGCCAACGCACTGCTCGCCGCGCCCGGTGTGGGCGGCCTGGTCAAGAAGCTGGGCGGGATCGCGCCGGAGCGTCAGGTGCCCCGGTTTGCCCGGCGCACGTTGCGGGCGGCACTTCGCCGCGCGACCCGTCGCACATCGGGACGCTCACCTGATGACTCCCGCCCAGCCGTTGTGTTGTGGCCGGACACATTCACCAACCATTTCGCCCCGGAGATCGGCGTTGCCGCCGTGCGCGTCCTCGAGTACGCGGGATTCGACGTGAGACTGCCCAGGGCGCCGGTGTGCTGCGGGCTGACCTGGGTCTCCACCGGGCAGCTGGGTGTGGCGCGCCGGATCCTCCGGCGCACGCTGCGCACGCTCGGCCCGGAGCTGCGAGCGGGCACGCCGATCGTGGGTCTCGAGCCCAGCTGTCTGGCGACGTTGCGGCATGATTCCCGGGAACTGCTCGACGACGACGAGCTGGCCGGATTGCCGCAACGAGTGCACACACTGGCCGGGTTCCTCGCCGAACACGCACCGGACGTGCGGTTTCCCACGGTCGAGGCGGCGGCTGTCACACAACAGCACTGTCACCAGCATGCCGTGTTCGGCCATGCCGATGACGAACGGTTGCTGGACCGACTCGGCGTCGACAACCAGACGCTCGATTCGGGATGCTGCGGTCTGGCCGGCAACTTCGGGATGGAGCGAGGGCACTACGACGTCTCCGTGGCCGCGGCCAACAGGGTTCTGGTGCCGGCTATCGAGGCGGCTTCACCGGAAACCTTGGTGCTGGCCGACGGTTTCAGCTGCCGCACCCAGATCGAGGACTTGACGGGCCGGCGAGCACTGCACCTGGCCGAGGTAATCGCCCGCTCCCTGCCATGATCATTGGCTTTTCGCCCGGTAATCATGGGGATAAAAGCCAATGATCATGGGGCAGGTGTGGCGGTCCTTGACCCGGCGCGACGAAAGGCACACCGTGTAGACGTGAGTGACCGGCGCGAACAACCGGCGGGTTCCGAGGCCGGCTCCGACGAGCTTCCGGCCCCGATGGCCGACGTGCTCGACGAGTTCGTCCGTCATCTTGGCTCGGAGCGGGGCCGGTCCGAACATACGCTGCGGGCTTACACCGGCGACATCGCGGGGATGCTGCGGCACGCCGTGCGTATGGGATGCACCGAAGTGGCAGAGATCGATGTCACGGTCCTGCGCAGCTGGCTGGCGTCGTTGCACGCGCGGGGCAAAGCCCGGGCCACGCTCGCGCGCCGGGCTTCGGCGGTTCGAGTGTTCACCGAGTGGGCCTACCGGACCGGCCGGCTCGACGCGGACGTAGGTGTGCGGCTGGCGTCACCGAAAGCACAGCGAGACCTGCCCGAGGTGTTGCGGCCGGCCGAGGCGCGTGCCTTGCTCGAGAGCGTCGCGGCCGGCACCGCCGAGGGAGATCCGGTGGCGATGCGGGACCTCGCCATGCTGGAGACGCTGTATGCGACCGGGGTCCGGGTAGGAGAGCTCGTCGGGCTCGACCTCGACGACATCGACGACGGCCGGCGGGTGGTGCGGGTCTTCGGTAAGGGTGGCCGGGAACGGGTGGTCCCGTACGGAGTGCCCGCGGAGCGCGCGCTTCGGGACTGGATCGCCAGAGGCCGCCCGCAACTGGCGGCGCCGGGAGCCGGGCCGGCGTTGTTCGTCGGCGTCCGGGGCCGCAGGATCGATCAGCGGGCGGTGCGCACGGTTGTGCATGAACGTCTGCGAGCGGTGCCGGACGCTCCGGACCTGGGGCCGCACGGGCTGCGGCACAGCGCCGCCACCCATGTGCTCGAAGGTGGTGCGGATCTGAGAATGGTGCAGGAGCTCCTCGGGCACGCGTCGCTGGGGACCACCCAGGTGTACACCCACGTGTCGGTGGACCGCTTGCGTAAGGCGTACCGGCAGGCTCACCCTCGCGCTTGACTCGCGCTCGGCGGCGGCGCACGACGGTTCGCGCGAGCAAGCGGCGGGCGGGCTGTCGGATGCGCGGCCGACGGCTCAGGCCGAGGGAAGCCGCGGCGGCTGGAGTTCAGCGATGGCATCACGGACCAGAAAGGTCGCCGCGGAGGTCACCCGCGCGTTGTGCCACCACACCGCAACCTGGCGCTCCACGGCATTCGATGTGATCGGGACGAGCTCGACGCCGTGGCAATCGGTGGTCGCCATGGCCAGCCAGTTGGTCACACCGATGCCGAGATCGGAGCGCACCAGCGCTGCCAGGGTCTGCGGCTGGTTGGTCTGGAAGGCGATAGCCGGCTGCAGGCCGGCCTGGGCGAAGGCGAGGTTGGTCTCGAACTGGCGCACCCCGCTGGTCGGCTCGCCGATGGTCACCAGCGGGAAGGAGGCGACTTGGGAGAGCGACACGGCGGGTTCGCGGGAGAGGGGATGACCGGTGGGCACCACCGCGACCAGCGGTTCGCGCCAAAGCTGCCGGTAGGCCAGCCGGTCCTCGCGAGCGGGCGGCAGCACTGGGCGCACCACAAGGTCGACGTCGCCGTCGATCAGCAGGGTCTCGAGGGCCAGAGTGTCGCCCTCGCGGAGCAGTGTGGTCACCCCCGGAGCGCTCCGGCGCAGTTGCTGGACCAGCGGCGGATAGAGCACAACAGCCACGCTCGGATACATGCCGACCCGGACCTCGCCGCGAACCGTCTCGGTCCCGGCACCGGCGATCTCGCCGAAGATCTGCAGACGGTTGAGGATCTCCTCGGCGTGTGGCAGCAGCGCCCGGCCCTCTGGGGTCAGCGCGGGTGGATGGACCGAGCGGTCGAAGAGCTTGGCGCCTACGACGCGTTCGAGGTCGCCGATATGACTGCTGACCCGCGGCTGAGACCGGTACTGCGCTTTGGCGGCAGCGGAGAATCCGCCCTGGTGGACGACCGCTACGAAGCTGACGATCCAGTCGAGACGGTAGCTGTCCGCATTGGTGAAATCCACGTGTTTAGTGCTCCGTCCCTTCCTCGAAGAGGTCGCACAGGCACATTCCCGCGGATCGATGGCCTGCTGCGTGGTACCCGGACGGGCTACGCCATCAGTCGCACCGGAGTTCGGCGAGCACTAATGCTCGACTCAGCGGATGAACTGGTCCACGTAGTCCGACCCGAGGCCGACACTAGCGTAGTGCGCGCGGCACATGTCGATCTTGGTGAAAGTGTCCTCGTAGCCGATCTGATGACCGTCTTCGTCGACATAGACCATCGCGCCGAGGATGTTGAAGAACGTGATCATTTCGTCGCAGTCTTCCGGCACCGCGAGAGTGTGGATCTCGCCAGGAGGCTCGTACACGAAGTGGCCGGCCTCGGCGACCCACTCGTGCTCGTAGTAGTGCCAGCGGCCTTTCAGGACGTAGCCGAAGACCGCGCCGGGGTGACGGTGGCGCGAGACGATTCCCGAGGCGGTGACCTTGAGCAGGTTGCACCACTGTCCGGTCACCGTGTTCAGCATGAGCGGGCGGAACCACACGTTGGGTGCTTGTGGGACCCACACCCGTGGGTCCTCCGGCAGCGCCGCTACGGCGATCTCGTCGGGATAGTCGCTGGACAATGGGATGTGCGGAGCGGTTGTCATGGTTGCCTCCTGTAGCTTCTATGCAGCGTGCGCGCGGCTCTGCCGGAAGGTGTCAAGTTGCGAGGTACCCGCCGTCGACTGGCAGCACCGCACCGGTGATGAAGGCGGCGTCCGGTCCGGCGAGGAAGGCCACCGCCGCGGCGACGTCGGCCGCCTCACCCCACGTACCCATGGGGGTGCGTCTGATGATCTGCTCGGCTGCCTCAGGTGACTCTTGGAGTTCGCGTGTCATGTTCGTCCGGATCCAGCCGGGTGCCACCGCATTGACCCGGACGCCGTCAGCCGCCCAGGCGACGGCGAAGGATTTCGTGAGCTGCACGATCCCACCCTTGCTCGCGGAATAGGCAGGTACCCGTGGCCCGCCGAAGTAGCTGAGCATGGACGCGATGTTCACTATGCAGCCGGACGATTGCGCGAGCAGGGGGTGGGCGGCGGTGCTGGCGCGCATGGTGCCGGTGAGGTTGACCGCCAGGATGTCGCTGAACACCTCCGGCCGGAATTCCTCATCACGCTGGAGTATGCCCGCGGCGTTGACCAGAACGTCGAGTGTGCTGAATCGCGAGATCAAGGTCTCGACGGCGCCGTTGTCGCGAATGTCCAGCTCGGCGAGGTCTACCTTGGTGGCGAGCGTCTCCGGGACCGACGAGCTGTCCAGGCCGGCTACCGTGACCTCGGCACCGTCGCGGGCGAACCGTTCGGCCACGGCAGCGCCGATTCCGCTGGTGCCGCCGATCACCAGGACCTGCCGGCTGGCAACAGCAGGTTCGTATTCTCTGCCAGGTGTCCGGGGTTCGCTCACGCGTGGTCTCCTGACGGTAGTGCAGCGGATACGGGGCCCAGCGCTCGTCCGAGGAGTACTTAGAACCCGCGCGAATAGGGGCGCCAGTTCGCGCGAGTTCTTAGTGTGCCAAGCCGGGCCTGCCCGCGGCAGTGGCTATTCGGCACTGGAATGGCCCTTATCCGAATCGGAGCGGGCCCCGGGTGGTCACCTCTCTTGCGTGCGGGCTGGCAGCCACGTCATCGGATCACTCAGCGAACCGCCGGCGTAGACCATGAAATGTAGATGGCACCCGGTAGACAACCCGGTGTTGCCGGACCAGCCGATCACCTCGCCGGACCGCACGCTTTGGCCCTGTCTCACCGCGAAGCGGGACAGGTGGCTGTACGACGTCGCCATGGTGATGTCTCCGATCCGTCCGTGATCGAGGCTCACCTGCAACCCGTAAGCACCTCGCGGCCCGGCGCCGGTCACCCGGCCGGAGGCCGAGGCCAGGATCGGGGTACCGCACCGGGCGCGGAAGTCGGTTCCGTCGTGCAGCTTGCGCTCACCGGTGATCGGGTGGGTCCGCAGGCCATACGGCGAGGTGACGTACGGATTACGTACCGGCCAGCCGAGCTCGCCGCTGACCGGCGGCGGATCCGGAGGTGGAGGTGGCTTCTCCGTTATGGCGCGTTGGCCGAGGGGTAGCAGGCGGGTGCCCCGGACGCTGATCAGATCGAGCGGATCGACGTAGGTATTGCCCCGGATCGCGCCCCAATGAAGACACGACGCCGGAGCGCAATGGCTGCCGCGGGCGGACAAGCTGCCGATGGGCTCGCCGGCTGTGATCCGGGCACCGACCCGCACGCTGGCGTCAACCGGCTCGTATGTGGTTCGCAGCGTGCCATGGTCGATCACCACGACACCGCGCCCTGCCAGCATGCCCGCGTAGGTGATCCGGCCGGAGCCGCCCGCCCTGACCTCGGAGCCCTCGGGCGCCCGCAGGTCGACCCCGCGATGGCCGGCGCCCCATGGCTGCTCAGGCGGATCGAAGCCGCGAGCCACATCGGCCGGGCCATGGGGCGGTCCGACCGGGTAAACCCAGCGGCCGGTCGCATCGGCCGGCTCGGCAACGGCCAGCATGGAGACGATAGCCATGATCTTGAACAACGCGATGATCGGGTTCATGGGTCCGAGCCTTGCCGCCCGGACCCACCGACGTCAGGACGGACTTCGGCGAATGTGGACAACTTCCGGCCGACCGGCCGCCGTCCTTTGGACAACGTTCAACGGACACGCCGAGCATTTCGGTCACACCGATGTCACGAAACGATAACGAAGGTGGTCGAAGGTGGCTATTAAGTGGACGTGCGCCGGGGGTAACTCGAAAGGCTCGAACGTGGGTATAGATGTGTGACTAACGTGAGGCGACGAGATCCGCGGCGAACGCCCGCCGGTGGTCGCGACCGAGTCGTGGATTCGATACGAAGGCTTGGCCAGAGGGAGACGAGAGCAATGGCGCGAACGAGACGAAGAGGACTCCGGACGATGGGCGCGCTGGCTTTCGGCACTGCGCTGGTGCTGGCGTCGTGTGGTGGCGACGACGAGGGCGTGCCGATCGACGACACACCAGCCGACAACGGCGAGGACGCCGACGGCGCACCGGCCGGCGGCACCCTGATAGCCGCCATCTCCGGCGAGCCGGACCAGTTCGACCCGCATGCAACCTCGGCATACGCGAGCTTCCAGGTGCTCGAGAACGTGTACGACACCCTCGTCGTGCCCGACGCCGAGGGCGAGTTCCAGCCGAGTCTCGCCTCCGAGTGGGACACGAGCGAAGACGGCCTGACCTGGACGTTCACCCTCCGTGACGATGTCACGTTCCATGATGGCAGCGAGTTCAGCTCGGACGATGTGGTCTACTCGTTCAACCGGATCATCGATGACGAGATGGCGAACGCCTTCCGCTTCGCGTCGGTGGATGAGATCTCCGCGCCCGACCCGCACACCGTCGTCATGGAACTGAGCGAGCCGGCCCCTAACCTGCTCGCCAACGTCGGCGGCTTCAAAGGCATGGCGATCATCCCCGAGGGCGCGGCGGACGAGCACGATCTGTCCACCGAAGCGGTCGGGACCGGGCCGTTCGAGCTCGGCTCGCCCGGTGCCGGCGGTATGACGATCACCGCGTTCGACGACTACTGGGGCGGCACGCCCACCGTCGAAGCGGTCGAGTTCCGCTACGTCGGTGAGGCCACCACGGCTTTGACGTCGCTGCGAAACGGCGAGATCCACTGGACCGACAACATCCCGCCGCAGGACATCGACACGCTGCAGGGAGAAGCCGGTATCGAGGTCGGCATCTCGCCGAGCGTCGACTACTGGTACGTGGCGTTGAACCAGGAAGTGGAGCCGTGGGACCAGGTCGAGGCGCGGCAGGCGGTGGCGACGGGCATCAACCGCGACCAGGTCGTGGACGTCGCTCAGTTCGGCGCGGCCACGGTGAACCAGACAGCCATCCCGGCGGACAGTTTCTGGTTCCACGACTACGCGCCGTTCGAGCACGACCCGGACGAGGCCCGCTCGCTGCTGGACGCTGCCGGCGTCGACGAGGGCCAGTCGCTGGCGATCATGGTGGTTCAGGACACCGAGGGTGTGCAGGCCGCTCAGGCGATGGAGGCCAACCTGTCCGAGATCGGCATCGATGTCACCATCGAACAGGAGCCGGACAGCACGTGGCTGGACCGCCAGGCCGAGGGTGAGTTCGACGCGTTCATGTGGTCCTGGCTCGGCAATCTCGACCCGTTCGACTTCTACCACGCTCAGCACCACAGCGACGGCGGATTCAACGCGCAGGGATACTCGAACGACGAGGTCGACAGCCTGCTCGACCAAGCCGCCGCCGAACTCGATCAAGATGCGCGAAAGGCGCTGTACGACCAAGCCGCCGAGATGATCGTCGGCGACGCCAGCTACATCTACCTGTACAACCCCGACGTGGTTCAAGCGTGGGCCGAAGGTGTCGGGGGTTACGAGATCCGCCCGGACCGGGCGATCAACTTCGAGAACGTGACGCTGCCGGAGTGACAGCTTCGCAGATAGGCCTTGGTGGCTTGATCATTGTCCGGTTGTGGGTGCCAGTGCGCCCACAACCGGACAATGATCATGGTCGTGTGGCTACGGCGCCGGCTCACGGCGGTGGTCCGTGAGCGGGTACGTGCTGCGCCGGCTGCTCCAGTCGGTGATCGTGCTGATCGGCGTCAGTATTCTCGTCTTCGCGATCATTCATCTCGTGCCCGGCGACCCGATCCGGCAAGCGCTGGGCACTCGCGGGACGGAAGCGACGTACCTCGCCATGCGCGAGCGCGCGGGCCTGGACGACCCCCTCCTGATCCAGTACTTCAACTGGATCGGATCGGCCGTGACCGGCGATCTCGGGGTGAGCTTTCGCAGCGGACGGCCGGTGTCCGAGCTGATCATGGAACGTGTTCCGGCCACCGTGTCGCTCGCGATAGCGGCGATCATGGTCGCGTTGTTGATCGCGATACCACTGGGCACTATCTCGGCGTTGAAGCCGCGCTCGCCGGTGGACTGGTTTGCGACCGTCGGCAGTCAAGCCGGCTTGAGCATCCCGGACTTCTGGATGGGGATCATGTTCATCCTGATCTTCGCCGGCACCCTGGGATGGTTGCCTTCCGGCGGGTACGTCGGGCTGACCGACGATCCGCTCCAATGGGCCCGGCACCTGATCATGCCGGCCATCACAGCCGGGGTGGCCAGCGGCTCGATCCTGACCCGGTTCGTCCGCTCGTCGGTGCTGGAGGCGCTGGGGCAGGATCATGTCCGCGCCGCCCGGGCCAAGGGCATGCGTGCACGTGATGTCCTCACCTGGCACGTGCTGCGCAACGCGCTGGTGCCGTTGGTGACCGTCGGCGGCGTGCAACTGGCCTACTTGCTCTCCGGCGTCGTGATCGTCGAGATCGTCTTCGCGTGGCCAGGGCTCGGGCAGATGGCGCTGCAGGCAGTCGAAGGCCGGGACTACTCGCTGCTACAGGGAGCGGTACTGCTGTTCGCGGTGATCTTCCTCGTGGTGAATCTCGTCGTCGATCTGGTGTACGCGAAACTGGATCCGCGGATCAGCTATCAGAAGGCGGCGTCATGACCAGCGACGACGTCACCAGCGGCGACCACGTCGCCAGGCCTGAGAAACATCGCCCGCGGTGGGCGGAGACCATCACGCTCCTCCTGCGCAACCCGATGGCTGTCGTGGCCGGTGTGGTCCTGCTGGTTTTGGTGTTCATCGGGATATTCGGAGAGTGGCTCGCGCCGTACGGGTACAACGAGCAATTCGTCGGAGATCAGCTCGAGTCGCCGTCGGGTGCACATTGGTTCGGCACCGATCAGTTCGGGCGGGACGTGTTCTCGCGGGTGCTGATGGGGGCGGAGGTGTCGCTGCGCGTGGGGGCGGTGGCGGTCGGTATCTCGCTGGTGGCCGGTGTGCTGATCGGCCTGTTCGCCGGGTATTTCGGCCGGTGGGTCGACGACGCGCTGATGCGATTCATGGACATGCTGTTCGCCTTCCCGGCGTTGTTGATGGCGATCGCGGTGCTGGCCATCCTGGGCCGGGGTGAGACGAACGCGATGATCGCCATCGGTATCGTCTACACGCCGATTTTCGCCAGAGTCACCCGCGCCAGCGTCTTGAGCGTCCGCGAAGAGGTGTTCATCCGCGCGTCGAGAGCCAGCGGCGCCGGCGACCTGCGGATCATCTTCCGCCATGTGCTGCCCAACGCCGCGCCGCCCATCATCGTCCAGACGACGATCAGCCTGGCCTTCGCGATTCTGTCCGAGGCCGCACTGAGTTTTGTGGGCCTGGGCACGCAGCCACCGAATCCGTCCTGGGGCCTCATGCTCGCCGAAGGGCGTGGATTCATCGAACAGGCGTGGTGGATAGCGCTGTTCCCCGGCTTGGCGATCTTCCTCGTCGTGCTCGCGTTCAACGTCTTCGGTGACGCATTGCGCGACGTGCTGGACCCACGCCAGCGTTCCGTGCTGACCGGAAAGGGAGGGGGCAGATGACGAGCGAGGCGGTGCTGTCGGTGCGCGATCTGCATGTGGCGTTTCGCACGCGGCGTGGCTTGGCGCGCGTCGTCAACGGCGTGACGTACGACGTCGAGGCGGGGCGGACATTGGCGATCGTGGGCGAGTCGGGCTCGGGTAAGAGCGTCAGCACGCTGGCGTTGCTCGGACTGTTGCCCACGGGCGTCGCGCGGGTCCAGGGAAGTGCCATCTTCGGCGGCGAAGAGCTCATCGGGCGGCCGGAAGAGTACTTGCGGGCGATCCGGGGTGCGGGTATCGGCATGGTCTTCCAAGATCCGATGACGTCGCTCAACCCGGTGCTGACGGTCGGGCGGCAAATCGTCGAGGCGATCCGCGCGCACCGATCCACCGCGAAGGACGTCGCTCGCAAACGGGCGGAGGAACTGCTGGCAGAGGTGGGCATACCGGACCCGAGGTCTCGGCTGGACGCGTATCCTCACCAGCTGTCCGGCGGGATGCGGCAGCGGGTGATGATCGCCATAGCGCTGGCCGGTGAGCCGCGGGTGTTGATCGCCGACGAGGCGACGACGGCGCTGGACGTCACTGTTCAGGCGCAGATCCTCGAGCTGATCCAGCGACTTCAGGCCGAACACCGCACCGGCGTGGTGTGGATTACGCACGATCTTGGTGTGGTTGCGGGTATTGCCCATCACGTCCTGGTGATGTACGCGGGCCGCACGGTGGAAGAAGGAAGCGCGGACGAGCTGTTCGACCGCCCGGTTCATCCGTACACGCGGGGGTTGCTCGGCTCCATGCCGGTCGTGGACGATCCCCGCGCAGCTCGTGACCGGGATCCGCTGCTGACCATGCCAGGGCTGCCACCCGATCCCGTCGCGCTGCCGCCCGGGTGTGCGTTCTTTCCCCGATGCCCGATCCGCGCCGACGACCGGTGCAGCCATGAGGTGCCGCCGCTGACGCAGGTCGCCGGTGGTCGCCGGCATCGAGCGGCGACGTTCTACTCGCCGGAAGGGCCCTGACGTGAGCGACGACATTCTGGTCACGGCTGCGGGGGTGGAGGTTCATTTCCCGATCCGTTCGACGGCGCCCTTCCGCGGTGTCACCGGCCACGTGCGAGCCGTGGACGGCGTGGACCTGCAGGTTCGCCGCGGCGAGACACTCGGCCTCGTCGGGGAATCCGGATGCGGGAAATCCACGCTTGGCAACGCGCTCTTACGACTGGTGGAACCGACAGCCGGGCGGATCGAGTTCGACGGCGTCGACGTCACGGCGCTGCCGGCCTCGCAGCTCAGATCGCTCCGGCGGCGGATGGCGATGATCTTCCAGGACCCTTTCGCGTCGCTGGATCCCCGACGGACCGTAGGCGACTCGATCGGTGAACCACTGCTGATTCACCGGTTGCGCCGCGGGCGTGCTGCCCAGGCGGCCAGGGTCGGGGAGCTGATGGAGGTCGTGGGGTTGGACCCGGACCTGCGTGGGCGTTATCCGCACGAGTTCTCCGGCGGGCAACGGCAACGGGTCGGTATCGCCCGCGCACTGGCGGGTGAGCCCGAGTTCATCGTCTGCGACGAGCCGATCGCCTCTCTGGATGTCTCGGTGCAAGCGCAGGTGGTCAACCTGCTCGTCCGTCTGCAGCGTGAGTTCGGCTTGACCTATCTGTTCGTCTCCCACGACCTCGCGGCGGTCCGGCAGATCGCGGACCGGATCGCGGTGATGTACCTCGGGCGCGTCGTCGAAGTGGGCCCCGCGACGTCGCTGGTGAGCACACCGGAGCACCCATACACCGAGGCGCTGGTGTCAGCGGTGCCCGTACCGGTGCCGGAACGCGAAAGGGAGCGCCGGCGCATAGTGCTTCACGGTGACGTGCCGAGCCCGGCCGATCCGCCGTCGGGCTGCAGGTTCCGGACCCGGTGCCCGAAGGTGTTCGAGCCGTGCCCGCACCACGACCCTGTGCTGCAGTCCGTCGGCGCGACCGGTGCGACCGGTGCGACCGGTGTGAATGGTGCGAGCGCGGAGGAGCCCGGGGTGAGCGGTGCGAGCGCGGAGGAGCCCGGGGTGAGCGGTGCGAGCGCGGAGGAGCCCGGGGTGAGCGGTGCGAGCGCGGAGGAGCCCGGGGTGAGCGGTGCGAGCGCGGAGGAGCCAGGGGTCAGCGGTGCGAGCGCGGAGGAGCCCGGGGTGAGCGCGGAGGAGCCCGGGGTGAGCGCGGAGGGGGCCGCCGACGATGGCCAGCATCTCCCAGCCCAGCATCTAGCCGCCTGCCACCTCCACGGCGTGACGGGCTGACCCTTCTCCGGTGATCGTCAGTGGGTTGTGGTCGCTGAACCGCCACCACATCCCACTGACGATCACCCACGAGCGACCACAACCCACTGACGATCACCGGAAAGGTGGGGTGCAGCGCGTGTGGTGGGCGGGTGGTGAGGCGGCCGGGTGTGCCGTACACTGGCGGTTGGTTCAGTTTGACTGGGCCAAAAATTCGCGTGTCCGTTGTATCGGTCCGCTGTCGTGGTCCCTGGCGCTGCCAGGGTTGGCGGTAGGACTTTCGGGCACCAGGCGCGGCAGTAACCGGGCTGTCCGCGAGACAACCACAACGACGCGCCTCCCGGAGTGTAGGCGCGAGAGGGAGGTAGGCGCGGCTATGGCCGTCGTCACCATGAAGCAGCTCCTGGAGAGCGGCGTACACTTCGGGCACCAGACTCGGCGCTGGAACCCGAAGATGAAGCGGTTCATCTTCACTGAGCGCAATGGCATCTACATCATCGACCTGCAGCAGTCGTTGTCCTACATCGACCGCGCATACGAGTTCATCAAGGAGACGGTCGCCCACGGCGGCACCATCCTGTTCGTCGGCACCAAGAAGCAGGCGCAGGAAGCCGTCCGTGAGCAGGCGACCCGGGTGAACATGCCCTACGTCACCGAGCGCTGGCTCGGTGGCATGCTGACCAACTTCCAGACGGTCAACAAGCGGCTTCAGCGGTTGAAGGAGCTCGAAGAGCTCGACTTCGACGACGTCGCCGCGTCGGGGCTGACGAAGAAAGAGCTGCTCATGCGTAAGCGTGAGCGGGACAAGCTGGACCGGACGCTCGGTGGTGTACGCACCATGGGGAAGGTTCCCAGCGCGGTATGGATCGTCGACACCAAGAAGGAGCACCTCGCTGTCGACGAGGCCCGCAAGCTCGGCATCCCGGTGGTCGCCATTCTGGACACCAACTGTGATCCGGACGAGGTCGACTTCCCGATCCCGGGTAACGACGACGCGATCCGTGCGGTCAACCTGCTGACCCGGGTTGTCGCCGACGGCGTTGCCGACGGTCTGATCGCGCGCCATGGGCAGCGCCCCGGGGACGAGGCTGCTGCCGAGGTCGCCGCTGACGAGCCGTTGGCCGAGTGGGAGAAAGAACTGCTCGTGGGCGCCGAGGGTGGCGCGAACAAGGAGGCCGCCCCCGCGACCGAAGAGCAGGCTGCCACAGCTGCTGCGGCCGACGAGTCGGCACCGGCTGCGCAAGAGCCGACGACCGAGGCAGAGGCCGACCTCGCCCAGACCGCGAGTTCTCAGGCCTGAGCCTGTTCAACGGCAGCGGCGTTCCCGGCTTCGAGGAACGCCGCTGCCGTCGTACGTGATTGACGAGACGAAGGGCCGTCGACCACTCGGCGAGCAGCCGCTGGTAGCACGGCAGACCGTTGGTCCGGCCCGGCAACAAATCCCCGACGAGCCACGATAACGGAGAGAGAAGCGTAAGAGATGCCGAACTTCACAGCGGCGGATGTCAAGAAACTGCGCGACGCCACCGGCGCGGGAATGATGGATGCCAAGAAGGCCCTCGAGGAGAGCGACGGCGACTTCGACCAAGCGGTCGAGGTGCTGCGGATCAAAGGTGCGGCCAAGGCCGCGAAGCGCAGCGCCGAGCGCACCACGGCCAACGGTCTGATCGCCGCGGAGGGCGCGGCGATGATCGAGCTCGCGTGCGAGACCGACTTCGTGGCGAAGAACGCTGATTTCCAGGAGCTGGCAGCCGAGATCGTCTCCGCGGCCGCGGCGAGCAAGCCGGCCGACGTCGCCGCGCTGTCCGCGGTGACGCTGTCCGACGGCCGTACCGTGGGCGACGCTGTAGCGGCGGCCTCGGCCGTCATCGGTGAGAAGCTGGAGATCCGCCAGGTCGCGGTCTTCGACGGCGCGGTCGCCACGTACCTGCACCGCCGCTCGGCCGACCTTCCGCCCCAGGTGGGTGTGATCGTCGAGTACTCCGGAGACAACGCGGACGCAGCCCGGGACGCTGCCATGCAGGTGGCGGCGATGCGTCCGCAGTACGTGTCGCGGGACGACGTGCCGGCCGACGTCGTGGCCAACGAACGGCGCATCGCCGAGGCCACGGCCGTCGAGGAAGGTAAGCCCGAGCAGGCGCTGCCGAAGATCGTGGAGGGCCGGGTCAACGGCTTCTTCAAGGAGAACGTCCTGGTCGACCAGGCGTCGGTCAAGGACTCCAAGAAGACGGTCGGTGCCATGCTCGACGAGGCCGGAGTGACCGTCAAACGGTTCGCCCGGTTCGACGTCGGCGCCTGAGAATCGGAGACGGACGTGGTACTCATGATCATCGTTGATCGTTGCGGCAGCCCGCCGCTGGCGATCATCGATGATCATGGGGCGTGGTGAGGTACGCCGGGAGCATGAGGAGGCTGGCGCCATGGTGGAGCAGACAGCTGACGAGATGTCAGCTTTGACGACGGGCGACGGCCGGGCGCACGGCAGGAGAGTACTGCTGAAGCTCTCGGGTGAGGTGTTCGGCGGCGGCAAGGTCGGCGTTGATCCCGACGTCGTCAAACAGATCGCCGCTCAGATCGCGAGCGTGGTCGATGAAGGTGTTCAGGTCGCCATCGTGGTTGGGGGCGGGAACTTCTTCCGCGGCGCCGAACTCCAGAACAACGGCATGGACCGGGCTCGTGGCGACTACATGGGCATGCTCGGAACCGTGATGAATTGCCTGGCCCTGCAGGACTTCCTCGAGCAACGCGGGGTTGATACCCGGGTCCAGACGGCCATCACCATGGGGCAGGTGGCCGAGCCGTACATCCCGCGCCGAGCTGCCCGGCACCTCGAGAAGGGGCGGGTGGTCATTTTCGGGGCGGGCGCCGGGATGCCGTACTTCACTACCGACACGGTGGCGGCTCAACGTGCGCTGGAGATCGGCTGCGACCGGTTGCTGATGGCGAAGAACGGCGTCGACGGGGTATATGAGGCCGATCCTCGCGAGGACCCGAAGGCCCGCAAGTACCTCAGCATCACCTACCGGGAAGTCATGCGGCGGCGGCTCGCGGTGGCCGATCCGGCCGCCTTCAGTCTTTGCGCGGACAACAAACTTCCTATCGTCGTCTTCGGGCTGGGGGAGGACTACGGCATCGCCCGCGCCATTCGCGGCGAACCCATCGGTACGGTCGTAGCCTCCGACGTGGATACTGTGTTTGCTGGCAATGCCGAAACGGGCCAGGTCCTCGACAGCTGACGTGCTGATACGAGACACTTCGATCTCTCGGCGTGAGCGTCGGTGGGTGCACACTAGGGCAAAGGAGCAGCGGTGATCGAGGAAACACTCTTCGAGGCCGAAGAGAAGATGGAAAAGGCGGTATCGGTCGGCAAGGAGGACTTCGCCTCGATCCGGACCGGACGGGCTCATCCTTCTCTCTTCAACAAGATCCTCGTCGACTATTACGGGGCGCCGACACCCATCAACCAGGTGGCGTCATTCCATGTGGCCGACGCCAGGATGATCACCGTGCATCCCTATGACAAGAGCTCGATGGCGGCCGTCGAACGAGCCATCCGGGACTCCGACCTCGGTGTCAACCCCTCCAACGACGGCCAGGTCATCCGTGTGGTGCTGCCGCAGCTGACCGAGGAGCGCCGCAAGGAGTACATCAAGCTGGCCCGCGAGAAGGCGGAAGGGATCCGGGTTTCCATCCGTAACATCCGCCGGCACGCGAAGGAGACGCTCGAGAAGCTCGTCCACGACGGCGAGGTGGGCGAGGACGAAGCCGGGCGCGCCGAGAAGCAGCTGGAAACGCTGACCAAGAACCACGTCGATCAGGTCGACGAGTTGCTGAAACACAAAGAAGCCGAGCTGCTTGAGGTCTAGCGCGTGTCAGGCCTGGTTATGACAGGGACTTCGAGCGGTTCTGACGAGGAGCCGGAACCCACGTCCACGCCCAGTGAGCGGCAAGCGCCACGGGCCGGCCGAGACCTTCGTGCCGCGACAGCCGTGGGTGTGGGGCTGGGCGCCCTGGTCATCAGCACGCTCTTCCTCTACCCGCCTGCCTTCGCCGGCCTCGTGGTCGTCGTCATGATCCTGGCGGTCTGGGAGCTGTCTCAGGCTTTCCTGTCGCGTGGCGTCGCCATTCCGCTGGTGCCTATTCTGATCGGCACGGCGCTGATGCTGATCGGCACATTCGTCGCGGGCACGTCGCCGCTCGTGGTCGGGCTCGGGCTGACCGTTGTCGCCATCTGTGTGTGGCGCCTCGGCGACCCCGCCACGGGTTACGTCCGTGACGTCAGCGCCGGCGTATTCACGGCGGTGTACGTGCCGTTCCTGGCCGGCTTCGCGATGCTGATGATGCGCGCCGACGACGGCCACTGGCAGGTCATGGCTCTGCTGCTGGTTGTGGTGGCTTCGGACACCGGCGGATACTTCACCGGCATCCTGATCGGCAAGCATCCCATGGCCCGCACCGTCAGCCCCAAGAAGACGTGGGAGGGCTTCAGCGGCTCGCTGCTGCTCGGAACAGGTGCCGGCATCGCCGTGGCCGTGCTGGCCTTCGACGCGCCATGGTGGGCCGGCGTCGTGCTGGGAATCGTCGGCGTCGTCGGCGCCACCGTCGGCGATCTCGGTGAGTCGATGATCAAACGTGATCTCGGTGTCAAGGACATGAGTTCGTTGCTGCCTGGCCATGGAGGCGTGATGGATCGCCTTGACTCGCTGCTGCCGACCGCGCCACTGGTTTGGCTGGTGCTCACGTACGTCTTCTAGTGTCCAGTTGACCAGGTTCTACGCCGAGGACGGGTAAGAAGACCTGGTCGACAGGCTGCTAATTCTTCCGCCGCCGAGTTTCGTGGGAGAATCGTCGTCGTTATGGCTACTGACAGCTCTGCCCTCAAACCAGGAGAACTCCAGCTGACGCCGGTGCGTCGCGGCAAGCCTCCACGCCATCTGGCCGACCTCGACGTAGCCGGGCGGCGGCAAGCCGTCGCCGAGCAAGGGGAACAGCCCTTCCGGGCTGACCAGCTCTCCCGGCACTACTTCGGCCGCTTGACGGCGGATCCGGAACAGATGACCGACATCCCCGCGAGCACCCGAGATCAGCTCAGCGGGTCGCTGCTGCCGTCGTTGGTCACTCCGGTGCGGCACATGGAGACCGACGGTGGTTCGACCCGCAAGACCCTGTGGCGGCTGTTCGACGGCTCCCTGGTCGAGAGTGTGCTGATGCGCTACAGCGGTGCTCGCGAGCGAGTCACCATCTGTGTGTCGAGCCAGGCGGGGTGTGGCATGAACTGCCCCTTCTGCGCCACCGGCCAGCAGGGACTCACTCGGAACATGTCTACTGCGGAGATCGTCGAACAGGTAGTCGCCGGGGCCCGCATGATGGCCGACGGCGAGATCCCTGGGGGACCGGGCCGGATCACCAATGTCGTGTTCATGGGTATGGGCGAGCCGATGGCCAACTACAAGGCCGTTGTGTCCGCTACCCGGCGGATGACCGATCCGGCCCCGGCCGGCCTCGGCATCGGCCAGCGTGGTGTCACTATCTCAACCGTTGGACTGGTGCCGGCGATCGATCGGCTGGCCGACGAGGGCCTTTCGGTCACACTTGCCCTGTCCTTACACGCGCCCGACGACGAGCTGCGCGACGAACTGGTGCCGGTCAACACGCGATGGAAAGTGGCCGAGGCGCTGGACGCCGCCCGGCGCTACTTCGACCGTACCGGACGGCGGGTGTCAATAGAATATGCCCTGATCAGAGACATCAATGATCACGCCTGGCGGGCCGAGATGCTGGGCCGGCTGCTGACCGAACGCGGCCGTGGATGGGTTCATGTGAACCCGATTCCGCTCAACCCCACGCCTGGCTCGAAGTGGACCGCGTCGGACCCTGAAGTGGAGCGGACATTTGTCCGGACACTTGAGAGCTTCGGCTTACCTGTTACGGTACGTGACACACGTGGACGTGACATAGATGGGGCCTGTGGACAGCTCGCAACCTCGGGCGTCTAAGATTCCTAACCACTCGCGAGTGGTGCGTCTAGACTACGTTCTGCTTGGAGGAGCCGGTCACGGGGGACACGGCTTTCAAGGCGGGAGTCCTAGGGCTCTCGCCGTTGAATGCCGCCCTGCCGTGGCCGGCTGTTCTCGTTTCATAAGGAGTGTGACGATGCAGTGGCTGTGAGTCGCGAACCTGAGTTCCGTACGGTACGGATGCGGGAGGGGTACGACCTCGACGCCGTCGATGATTTCGTGGACCAGGTCATCGATGCGCTCGACGGCCGTCCGGCGGGTAAGGGCATCACACCCGAGAGGATCGAGTCCGAAGAGTTCAAGGTCGTCCGCATGCGCGAGGGCTACTCGATGGACGACGTCGACGATTGGCTGGATGCCGCTGCCGCGGAGCTGCGCAAGATGCGCCAGGCCCAGCAGGCGCCGCAAACCCACCAATACGGGCCGCCCACCCAGCACGCGCCGCAGATGCAACGTGCACCGGACGCCGGCTGGGGTGCGCCCGAGCCTCCTGGGCATGCCGCGCCGCCCATGGCTCCGGGGGTCCCGCCCCCGGTGAGCCCGCCGGTCTACCCGCCGCCAGCCGCGGCGGCGCCGTATACGGGCTTCGGTGAGCCGGCGGCCGACGCCGACCCGCTGACCGACTCCGCGGTCAACGAACTCGATCCTGCCCTGCGTGCACTCGACCCGTCCTACACTCAGCCGGTTCAGCGCACTCACCAACAGCCGGCGGTGAACGGCTATGACTCTCCTTCGGACGACCCCTCGCTGTCCGATGTTCAGACGCCCTCCACGGGACTGCACCACGTCGAGATCTGGACCCGGGACATCGAGCTGGCCACCCGCTCGTTCGGGTGGCTGTTCGAGCGTCTGGGCTGGACGTTGTTCCAGGTATGGGACAACGGCCGGTCGTGGCAGTCGCCGGGTGGCGGTCCGTACGTCGTGATCGAGCAGTCGCCGGATATCGCCTGGACGCCGTACAACCGCAAGGCACCTGGGCTGAATCACCTGGCGCTCGCGGTGCCGGAGCGGTGGATGGTCGACCGGATCGTGTCCGAGGCGCCCACCTACGGCTGGCGGCTGATGTTCGCTGACCAGCACCCTTATGCGGGTGGGCCGCACCATTACGCCGCCTATTTCGAGAACGAAGAAGGCTTCGAAGTGGAGGTCGCTACGCCATAGCGGCTGCCTGGGAGGAAAAGATTCGGCAAACCCCTCTTCTGTCCGCAAGACGAGTCGCGTACGGTAGCGATTTGTGAAGTATTTGGTATCAGCGGACATGGAAGGGGCCACGGGCGTCACATGGCCGGCTGATGTCGAGCCGGGAACGGCGGCCTGGCAGCGGTGCCGGCCGATGTTCACCTCAGACGTGAACGCGGCGATCGCGGGGCTCTTCGACGGTGGCGCCCGGGAGGTCCTGGTCAATGAGGCACACGCCACCATGCGCAACTTGCTACTCGAAGAACTTGATCACCGTGCGGAGATGATCACCGGTCGGCACAAAGCTCTGACCATGGTCGAAGGCGTGCAGCAGGGTGACATTGACGGCGTCGTTTTCCTCGGGTACCACGCCGGTGCCGGAACCGAGGGCGTCCTGGCCCACACCTATCTCGCGAACTCCATCACCGGTGTCTGGGTAGACGACCGGCCCGCGAGTGAGGGCTACCTCAACTCGCTGGTGACAGCGGAGTACGGTGCACCCGTGGTACTGGTGACGGGCGACGACCAAGCGTGCGCGGACGCCGCGTCCTATGCGCCGCAAGCCCAGACCGTGGCGGTGAAGGACTACGTATCCCGCTATGCCGCACGCTGCCGGCCGCTGGCACGTACTTTCGCCGACATCCGGTCGGCTGCCAAAGCGGCCACCGCACTCGCCGGGCGGCACGATCCACCCGGGCCACGCCGGTTCCGCGTCGAGGTCGAGGTCGACGCGACCCAACTGGCTGACTTCGCCTGCATGGTCCCGACCGTGGGCCGGACAGGCCCACGCCGTGTGGGCTACGAGGCGACGTCGGCCTACGAGATGATCCGTTGCTTCAAAGCGGTGACCACGCTGATTTCCAACGCGATAGAACAGGACTATGGCTGAACTCGATGTCGTTGCGCTCGCTTCCGACCTGATCCGAATCGACACCACCAACCGCGGCGGCGGTGACTGCGTGGAACGCCCTGCTGCCGAATACGTCGCGCAACGTCTCGAAGAGGTGGGCGTCAGCGCGACCCTGCTGGAGTCTGCCCCCGGCCGGACCAACGTCGTCGCCCGGATCCCCGGCTCGGAACCTGAGCTTCCGGGTCTGTTGGTACACGGCCATCTGGACGTCGTTCCGGCCGACGCGGCGGACTGGAGCGTCCACCCGTTCTCCGGCGAGGTCCGCGACGGCGTCCTCTGGGGCCGCGGAGCGGTAGACATGAAGAACATGGTCGCCATGACCCTCAGCGTGGTGCGTTCCTGGTCCACGGCCGGCCGTCAGCCGCGTCGCGACATCGTGCTGGCCTTTACCGCGGATGAGGAAGACACCGGCGCCTACGGCGCCGGCTTCCTGGCCGATAAGCACCCGGAGTTCTTCGAAGGCTGCACCGAAGGCATCAGCGAGTCGGGTGGGTACACCTTCCACGCCAACGGGTGCCGGCTGTACCCGATCGGGGCCGCCGAACGCGGAACTGCCTGGCTCAAGCTGACCGCTCGCGGTACGGCCGGGCACGGATCGAAGGTCAACCGCGACAACGCCGTCGGGGCGCTGGCCGCCGCGATGAACCGGATCAATGAGTACCAGTGGCCGGTGCGGCTGACCCCTACTGTCCGAGAAGCCCTTGTGCAGATCGGGGCCGCCCTTGGGGTGAAGGTCGAACCGGACGACGCCGGGTTCGACGTTGATGCCGTCATCGAGCAGCTAGGCCCGGCTCGGCGGCTGGTCGAGTCGACGGTCCGAAATAGCACCAACCCGACCATGCTGGAGGCCGGCTACAAGGTCAACGTGATTCCCGGTGTGGCGACCGGGCACGTGGACGGACGTGTGCTCCCGGGGACCGAAGACGAGTTCGAGAAGACGATAGAGGAACTCACGGGTCCGCGGGTGGACTGGGACTACTATCACCGCGAGGTTCCGCTGTCGGCCCCCGTCGACTCACCCACGTTTGCGGCCATGGTCGACTCCTTACTGGCCGAGGACCCTGACGGCTATGTGGTGCCCTACTGCATGGGTGGCGGTACCGATGCCAAGCAGTTCTCCCGGCTGGGTATCGCCGGTTACGGATTCGCCCCGCTCAAGCTGCCGCCGGAGTTCGACTACGGTGCCCTGTTCCACGGTGTGGACGAGCGTGTTCCGGTGCAGGCACTCGAGTTCGGCGCCAGGGTTCTCGACCGTTTCCTGGCCGACGTCGGCTGAGCGCCCATCTCGGCGGTCGAGGCAGCCGCCGGCGACCGACGAAAAAACAAGCGGAAGGGAAACCGACACCGATGTCTGAAGTCGTCCCGCACGGTGCGTGGCCGTCGCCAATCGACGCTCCGACGGTCACCGGGATTCACGGCAAGCCGGGCTGGGTGAGCGTTGCCGATTCACACCTCTGGTGGGTCGAACCAGTGCCGGCCGAAGGAGGCCGGGTTGCATTGGTGCGGGGATCTGTCGCGGGTGATTCGCGCCGAGACGTCGTGTTGCCGGCTCCGTGGAATGTACGTAGCCGGGTGCATGAGTACGGCGGGCGCCCGTACGTCGTGGTCCCCTCCGGCGGAGTAGGTCCAGAGGTCGTCTTCGCCGAGTTCTCCGATCAACGCCTGTACCGGTACCGGCCCGGGGCCGACGCCGCGCCGCAACCGCTGACCCCTGCCCCCGCCCGCCATGCGGGTTACCGCTATGTCGAACCGATCGTCGGACCCGGTGCCAGTGAGATCTGGTGCATTCGTGAGGAGCACACCGGCCCGGCGCCCACCGACGTGACGCGGGCGATAGTGGCGGTGCCGCTCGACGGATCGGCAGCGGCCGACCCGGCAGGCGTGCGGGTGCTCGTCACGGACCGCCACTTTCTCGCGTGTCCCCGTCGTTCGCCGGACGGCCGGCAGCTTTCCTGGATCGGCTGGGGCCATCCCGCCATGCCCTGGGACTCGACCGAGCTGCGGGTAGCCACCATCGGCGCCGACGGCGTCGTCGGCCCGCCCGGTACCGTGGCAGGAGGCCCGGACGAGGCCGTCGTTCAGGCCGAGTGGGAGTTGCCGGACACGTTGCTTTACGTCTCCGACCCTGACGGCTGGTGGAACCTGCACCGGGTCCAGCTGAACGATGCCGGGCGCCCGGTCGGCGACGCGGTCAATCTGTGCCGCCGCGAGGAAGAGTTCGGCGGAGCGTTGTGGGTACTGGGCATGCAGTGGTTCCAGCCCCTGAGCGACGGCCGGGTCGCCGTTGTACACGGCCGGTCGTCGACCCGCCTCGGCGTGCTCGACACCGCCACGGGGGATCTGACGGACGTGGCGGGCGACCACACCGAGTGGGCGGCGACGCTCGCCGGGTCCGGAGCCACTGTCTACGGGGTCGCGGCCAGCCATGACCGCCCGTACCAGGTGACCGCCGCCGACGTCGTGGGGCTTCAGACGCTCAGCCACGAGCCGGAGGCGCTCGCGCCGGTCGACGAGGCGCTGCTGCCGCATCCGTCGGCGCGGACGTTCTCGGGCAAGGACGGCCGCGAGATCCACGCCAGTGTGTATCCGCCGCGCAATGAGTACGTCGCGGCTCCCGACGGTGAGCTGCCGCCGTACGTTGTCTTCGTGCACGGCGGGCCCACCAGCCGGGCACCGATGGTGTACGACCTTGAGGTCGCCTACTTCACCAGCCGCGGGATCGGTGTCGTGGAAGTCAACTACGGCGGCTCGACCGGCCACGGCCGCGCCTACCGAAACCGGCTCCGGGAGAGCTGGGGTGTGGTCGACGTGGAGGACTGCGCTGCGGTGGCGCAGGCACTCGTCGACGACGGCCTGGCGGATCCGGCCCGGCTGGCGATCCGTGGCGGGAGCGCGGGAGGTTGGACCACTGCGGCCGCGCTCGCCTTCACCGATGTGTTCCGATGCGGGGTCATCATGTTCCCGATCCTCGACCTGGCCGGTTGGCGGACGGGGGAGACCCATGATTTCGAGTCGCAGTATCTGGAGAGCCTGATCGGCGCCTGGCCCGCGACGGCTCAGCGGTATCGTGATCGATCGCCAAGCAACCACCTCGATCAGATCGCGGTGCCGTTTCTTCTCCTGCAAGGGCTCGAGGATGAGATCTGCCCGCCGGTGCAGGCCGAGCGTTTCGTCGCGGCGATGGCTGGGCGTGGAATCCCGCACGCCTACCTGACCTTCGAGGGCGAACAGCACGGGTTCCGGCAGAAAGAGACAATCGTCACTGCGCTGGAAGCCGAATTGTCCTTGTACGCACAGACGTTCGGCTTCGAGCCTGCCGGAGACGTTCCCCGCCTCCAGCTGACCACCTAAGGGGAACCGTGCGGCGCGGCAGGGCGGAAAAGGTGGGGCGAGAATCGCCGTGTCGCGTGCTCGCGCGCGGCGCCGGTGGTACGGTAACGTGCCTGCCGCTGACGAGCCGTGGCATTCCCCTCGGTGACCCCACGACAGATTCCAGGATGACGCCATGAACCTGCAACCGTTGACCCGGCCACGCAGACTGACGACAGGCGATCGAGTGGTCGTCGTGGCGCCGAGCGGTCCGGTGCCGAAAGACCGGCTGGACGCTGGCTGCGATATTCTGCGCGGCTGGGGGCTTGATGTGAGCATCGCGCCTCACGTCACAGACCGCCACGAGCGCTTCGATTACCTAGCCGGCGCTGACGCCGACCGCGCCGCTGATCTGCAAGCGGCCTGGTGCGACCCTTCGGTGGCCGCGGTCGTCTGCGCTCGCGGCGGTTACGGTGCACAGCGTATGGTCGACCTCCTCGACTGGTCGGCGATGGCGCAGGCAGAGCCCAAGGCCTTAGTCGGATTCAGTGACATCACCGCTCTGCACGAAGCGTTCGCCAACTGCCTCGGGGTGGCCACGTTGCATGCGCCCATGGCGGCCGCAGATTCGTTCATCGGAGACGCCGGCACCGCGGAGCACTTGCGGCAAACTCTATTCGAGCCGGAGTCGGTGCAAACGCTCACCTCCGAGCAGGCCCAGGTCGTCACCCTGGGCAGTCTCGACGGCGCAGATGCCCGCGTCCTAGGCGTGACAGTAGGCGGCTGCATCAGCCTGCTGGCGGCTGAGCTGGCGACTCCTACCGGTCGTCCGAACGTCGCCGGCGGGATCCTCATGATCGAGGAGGTGGGCGAAGAGGCATATCGCATCGACCGCTACCTCACCCACATGCTGCGCACCGGTTGGCTGGACGGGGTAGCCGCCGTCGTGCTCGGTTCTTCCCGCGATTGCGACCCGATCGAAGACCTCTTGGCCGACCGCTTCGAGCATTTCGGCGTGCCGATCATCTCCCAGTTCGGATTCGGGCACGGCGCGCAGACGCTGACCATCCCGTTCGGTGTGGCCGCGACGCTCGACGCCAAGACCGCCACGCTGAGCTTGGACGTCCCAGCCCTCGCATGAGACGCGGGAGGCCGTAGTGTCGTGGACGTGCCACGCTCCGGCGAGCACGGGCCCTTTCCGACCCATGGAATACGTGAACAGATGAGTGCGCTATCGGTCCATACGGCACGGGAACTGCGCACGCTACTTGCCCGGGCTTCCGGCCTGCTCACCGCCCTGGTGGGCGACGGGCGCACGGCGGCGATCGGGAAGGGCCTGGCGCGCATCAGAGAGGTGACTCCACGGGTGCCGCACGCCTATCTCCATTTCCTGGCCGTTGATCCTGGCCTGCAGCGTCGTGGGCTTGGCAGGAAAGTGATCGTGCCCGGCCTGCGCCGCGCGGAGCGCGCCGGTCTAGGCGTCCACTTGGAGACGACCAACACGGAGAATCTCGCGTTCTACCAACGTCTCGGCTTCGAGGTCAGCGAAAGCCTCCGGCTCTCGGAGGGCGGGCCGACCCTGTGGGCGATGTGGCGGGCACCTCGGATCACCGGAGAGTGATCTTTCAAGTGAAATTGGCGCTATGTCAGGATAATCTTGACTGACGTTGGCGCCGCCAAGGTGGCAAACCAAGGGTGGTTCACTCACATCGGCCGTATGCAGCGATGCGACGGCTGCAGATGTGCGCCGACGAAGCGCGGGACCGGCCCATCCCCCTGGGGCCGGTCCCGCAGTTTCGGTGGTGCCGAAGCACTCACCCTGCGAGCATCCTCCGCTTCTTCATGCTCGCCCCCCTATGTATACGGGGTGCGATCGTGGGGATTTAGGGTCTTAAGTCCTTAGATTCCCGGGCAATTGTGGCCTTGCCGGGAACTCCGCGAGCCCGGCGGCTCGTGCCGCCGCTACTTCCACTCGCCGAGAGATTTGGCCGTATTCAGCGAGAACGGCATGGTCAGCGGGCCGGCAGCAGGTAGTCCGAGCGCCGCGGCGAGGTGCGTCATCGGCCCCCATGCCCGCATCACCACCGACGTGGCGGCCGGAGACTGGCTTGATTCGGCCGGGCGCATGCGGTCGAGCAGTGACACCTTCGGGAAGGTGCGAACGTCGGACAGATCGTTGCGGGCCGGCAGTCCGCCCCGGATCCGCGCGAGACCCACGGCGGTGACCAGTCCGCCGAGCTGATCGACCAGCCCGTGGCGATGCGCGTCAGCTCCGGTCCAGATCCGGCCTTTGGCGACGCTGTGGACGTCGTCCCGCGCCATGCCGCGATCGTGGGCGACCTTCGCGACGAAGTCGTCGTACACGCCGTCCAGCCATCGATCGATGATCTCCCATTGCGCGTCGGTGAACGGCTCGCTGGGGGAGAACATCCCGGCCTGCTCACCGACACTGACGCTGTCCATACGAACACCCAAGCGCGTCAGCAGCTTCTTGATGACCATCTTGCCGGCGAGCACCCCGATGGATCCGGTGATGGTCGCAGGAGCCGCGACGACGACGTCGGCGCCCATCGAGACGAAGTAGCCTCCGGACCCCGCGACAGCTCCCATGGAGGCGATCACCGGCTTGGCCCGGCGGGCCTGTAACACCTCGCGGCGGATCGTGTCCGACGCCACGTAAGAGCCGCCGGGGCTGTCCACGCGGAAGACGATCGACTTCACCGACTCGTCCCGCGCGGCCGCGCGGAGGCTGGCGCTGATCGTTTCCGAGCCCATTGATCCGCCGCTCATCGGACTCGCCGAGCTGCGGCCTACGGTGACCGGGCCGTGTCCGTAGATCAGCGCGACGCAGCCACGTTTGCGGGTGACGGGCGCCAGCATGGCGCGGCTCTTGACGGCGGACTGGTTGTACCGTCCGACGTAGCGCAGTCGCATCCGGCCACCTACCCGCCGCGCCATTGATGTATACGCTTCGTCGCGATAGCCGACGTGGTCGATGAGGCCCGCCGACTTCGCGGCCGCGGCGCCGATGATGCCGCTGTTGATCAGCTCACGTACCCGTTCGATGGCGATACCCCGCGACTTGCACACGGCCTCGAGCAGCTGATCGCCGGTGGACTCCACGATCCGGCCCAGCGATTCCCGGTGTGCCTCGGTGAACTCGGCCTGGGTGAACGTGTCGGCGGCGTTCTTGTATTCGTAGCGCTGGCCGAGTTCTGGGTGTAAGCCCAGCCGGTCCAGTGCCTCGCGCAAGAAAACCGCCCGGGCATTGAGGCCGGTCAGGCCGATGTCGCCCGACGGTTGAAGCCATATCTCGTCGAAGGCGGTGGCCAGGAAGTAGCCGACGGTGCCGGGCGCGAGCTCACCGAAGCTCTGCGCCCACGCCACGGCCGGCTTGCCGGAGCGGCGAAACTCTCGGACCGCTTCACGCAGTTCCTGCGCGGTGGCGGGGGAGTATGCCGCGCCGTCGCACTGGGCGATCAGCCCGCCCACATGCTGGTCGCGGGCGCCGCGGCGAAGCCCTTCGATGACGTCGGTGAGATGGGTGCGGTTCCGGGCGCGAAGCGCCGAGAGCGGGTCCTGCGGCGGAGTGGTGGCCATGGGCGTGAGGAGATCGAGTTCGAGAACAAGTGGAACGACGGCCATGCGATCCAGACTACGCCGCACCGGGCTGTTACAACTCGACCCAGGTGCCGAGGCCGGCTTGCAGGGCGACGTCGTACGCCGCCGCCGCGGCAGCGACGTCGAGGGCGGCGTATCCGGTGGACTTGTAGACGGTCAGGACATCCGCGGCAGGCGCCGGTTCGTCGCCGCAGAGCACCGAGCCGATCAGGGTGGCGTGCTCATCCGGAAGGTCTTGCAGCTCGTGCGCGCCAGCCGGGGGCGGTGCCGATATGGCACCGGGCCACTCGACGAAGAGCGTTCCCTGGGACACGGTGGAATGGTCGAGCTCCCAGCCCCTGGAACCACCAACCGAGCTGACGTGTGCGCCGGGGCGCAGCCAGCGGTAATCGATCACGGGCTCGGTAGCGTCGGTGCAGCAGAAGATCACGTCGGCATCCGATACCGCCTCGCTGACCGTGCGGGCCGACTCGACGGTGTGCAGCCGAGCCACGGCCGCGGCCGGCTCCGGGCGACGGGAAGCCACGATCACCTTGGTGGAAAGGCCGAGATGATCGAGGATCTCGAGTTGCGCACGTGCCTGGGTGCCGGCGCCGATCACCGCGATCCGCCGGATGCTGGGGGAGACCAAGGTCTCGACGGCGACGGTGGCGCTTGCCGCCGTTCGCACGGCGGTGATCGCCTCGCCGTTCATCAAGGCCAGGGGGTGGCCGCGGGCTTCGTCGAACAGCACGACGATGCCTTGGTGTGCGCTACGGCCGCCGGGGCCCACACCGGGAAAGATGGTGACGAACTTGCCCGCGAGCCCGAGCCCGGGAACATACCCCGGCATCGCGCCGAGAAACCCGGCCGGCGCCACCGCGGCGACCCGCGGCGGCGTGGACGTTTCGCGCCGGCTCGTCGCGATGAGCGCAGTGCGGATCGCCGGCAGGAGCGCGTCGAGTGTGAGCGCTTGGCGGGTCTCGTCGTGGTCGAGGAGAAGAGTGCGGCTCATGGTGTCGACACGTTAGCCAGGAATTCGTCGACGACGGCGTTCCACGTGGCCGGGTCTTCGAAATATGTCGAATGACTCAGATCGAGCTCCACCACGCGTGCCGCGCCGATCCGGCTGGCGGCATCTCGCACGTGCGCGGGTGTCATGACGGGGTCGCGAGACCCGCAGATGAACAAGGTGGGAATGTCGAAGTGCTCGAAGAGGTCCGGCTGGTGGGTGAAACTCGCCAGCATCGTGGCGAACTCGGCGTCGCTCGGACGTCGCCCGAAAGTACTCAGAGCCTGGTAGAGATATGCGCGGGCACGGTCGGCGGCAGGCAGCCGGTCTCCGACGGCGGGGTGGACACCCAGCGGGCGGACGCCGTGATCGGCGCGTACCGGGCCGGTGTCGAATGCCGGCAGCCGCAGCTGGGGGATACCGCCGGTGCTGCTGGACAAGACCAGTGAGCGGACTCGGTCCGGAGCGGCGAGCGCGACGCCGAGAACCACCCAGCCGCCCAGTGACTGACCGATGAAATGTGCGTTTTCCACGCCGAGGTGGTCGAGCAGTGCCAACTGGTCGGTCACGGAGGTTCGGGGACCCGCTTGCCCGGCGAGATTGGATGAACGGCCGAAGCCGCGTTGATCCCACGTGATGACCCGGAACCGTCCGGCGAAGTGCGGAAGCTGTTGAAACCATACGAGGCCGTTGCCGCCGAGCCCGTGTGCCAGGACCAGCGGCGGGCCGCTTCCGGCGGCCTCGAACCAGATGCTGTCGCCGTCCGGGGTCTGGAAATACCCCTCAGAGCGTTCGATCGCCTGCGCCGACACCTTGTTGATCTTACGTGATGCCTGGGATCATCGGCAGATGCCACGTCGGTGGCAGTCGGGAGGCACGCGATGAACTCGGCGAGCCCTGTGAGCGGGGTCAGGGTTGTCAGCACCGGCACTGTGCACATGCGGCCGGAACATGTCGGGCCGACCTGGAAACCGATGCCGCTCTGGCTCTTCACCTCGAAGCGGTGGACCGGCCCGCGGCCGATCAACGCATTCCTGATCGAGCACAAGGCGGGTCTGGTGCTGTTCGACACCGGGCAGGACCGCGCGTCCTTGCTGGATCCAGACTATTTCCCAGGCCGGATCAACAAGCTGGTCAATGCCCGGATGGGAAGGTTCGTCGCAGGGCCGGAGGACACCCTTCAGGCAGGGCTCGCCCGATTCGGATATCGTCCCGACGACATCGATGTGGTGGTGTTGTCACACCTGCACCCCGACCATATCGGCGGGCTGCCTGCGTTGCGAGGCGCCAAGATCGTGGTCAGCGGCGATGAATGGGCCACGTTGTCGGCTCGGCTGCCGGAGTCGCGCGGGCTCTACCGCTCCCATATCGACCTGCCTGGATTGCGATGGCAACAGGTGACGCCGGAGCTGCTCGGCGCGCATGCGCCGGCGTCGTTCTCGAAGGGACACGACCTCTTCGGTGACGCCAGCATGATCGTCCTGCCGACCCCCGGTCACACACCGGGTTCGGTTTCGATGCTGGTCAGGCGTTCCGGCCAGGCATCGCTTCTGCTGGTCGGCGACCTCACGTACGACGCGGACCTGCTGGGTGCCTGTCAGCTGTCCGGGATGGGAAATCGCAAGCGAATGCGCGCGTCGATCCGTCAGGTGAACGAGCTGCGGCGAGCCGAGCCGGAACTGATCGTGCTGCCCGCGCACGACCCAAGCGCGGCGGCTCGGCTGGCGGCGGACTCTGGCTGCGACCTCTAGGGGCCAGTGTCGACGTTCGTGCAGGTAGAGGCTGGCAGTTGGCTTGAGGTGCCGGTCTTCGGGCCGCTTCGACGCTGGGCCGCGTAAGGGTCGACCGATACCTCTGGAGGAGTAGCCAGTCCGGTTTGTCCTCCTCGCACAGTAGCGGCAAGACCCTTCCCCTGCGCGACGCCGGAGGCGCATGAGCGCGGAAGCATGGTAGGTGAATCGGCCACCGTGGACAGATGCCGATCACGTGATGCAAGTCACTTTCAAAATGCTGAATAGGTAAAAATGCTGAAACTGCATACTGCAAGTGACTGTCAGAAACGTGATAAGGTCGGGGGCGTGCATATGGAACCAGGGCTACGTGAGCGGAAGAAGGCGGCCACCCGCAAAGCGTTGAGCGAAGCCGCCATGGAGCTGGCCATGCGGCACGGTGTGGGGAACATCACCGCGGAGTCCATCGCGGACGCCGCCGACGTCTCCCCGCGCACGTTCCACAACTACTTCTCGAGCAAAGAGGAGGCGATCGTCGCTGTCGTCGCTGACAACGCTGGTGAGATGATCGAGGCGTTCCGTGCCAGGCCACCGGAAGAGCCGGTGTGGGACGCCCTCGAGAACGCGCTGGTCGGGCTGTTCGAAACGCCGGACCAGACCGACGACGAGCAAATCGCGCGGCTCGTCTTCATCCGTGAGAACGCGCCGCTGATGGCCAGAGAACTTGCCGCTCTGCAGGAAATGATGCATGAGCTGGCCGGATTGGTGGCGCTGCGTTCCGGTACGGACGCGGACGCCGACTTGTATCCGAATCTTCAGGCTCAGACCGCCTGTATGTGCGCCATGGTCGCGGTCGACCGCTGGCTCGCGGATCCACGCGGCGCCAGTCCGGCGGAGCTGACCAGGCAGGCATTCGCACAGGTACGCGCCGGCCTGCCCGAGCCGGGATCGCACAGACCGGCGAACGACGACGTTCACCGGTAAGACCCAGACTTCTCAGGCTGCTCACAGCCACTTCGTGGTGTTGTTCGGGTGGCTTCTTGTTGAATTGAGTGGAGTGTTCAGTGGCAACGTTTCTTTATCGGCTCGGCCGGTTCGCGTATCAGAGCCGCCGGCTCGTCGGCCTGATATGGCTGGCGGTTATCGTCGGAGTCGGGGTCGGCGCCGCCACCCTGTCCGGCCCTACATCAGACTCGTTCTCCATCCCGGGAACGGAGTCCCAAGAAGCATTCGACCTGCTCGAAGAGCGTTTCCCGGGCGCCTCCATGGACGGCGCCGAGGCGCGGGTGGTGTTCGTCGCCCCTGAGGGTGAGTCCATCACCGATCCGGGGAACGCCTCAACCGTCGAATCGGTGCTCGCCGAGATCGAGGCGGGGCCGCAGATCGCCGACGTGATGAACCCCTTCGAGAGCGAACTCATCTCCGAGGACGGCAGCACGGCCTTGGCGCAAGTGTCGTACGCCGTCGACTTCTTCGAACTCGACGAAGCCACCCGCGAAGCCCTGTTCGAGGCGGTTGACCACGGGCGCGACGCCGGGTTGACCATCGAGGCGGGCGGCGACGCCACCATGGAGGAAGACTTCGAGGGTGGCAGTGAGATGGTGGGTATCCTCATCGCCGCCGTCGTCCTGATCATCACCTTCGGATCGCTTGCGGCCGCCGGAATGCCGCTGATCACCGGCATCACCGGCGTGATGGTCGGCATCGCCGGTATCTCCATCGCCACCGGGTTCCTCGAGATCGGGGAGACTACACCCATCCTGGCCACCATGCTCGGTCTGGCCGTGGGTATCGACTACGCACTGTTCATCGTCTCGCGGTACCGCCATGAGCTCATGTCTGGCCGGCCGGGCCCGGAAGCCGTCGGTAGGGCCATCGGTACCGCTGGCTCGGCAGTTGTCTTCGCTGGTCTCACGGTCATGATCGCTCTGGTCGGTCTCACCGTCGTGAACATTCCGATGCTCACCGAAATGGGCCTGGCCGCCGCGGTGACCGTCGGCCTGGCCGTTCTGGTCGCGTTGACCCTGCTCCCGGTGCTGCTCGGCTTCGCCGGAGACCGGGTCCTGCGGTGGAAGTTCCCTGGCCTGAAGATCCACGACCCCGAGGCCGAGAACGGCGGCAAGCAGTCGCTGAGCAAGCGGTATGTCGGAATGATCACCCGCCGCCCGGTCGCGGTGCTGGCCGTGGCGATCGTCGGCATGGGTGTGCTGGCGCTCCCGGCGCTGGACCTGCGTCTGGGCCTTCCCGACGACGGCAACCTGTCCGAGGAGACCACTCAGCGCAAGGCTTACGATCTCGTCGCCGAAGGCTTCGGGCCTGGCTACAACGGCCAGCTGATGGTGGTCGTAGACGGCTTGGAGAGCAGCAACCCCCAGGGTGCGGCCGAGACCATCACGGGCGTGCTGAACGAGACCGAGGGGGTGGCCTTCGCCGCGCCGCCGGCGTTCAACGAGGCCGGCGACACGGCCGTGATCGGTGTGGTGCCGCTCACCGGTCCCACGGACGAGCAGACCGAAGAGCTCGTGGAGTCATTGCGCACCGAGCTCGCAGCTATCGCTGAACAGGACGGCGCGGCCGTGGCGGTCACCGGAAACACGGCGGTGTTCATCGACTTCTCCGACAAGATGGGCGATGCCATGCTGCCCTACCTGTCGGTGGTGGTCGGGTTGTCGATCATCCTGCTGATGCTGGTGTTCCGTTCCGTGATCGTCCCCATCAAGGCCGCGGTCGGCTTCCTGCTGACCATGGCTGCGACGTTCGGCAGCATCGTGGCGGTGTTCCAGTGGGGCTGGCTGAAGGACATCTTCGGCTTGGACCAGACCGGCCCGATCATCAGCATGCTGCCCATCTTCATCATCGGTGTCATCTTCGGTCTGGCCATGGATTATCAGGTCTTCCTGGTGACCCGGATGCGGGAGGAATTTGTCCACGGCGCGAACGCCACGAAGGCCATTACCGTCGGATTCCAGCACGGCTCGAGGGTGGTCGCCGCGGCCGCGTTGATCATGATCAGTGTGTTCTTCGGCTTCGTGCTGGGCGACGACGACGTCATCACCCAGGTGGGTGTGGCGCTGGCGGCGGCCATTGCCTTCGACGCGTTCGTCGTACGCATGACCATCGTGCCGGCCGTGCTGGCCTTGGTCGGCGCAAAGGCCTGGTGGCTGCCGAAGTGGCTGGACCGGCTGCTGCCCAACGTGGACGTGGAAGGCGACAAGCTGGCCCGGTACCTCGAAGAGCGGGACCGCGTCGACGAGCGGCAACCGGCCTCCGTCGGCAACTGACGGGGCCAGTCCCACCTAGATGATCATGTTTGGTGGGTTCTCTCGTGCCTCACCATGCCTACAGGCATGGTGAGGCACGAGACGCCCTGGTAAACCCAGGTGGCATCCGGACGCCATCCAGCTCGGCGCCCGCAACGCCATCAGAGTTCACCCGAGCCGTGCGGGACTTTCACAGGCCACACGCTCGGTCGACGTTCACCGTCAAGGTGGCAAGATTGGCGAGATGGTCTCCACGGTTGCGATTCTGTCCGATATCCACGGCGTCCTGCCCGCACTCGATGCGGTCCTGGAGGAGCCAGACGTACGTTCCGCTGATCGAATCGTGCTGACCGGTGACGTCGCGGCCGGCCCGATGCCCGTCGAGACCCTCGACCGGCTGACGGACCTGGGCGATTGGGCCCTGTGGGTCCATGGCAACGCGGAGCGCGAGCTGGTGAGCCTCGCCCGCGGGGGCGGAACCGACATCCCTGATCCCATCGCTCCGTGGGCGGCCGCCCAGTTGCGGCCCGACCAGGTCGAGCTCATTGCACAGCTGGCGGCTACGGTCCGGCTCGACATCGACGGATTCGGTCCCACCGTGTTCTGTCACGCAACTCCCCGAGACGACGAAGAGGTTGTCCTGGTTGACAGCTCCCTCGAACGCTGGGCCGAGGTCTTCTCGACCCTTGACGAGGAAGCGCGAACTGTGGTGTGTGGTCACACCCATATGCCATTCCAGCGGCTTGTCGACCGCCGCCTGGTGATCAATCCGGGCAGCGTCGGAATGCCGTACGGGCGCCCGGGGCCGCACTGGGCACTGCTGCGAGATGGCGTGGTGCAGTTGCGGACCACTGCGGTGGACCTGGACGTCATCGCCGATGACGTGGTCAAAGGCAGCGGCTACCCCGACGCGGCGCAGTGGGCCGACTTCTTCATCCGCCAGCCTGCCTCCGATGCTGAAGCTATCCGGGTGTTCGGGCCTCGTGACGGCCGGCCATCGCTAGGTGAGTGACGAGCGCGACTCCGGCGACACACTTGTCCGGTGTCCAGATGACGATGCGACCGGGCACGCGCACGGCGCGAAGACCGCCTCGCGGGTCGCTTGCTCGCTCACCGCTTCGGGCGGGCGCGGAAATGGGCGCGCTCGCCCTGTTTGCCGAAGAGGCTGAGAAACTCGACGGGCTCGTCGTCCGCTGCACCGAACCAATGCGGTACCCGGGTGTCGAACTCGGCGGCCTCGCCAGGATCGAGCACTAGATCGTGCTCACCGAGGGTGAGCCGGAGGCGTCCGCTGAGGACGTAGAGCCACTCGTACCCCTCGTGAGTTCTCGGGTCGGGCTCGCGGCGGTCGGCTGGGAGGACGATCTTGTAGGCCTGGATGCCGCCGGGGCGCCGGGTCAGGGGCAGCATCGTCATCCCGTTGCTGGTAACCGGGCGCAGGTGAACCCTGGGGTCGCCGGTGGGCGGCGCGTCGACCAACTCGTCGAGCGTGACGTCATAGGCCCGCGCGAGCGGCAGCAGCAACTCCAGCGTGGCTCGCCGCTCTCCGGATTCCAGACGGGACAGGGTGCTGACCGAGACGCCGGTCTGGCGGGACAACTCCGTCAGCGTCAGCTCGCGGTCCCGGCGCAACGCGCGGAGCCGGGGACCGATACTGCTCAGAGTCCGCTCGAGGTCCACGTCTCGATTTTGCCATAGTGGCAATGTCCTTTGCTTTGTCGGGTCGCGTTTATGCATGCTTCGAGTGGGAGGTGGTCGAACGTGACCGATGAACTACAAGAGACCTATGACGCCGTGGTGCTGGGCGGCGGTGCGGCCGGCCTGAACGGCGCATTGATGCTGGCTCGTAGCCGGCGTTCCGTTCTGGTGCTGGACGCTGGTGAACCACGTAACGCTCCGGCCAATGCAGTGCACGGGCTGCTGGGACACGAGGGCACGCCGCCGGCTGAACTGCTGGCGAAGGGACGAGGAGAAGTGCGCCGCTACGGCGGTCAGGTCGTTGACGGCGAGGTCGTCGACGCCGCACGCGATGGTGACCGCTTTGTGATCACCATTGCCGGCGGCCGGTCGGTTCAGGCCCGCCGGCTCCTGGTCGCCAGCGGCGTCGTCGACGTTCTGCCGGACGTTCCGGGGGTGCGGGAGCGCTGGGGGCGCGATGTGCTGCACTGCCCGTACTGCCACGGCTGGGAAGTCCGCGATCAGGCCATCGGTGTGCTGGCGAGTGGACCCATATCGGTGCATCAGGCGTTGATGTTCCGGCAATTGAGCGACGACGTCGTGTACTTCAGGAACGGCACTGAGCTACCAGCCGAACAGGCCGGACAGCTGGCGGCAGTCGGCATCGAGGTGAACGAGGCAGACGTCGCCGCACTGGAGATCGCGGACGACCGCTTGGTGGGTGTGCGGATGAGCGACGGCCGGGTGGTCGCCCGTGCCGCCCTTGCCATCGCGCCGCGTATGGAGGCGCGTGCCGGCTTCCTCGTCGGCCTGGGATTGGAAGCGGTCGAACACCCCAGCGGGATGGGAACCCAGATACCGTGCGATCACACCGGCCGGACGGATGTGCCCGGGGTTTGGGTCGCCGGGAACGTGGCCGAGCCCATGGCGCAGGTGGGGGCGTCCGCCGCAGCCGGCGCCATGGCGGGGGCGCATATCAACGGCGACCTGGTGATGGAGAACGTCAACCGGGCCGTCGAGAACAACCGTTCCGGGGGAGCGGGTGAATCGCACTCAGTGCCCAACCACCACGGACACCTGGGCGATGACCACCGGACACCGGCTGAGTTCTGGGAGGATTTCTACGCCGCGGACGGGCGGTGGAGCGGAGCCCCCAATGAGCTGCTGGTGAGTGAACTCACCGAACGCCCTGCCGGTTCCGGCGATTCCGCGCTGGACGTGGGCTGCGGCACGGGTGCCGACGCGATCTGGCTAGCCGGCCAAGGGTGGAGTGTCACGGCAGTGGACATCTCCAAGGCCGCCCTTGATGAAGCCAGCACCGCCGCCGAGGCTGCCGGCGTCGGCGATCGCATCCAGTGGATGCGTGACGACCTCGATGCCGGCTTCCCCGACGGCACGTGGGATCTGGTCAACGTCGCATACCTGCACTCACCGGTCGCTCTGCGGCGCGACGATATCCTCCGCCGGGCGGCAGCGGCCGTCGCACCGGGCGGGCTGTTGCTCATCTTGGGACACGAAGGCATGCCGTCTTGGACCGAACCGCCGCCGGAGGTGGAGTTTCCAACAACCGACGACGTTCTCGCCGCACTGGATCTCGACGGATGGACGGTGGAAAAGGCGGAGAAGCGCGCGGTGACTGTGCACCGGCCAGGAGAGTCGCCGGGTACCCGCACCGACCACGTCATCCGGGTCCGGCGCCTGGCTTGACGCGCCGGCCGCCCGGATATCTGGTGTCGCGGACTCCCGGTCCGCGACACCAGACGCACCCGGCCACTACGAGGCGGCGGGCTCGATGGGGTGTTTCTCGCCGGCACGGGCATGTACGTAGTGACACGCCACCTGGCGCTGTGCGTGCGAGTCGAGAATCGGTAGGTCGGTGTGGCGGCAGCCGTCGGCGACCCCCGCGTCTTCGGCGGCTCCCTGGGCCAGGATGTGGCATCGAGGATGGAACCGGCAGCCGTGCGGCACTCGGGTGGCGTCCGGTGGCTCACCGGCTAGCACGATCGGCTCGCCGATAGTCGAGTTGGGTAGAACGGAGACCAGGGCACGGGTGTAAGGGTGTTGCGGATCGATGAGGACCTCGTCCACCGGTCCGTCCTCCACTACTCGCCCGAGGTACATGACGGCGATCCGGTCAGCGATGTTCCAGGCCAGGCCGAGATCGTGGGTGACGACGACCGCCGACAATCCGAGCTCGTCCCGCAATCGCAGGAGCAGAGCGAGGATCTCGCCGCGTACGGACGCATCGAGTGAAGCGACGGGCTCGTCGGCGATGATGACCTGAGGATTCAGCACCAATGCGCCGGCGATGACCACCCGTTGCCGTTGCCCGCCGGAAAGCTCGTGCGGATAGGTCAGGAAGAACTTCTCCGGTGGCCGGAGTCCGGCCCGCGAGAGCGCCTCGGCGACCCGGTCTCGTTCGTTGCCGGCGATGCCGTGGATACGCAGCCCTTCGGCCACGGCGTCGTACACCGTGTGGCGGGGGTTCAACGCGCCGGTGGGGTCCTGCAGCACGAGCTGGACCGCGCTGCGGTGTGCTTTCAGCGCCTTGGTCGAATAGCGCAACGGCGTTCCCTGGTAGGACACCGTGCCCTCCGTGGGTCGTTCCAGCCCGAGCAGCGTGCGGGCCAGCGTGGTCTTGCCACAGCCCGACTCGCCGGCCAGCGCGAGGATTTCGCCCGCGCGCAGGTCCAGGTTCACGCCGTCGACGGCCCGGGCGAGCCGGCCGCCCGGAGCGTTGAACCGCACCTTCAGGTCTCGTGCCTGCAGGATCGGCTCGGTTGTCGCTTCGGTCATGCTTCTCCCAGGGCCATCGCGGTCGTGGTGGTGGTCGCGGCGCGGTCCTCGACCCGCAGGCATGCCGCTCTCCAGTCGGGCCGGGCGTGGCGCAGCTCCACCGTGGCCGAACTGCACTCATCCATGACCACCGGACACCTCGGATGAAACGGGCATCCCGTCGGCAGCGCGCTCGGGTCAGGGGGGTCACCAGCAAGGCCGTGTGGATTGCGGCGTTCGGCCGGATCGCCGACGGTGGGAAAGGCCGCGGACAAAGCTGCGGCGTAGGGGTGTTTCGCGGCAGCGAAGACTTCCTTCGACGGCCCCTGTTCCACGAGCTTGCCCGCGTACATCACCGCGAGCTGTTCGCAGGTATCGGCCAGGACCGATAGGTCGTGGCTGATCATGACGAGGGCGATGCCGCGTTCGGAGACCAGTCCTTTGAGGAGCTTGAGGACTTGCGCCTGGATCATGACGTCCAGAGCCGTGGTCGCCTCGTCGGCGATGATCAACTGAGGCGCACACGCGAGGGCCATCGCGATCATGACCCGTTGCCGTTGGCCACCGGACAGTTCGTGCGGGTAGCTGCGGGCTCGCCAGGCCGGCAGCCCGACCTGTGACATCAGTTCGACGGCGCGCTTCTCTGCGGCCTCGGCTGTCACGTTCTCATGCAGCACGATCGGTTCGGCGATTTGCCGGCCGATCCGATGCACCGGATTGAGCGAATGCATCGCTCCCTGGAACACGATGGACGCGCCGGCCCAGCGCACCGCCCGAAGTTTGCCGAAGGACATCGTCAGGATGTCCTCGCCGTCCACCAGGATACGGCCGGTGACCTCGGTGTCGGCAGGCAGCAAGCGCAGTACGGCGGCTGCCACGGTGGATTTGCCGCATCCGGACTCCCCGGCCAGGCCTAGCGTGTCTCCGGGTTCGAGGCTGAACGAGATGCCGCGGACCGCGGGAATGTCCCCACGTGAGCCGCGGTAGGTCACCCGGAGGTCGTCGATCTCCAGTGCCGGCATCACAAGGCCCCCTTCATTTGCTGCTCCGCAGTCGCGGGTTCAAGACCGACTCCATGGCCCGGCCGCACAACGTGAAGGCGAGGACCACACACAGGATCGCCAGCCCCGGCGGAAGCATGTACCACCACGCGCCGTACGAAATGGCACCGGCGTGGAAGGCCCGTTCCAGCAGAGTTCCCCAGGAGATCTGGCTCGGGTCGCCGAGTCCGAGGAAGGACAACGCCGCCTCGGACAGGATCGCACTGGAGACCTGCAAGGTCGCGGCCGCCAGGATGAGCGGCATCAGGTTCGGCAACACATGACGCGACATCTGGTGCCAATGCCCGGCGCCGAGCGCCTTGGCCCGTTCCAGGTACGGCCGGCCTTCGATGGCCATCGTCTGTGCCCGCACGAGTCGTGCGGTGCCCGCCCACGACGTGAGGGCGATGGCGATGATGATGGTCCAGCGGCTGGCGCCCAGAGCGACGACGAGCGCGATCGCCAAGACCAGGTTGGGCAGCACGATGAACCAGTCGGTCAGCCGCATCAGGAACCATGACGCCCACCCACCGAAATGGGCGGCTGTCATGCCGATCAGGGTGCCGAGGCCCACCGCCAGCACGGCCGCCACGATGCCGATCTGCAAAGAGACCCGCGCGCCCCAGATGACCTGCAACAAGATCGACCGACCGACCTCGTCGGTGCCGAACCAGAACGTGCTGTTCGGAGACTCGAGGCGCTCACCAGGTGCATTCACCGAACGTAGTTCGGATTCGTCGGTGTAGAACGGGGCCAACAGGGTGGCCGCCGCGATCACGAGCAGAATGACCAAGCCGACTACGCCAGCTCGCTGCTTGCTGTAAAGCCGCACGAAGTTCGCCAGCGCTGCCCGGCGCCGCGCCCAGGCGATGGCCCGGGCCGATGTCAGGGTGGCGCGTGCGCCGTTGGACTCGTTCTTCACATCGCTACTCATGATGTACCTCGGACTCTCGGGTCGAGGAACCGGTAGATGATGTCGGCGAAGAGGTTGGCGAGAATCGTCGTTCCCGCGAAGAAGACGAACAGCAGTTGCAGCAATGGGATGTCGGGTACCCGGATCGCCTGATAGAAGAGCAGTCCGAGGCCCGGCCAGCTGAATATCGTCTCGGTGAGCAGCGCGCCGTTGAAGATCGCGCCGAACTGCAGCGCGATGAGAGTGACGGTGGGCAGCATGGCATTGGGTACCGCGTGCCGGCGCCGGACCAGGTCATCGCGCAGCCCTTTGGCCTTGGCGACCATCAGGTAGTCGTTGCCGCGTTCTTCCAGGATCGAAGAGCGCATGATCAGCACGTATTGGGCGTAGATCACCGCTGCCATGGTGAACGCGGGTAGGACGAGGTGGTGAGCCACGTCCAGGAACTGGGGTACGAATCCGTCCCCGACACCGCGCCCGGAGCGCATGCCGTTCACCGGGAAGAGCCCCAGCTGTACGGAGAACACGATGATGACGATCATGCCCAGCCAGAACGTCGGCGCCGACCAGAGCGCCAGCGAGATGCCGACCTGGCTCTTCTCGAAGAGGCTGCCCGGCTTCCAGCCGGCACGCGCACCGGCCCAGACGCCGAAACCGGCGGCCAGCACGAGCGCTGTGCCGGTCAGCAGCAGCGTGTTGGGCAGCCGATCCCACATCAGGGTCGTGACCTGCTGGTTGTTGACGTAGGACGTGCCCCAGTCGAGGCTGAACAACGATCTGACGTATTCCCAGAACTGAACCGTGAGTGGCTCGTTGAGACCCAGCCGTTCCTCGATCTCAGCACGTTGTTCCGGCGTCATCGCACCGTCGCCGCCGATGGCCCGTACGGGGTCGCCGCCGATGATGCGGAAGATGAAGAAGGCACTGAACAGCACCAGCACGAGGGACACGGCGGCGCCGGACACCTTGATACCGAGGAAGCGCCAGAAGTCGGTGCGTGCGGTGTTGCCGAGATTGTCCTGGTCGGCGTGGTGTTGGTCGGCGCCGGACGGGCCGGCGGCACCAGAGGGTGCCGCCGGCACGTGGGCGCTGGGGTTGATTCCCATAGGTGGCCCGTGTGTTCCTAACTCCCGGTTCGTCTACTCCCGATTGTCGGCTGCGCTGCGCCGGCGCATCAGCAGCACCACCGCGGCGGCGACCACGAGGATGACGACGGCCGCGATGATCCACGGCGTGGCTCCCGCGCCGTCGTCGTCAGCTGCGGCAGCCTCGGTGTCGCCCTCATCGCCGGCCGCACCGTCGTCATCGCCGCCGGCCTCGTCTGCCGCACCGGCCGGGAGGGCGGCTTCGTAGCCGAATGCCCCTTGCTGCTCCCGGATCATCCCGCCCGCGGAGGGCTGGGTGCCGAAGTTGCCCCAGCGGTCCGAATTGTATGCCTCGAGCTGGTTCTCGTAGTACATCTGGATGCTGGGCGCCTCCAGGTACAGCAGCTGCTGCATCTCCCGGAGGATCTCGGAGCGGGCTTCGAGGTCCGACTCGGCCAGTTGGGCCTCGAACAAGGCGTCATACTCCTCGTTGCAGTAGAACGCGAAGGTCAGGTCGGTCGGCTCCGGTTCCGCCGGAAGGCGATCACACGTGTGGTAGACGAGTGTGCCGGTGGCCTCCGGGCCGGGGTTCCAGGTGCCGAACTCGATGTCGTACCGGCCGGCGTCGCCTTCCTCGTTGAGCGGTGTGGTGTCCATCGCGATGTCTTCGAGGACGATGTCGAGCTCCGCGACCCAGTCGACGATGAAGTCCTTGATGATCGCGTAGGTGGGGCGGTCGGAGTGGTAGTGCAGCCGGAAGACGAGAGATTCGCCACTCTCCGGGTCGATCCGCACACCGTTCTCGTCGCGCTCGTCGTAGCCGGCGTCGTCCAGGATCTGGTTACCGATGTCAGCGCTGACCTCGACGAGCTCGTCGCCCGGCTCCCAGTAGTAGTCGCTGAAGATCGGCGGCACCAGGCTCACGCCGGCGATGGCGTGCCCGTCCATGGCGACCTGGATCAGCTGCTCCTTGTCGATGACGTGATGGATGGCTTGCCGGACCGCCGGATCGCGCAGGGCCGGGTGGCCGTCGCCGATCTCCTCGCCGTCCTGGGTCTGCGCGCCGGTGTTGAAGTTGAGCGACTGCAGCCGTCGGCCGGGCCCGGTGCTCGTGGTGATGTGGTCGGCCGCCTCCAGCGCCTCGTACTGTTGCGGGTTGAGCCCGCCGATGAGGTCCACCTCGCCGGCCTGCAGGGCCTGCACCATCGCCTCGGGGGTCTGGAAGTTCTGCAGGATGAACTCGTCGTAGGCGACGGGTCCGGCCCAGTAGTCTTCGACGGCGGTCAAGCGGACCTGCTCGCCCTCGCGCCACTCGGCGAGCTCGAAGGCGCCGGATGTGGGCTGGCCCGGCTCACCGTGATATTCGTCGGGGTTCTCGATGTCGCCCCACACATGCTCCGGCATGATCATGATCGACACGCCGTTGAGGTGCGCCATCAGCGCGCTCGGCTCTTCGATCTCGATGACGAGCGTGTGGTCGTCGGTCGCCTCGACGGAGGTGAAGTTGTTGACCAGCTCACCGTGGCGGCCGTTGAAGACCGGGTTCTCGATGAGCAGGTTGAAGGTGAACGCGGCGTCGTGTGCGGTGATTGGCTCGCCGTCGGACCAGGTGGCGTCCGGGTTCATGTAGTAGGTCCAGGTGAGCTCGTCGTCCGAGACCTCCCAATCCGTGGCGAGGCCGGGCGACGGACTGTAGTCGTCCTGGCTCCAGCGGATCAACGGATCGTACATGAGGTTGTTGAGCTCGCCCTGGATCAGCCAGCCGGAGTCCAGCGGGTTCATGTGGGGGATGTTGTCGAGCCCGGAGGTGCCCACGATCAGGGTGTGGGATTCGTCGTCGGCGGCCTGGGCGGCGGGTGCAGCGACCGCGCTCGCGGGAAGCGCTAGGGCCACCGTGACGGCGGCGAGCCGCATCGGCCGCCGCATGTTGGTTGTGGTTGTCATGATGATGCGAGTACCTCGCAATCCAGTCGAGAACACATGCGGGGCCGCCTCCCTCCCGGTAATATTTTTTGGGCTCCCGGTCGGAGTGCGGCTAGGTCTGGCGCAGGGCCATTGTGTGGACCTGTTGACCGGTTGGTCTACCACCGTGGTGACGGTGCGTCAATGCCGCAGCCCCCGTGGTAGCTTGAACTCCCAGTGGTCTATACCAAATCGAGATAATCACGGAAATATTTCTGTAACAAATGCATACCGGAGGACGATCTCCTGGCAAAGGGTGCATGTGCCGAATGCCGGCCATGATCGAGTTCAGTTCGCACTGATTGAGAGCGGCGTGCGGACGCCGTTGCTGAGTGCTCCGCCCGAGCATCGTTCTTCCTTGGGTCAGGGAATGCGGAGGCCTCCCCGGTCGTTGAAAATGCGGACCGTGTCAGCGCCGTCACGGACTCCGAACTGATCGTCTCGGTTCGCGTACTCCTGAGGTTGCGCCGCTCACCGTGTAAGGAAGGGCAGCTTTCATGCCATCATCGGCCCGCGGATCGGTCTCGACGCCCGACCGCCGCTCCATGATCCGCACCGTGCTCGTCCTCGGCTCTCTGACAGCGCTGGGCCCGCTCACCATCGATATGTATCTGCCGGCATTTCCGGCGATCTCCGAGGACCTGCGGGCAGCGGAGTCGCTGGTCCAGCTCACCTTGACCGGCACGTTGTTCGGCATCGCCCTGGGGCAGCTCATCATCGGGCCGATGTCCGATCGCCTCGGCCGGCGCCGGCCGCTGATCGTGGCCGTGGTAGTTCACGTGCTGGCATCGGTGTTGTGTGCCCTGGCGCCGAACATCGCCACCCTCGGCGCGTTCCGAGTCCTGCAGGGTATGACCGCCGCCGCTGGCGCGGTCGTCTCCATGGCTGTGGTCCGGGACATGTACACCGGATTACCCGCGGTCAGGCTGCTCTCACGGCTGATGCTGGTGACCGGCGTGGCGCCGATTCTCGCCCCGACCCTCGGTGGGCAGGTCCTGAGATTCACCGACTGGCGCGGTGTCTTCTGGGTGTTGGCACTGCTTGGTGCGGCCCTCGTCGTCGTCGTTGTGTCCGGGCTGCGGGAGACGCTGCCGCCTGAGAACCGCAGAACGGGAGGGATCGGCGAGACTCTGCGCGCCTACCGGCCGATTCTCAAAGACCGCAGATTCGTCGGCCTGATGTTCACCGGCGGCCTGATGATGGCCGGCCTGTTCGGCTACATCGCCGGATCGTCCTTCGTCTTCCAGGGCATGTACGGGTTATCCGAACAGCAGTACGCGCTGATGTTCGGCATCAATTCGGCCGGGTTGATCATCGCGACTCAGATCAACCCCAAGGTGGTGCGCCGCTACGGTGCCCACTGGGTGCTCAGCGTCGCGGTGGTGGCTGCCGCGCTGACCTGTCTGGTGATGCTCGTGATGGCGGTGACCGGCGCCTTCGGTATGTACGGCCTCGCCGTGCCACTGTTCTTCATGCTGTCCACCATCGGCTTCACGTTGCCGAACGTCCCCGCTCTGGCGCTGGCCGAACACGGCACGTCCGCCGGTACGGCAGCGTCGTTGCTCGGCGCCATGAACTTCGCGGTCGGCGCGGCGGTGGCTCCGCTCGTGGGCGCGTTCGGGACGAACACCGCTGTGCCGATGGCCGGCGTCATGGCGGGGACGACGGCGCTGGCCGTGGTGGCGGTCTTCGCCGTCGTCCGGCCCCGCCGGTTCACACCAGCCGCCCCCACACCAGCCGGCCCGGCCTCCGGAGAGACCCCAACCCCGGCCGACCCCACACCAGCCGCCCCCACACCCGGCGAGACCACCAGTGAGACGTCCGTTCCGGCCGTTTCCCGGTGATCGTCAGTGGGTTGTGGTCGTAGCATGGCAGCCACAACCCACTGTTGATCACCTCAGGGCGACCAGAACGTACTGATGATCACCGGGGTGGTGCCGCGCGTCGGGCGCGCGCAGCGGTGACGGCGGCGACGGGCGGGAGAAGCAGCGGTGGAGAATGGGCACGTGACCTCCATGCGCGACGTGATCATCCTCGGCTCCACCGGCTCCATCGGCACGCAGGCGATCGATGTGATCAAGCGCAACCCGGACCGGTTCCGGGTGTCTGGCCTGGCGGCGGGCGGCTCGGACCCGGCCACGCTCGCGGCGCAGGCGCTGGAACTCGGCGTAGACACCGTCGCCGTGGCACGCTCCGGTGCCGCGGAAGACATCCTGCTGGCCTTCTACGCCCAGGCCCGCGAGCACGGCTACAGCGCCGGGGAGTACGCGCTGCCGAAGATTCTCGCGGGTCCGGACGCTGTCGCCGAGCTAGCGGCGCGGCAGTGTGATGTCGTGCTCAACGGCATCACCGGTTCCATCGGACTCGCGCCCACACTCGCCGCGCTGCACGCGGGCCGCACATTGGCATTGGCCAACAAAGAGTCGCTCATCGCGGGCGGGCCGTTGGTGAAGGCCGCCGCGGCTCCTGGTCAGATCGTCCCCGTCGACAGCGAACACAGCGCGCTCGCCCAGTGTCTGCGCGGCGGCAGTGCCGATGAGGTCCGCCGGCTGATCGTGACCGCGAGTGGCGGGCCGTTCCGTGGCCGCGCTCGTGACGAACTCGCGGGGGTGACACCGGAGCAAGCGCTGGCGCACCCCACCTGGGACATGGGACGAGTGGTCACCACCAATTCGGCGACGCTGGTCAACAAGGGGCTCGAAGTCGTCGAAGCGCATCTGCTGTTCGACATCCCGTTCGACGACATCGAGGTCGTGGTACATCCGCAATCGATCGTGCACTCGATGGTCGAGTTCGTCGACGGCTCCACCCTGGCCAAGGCCAGCCCGCCGGACATGCGCCTGGCGATCGCACTAGCTCTGGCCTGGCCGGACCGCGTACCCGACGTCGCGCCTGCGTGCGACTGGACCAAGGCGTCGAACTGGGAGTTTTTTCCGCTCGACAACGACGCGTTCCCATCGGTGTCGCTGGCCCGGGAGGCAGGGCAACGGGGCGGCACCGCCCCCGCTGTGTACAACGCCGCCAACGAGGAATGCGTGGACGCCTTTCACGACCACCGGCTTTCCTTCACCGGCATCGTGGACATCATCGGACAGGTGCTCGGAGAGTATCCTGGTGGGAACGCCACGAGTGTCGAAGACGTTCTAGCGGCGGAAGGATGGGCCCGGACACGCGCCCGCGAAATCATCGCATCGGAAGAAGGACACTAGTGGGCCGCGAGCGTCGCGTCGAGCCGCTGGGTAATCGGACTGTGAAAGAAGGACGCTAGGTGGACTGGCTCGTCGTCGTCGGGATCCTGCTGTTCTTCGTGGGCCTGATGCTGTCCATCGCGCTCCACGAGATCGGTCACTTGGTGCCCGCGAAGCTGTTCGGCATCAAGGTCACCCAATACATGGTGGGCTTCGGGCGCACCGTCTGGTCGCGCCGGCGCGGAGACACCGAGTACGGCATCAAGGCGGTGCCACTCGGTGGTTTCATCCGGATGATCGGCATGTTCCCACCGGAACCCGGCGGCGACCCGAATCGGCTGCGCAAGGCCAGCACCGGGCCCATTCAGGCTCTCGTCGAAGATGCCCGGCGCGCCGCGAGCGAGGAGATCCAGCCCGGCGACGAAGGTCGCGTCTTCTACCGCAAAGCGTGGTGGAAGAAGCTGATCGTGATGCTCGGTGGCCCGGCGATGAACGTCATCCTGGCCTTGATGCTGGCCGCCGGGGTGCTGATGACGTTCGGCAACCCGGAGCGGCCGGTGCTGGCGCCAACGGTCAGCCAGGTCAGCGAATGTGTGATCCCCGCGTCCGAAGAGCGGGCAACGTGTGAGCCGACAGACGTTCCAGCACCCGCCGCCGAAGCCGGATTCCAGCCGGGCGACCAAATCGTCTCGTTCAACGGCCAGCCGGTCACCTCATGGGAACAGGTCTCGGCCGAGATCCGCGCCGCCGGGGCAGGCACCGCGCGCGTCGGCGTCGAACGCGACGGTCAACAGATCACCCTCACCCCGGACCTCGCCCTCGCCGAGCGGCCCACTTTGGACAGCACGGTTGACGACCCCCAGTACAGCGAGGTCGGATTCCTCGGCGTGATGCCGATCGTCAGCGGTTACGAGAAGGAAGACGTCGGCGGAGTCCTGGCTTGGAGCGGCAACTTCATCGTCCGCGTAGGCGAGGCGATGGCCGGTATCCCCGAGCGGATGGGCAACGTCTGGGACGCGTCGTTCGGTGGCGCCGAGCGCGACCCGGACACGCCGGTGAGCATTGTCGGTGCCGGCCGGATCGGCGGCGAGATCGTCTCCGAGCTCGAAGGCGCGCATCGTGTCGTGACGTTCATCATGCTGCTGGCGACGTTCAACATGGCGATCGCCATCTTCAACCTGATCCCGCTGCTGCCGCTCGACGGAGGCCACGCCGCCGGAGCGATCTGGGAAGGGATCAAGCGCGGGTTCGCGCGGGTGGCAAGGCGGCCGGCGCCCCGGCCGGTCGACGTCGCGAAAGGCTTACCGATCGCCTATGGCGTGGCGTTCGTGCTGATCGGCATGGCGGTGCTGCTCATCTACGCCGACATCGTCAACCCGATCCGGTTGTTCGGTTGAGCCGGCTCAGGCGTGCGAGGCCCGATTGGGGGCGGACGGCGGTGCGGAGAATCTCCATCCCCGCCCGCGGACTCGCTCGTGCCTCGCTCGCCGATGCCCGTCCGAACCCGGATGGAGATTCTCCGCACCGCCTCGGTCGCCGTGCCGCGCCGGCGGACTCGCTCGTGCCTCGCTCGCCGATGCCCGTCCGAACCCGGCTGGAGATTCTCCGCACCGCCTCGGTCGCCCGTGCCGTGCGGGTGGCCCTTGGGTGCGTTCACGCAACGGCGGGCCGGCAGGTAACGGAACGGTTTCGCTGACGGAGACGATGTAGGGGAAGATGAGGGTATGAGTGTTGCGTTGGGGATGCCCGGGATGCCCGCCCCGGTCCTGGCCGAGCGGCGGAAGTCGCGGCGGATCAAGGTAGGCAAGGTCGACGTCGGCGGCGACGCGCCGGTCAGCGTGCAGTCGATGACGACGACGCCCACCACGGACATCAATGCGACTCTGCAGCAGATCGCGGAGCTCACCGCTTCGGGCTGCGACATCGTCCGGGTAGCGGTGCCGAGCGCCGACGACGCCGAAGCGCTCCCGGCCATCGCCAAGAAGTCACAGATCCCGGTGATCGCGGACATCCATTTCCAGCCGAAGTATGTCTTCGCCGCTATCGACGCGGGCTGTGCGGCGGTGCGGGTCAACCCGGGCAACATCAAGAAGTTCGATGACAAGGTCGGCGAGATCGCCAAGGCGGCCAAGGACGCCGGCGTCTCGTTGCGTATTGGTGTCAACGCCGGCTCCCTCGACCCGCGGCTGCTGGAGAAGTACGGTAAGCCGACCGCTGAGGCGCTGGTGGAGTCCGCGGTCTGGGAAGCGTCGCTGTTCGAGGAGCACGACTTCCACGACTTCAAGATATCGGTGAAGCACAACGATCCCGTCGTGATGGTGCGTGCCTACGAGCTGTTGGCCGAGCGTGGCGACTGGCCGCTGCATCTCGGCGTCACCGAGGCCGGGCCGGCTTTCCAAGGCACCATCAAGTCTTCGGTGGCCTTCGGCGCATTGCTGTCGCGCGGCATCGGCGACACGATCCGGGTCTCGCTGTCCGCGCCTCCGGTTGAGGAAGTGAAGGTCGGGCTGCAGATCCTGCAGTCGCTGAACCTGCGTGAGCGGAAGCTGGAGATCGTCTCGTGCCCGTCGTGCGGCCGGGCGCAGGTCGACGTCTACACGCTCGCAGACCGGGTCACCGCCGGGCTGGAAGGCATGGAGGTGCCGCTCCGGGTAGCCGTCATGGGCTGCGTGGTCAATGGGCCGGGTGAGGCCCGGGAAGCCGACCTGGGGGTGGCCTCAGGCAACGGCAAAGGGCAGATCTTCGTCAAAGGTGAGGTCATCAAGACCGTGCCTGAGTCGCAGATCGTCGAGACGCTGATCGAAGAGGCCATGCGGATCGCGGAGTCGATGGAGTCCGACGCCGTGCCGTCCGGTGAACCAACCGTCACCGTCGGTTAGCGCTCGCGTGCTCGCGGGGGCACTTGCGGTGTTAGTGCGGAGCATCATCCATTTGGGCGGAAACCGGACTTCGTGCCGCGCATGCCGTGCAAGAACGGTCCTTACCTGCTTGACTTGAGAAGAGCAGCTCATGACCTGAGTGGCCCAGGGGAGTCGGGGGGAAGGAGGTCGGCGCCGTGCTGGGCAGTTTGACCTCGATGCGGGTGCTCAGCCCGCAAGATTTTCCGGCCGTGGCCGGGTTGCTCGACCGAGACCCAGTGGTGGATGTCTTCGTCGGCGCACGAGTCCACGCGTCCAAGCTGGCCTCGGGGCGCCTTGGTGGCGAGCTGTGGGGATTCTACGAGCGCGCCGAGCTGGTGTCGGCGTGTTACGCCGGCGCCAATCTCGTGCCGGTGCAGGCCACGCCCGCGGCGGCGCGGACCTTCGCGGACATGGCCGCGCGCCGTGGGCGGCGCTGTTCATCGCTGGTTGGACCGGCCGATGCCGTCATGACCATGTGGGATCTGCTGCGTCCGGAGTGGGGGCCTGCTCGAGAAGTCCGGGCGTCTCAGCCGGTGATGGCTCTGACTAGCGGACCAGACGTCCCGCCCGACCCAGAGGTCCGGCGCGTCGAGCCGGACGAGATCGACGTGCTGCACCCAGCGGCGGTGGCGATGTTCACCGAAGAGGTCGGGATCTCGCCCAACGGCAGCGACGGTGGTGCCTACTACCGGGCCCGGTTGGTAGAGCTGATCCGCGCCGGGCGTTCGTTCGCCCGGTTCGAGGACGGCGAGGTCGTGTTCAAGGCCGAGATCGGGGCCGTCACTCCTCGCGCTTGTCAGGTACAAGGGGTATGGGTGCGGCCCGACCGGCGCGGGCGCGGACTCGCCGCCGGCGGAATGGCCGCCGTCGTGGCTCATGCGCTTCGCGACATCGCCCCCGCCGTGTCGCTCTACGTGAACGACTACAACCATGCCGCCCTGGGGACGTACCGGCGAGTCGGTTTCCGCGAGGTCGGGTGTTTCGCAACCGTAATGTTCTAGTGTCATCGTGCTGGTGGAAACGTGCCGTTGATCACGTGCAGACTGGCGGCGTGAACTTTGCGCGAACTTCCCTGGTGGTCATACTTGGCGGCGCAGCGGTGTTCCTGGCAGGCTGCGACGGCGGTGAGCAGCCCGACGCCGCCGAAGCGAGCCCTCCGGCCAGGACAACCGCGCCTGAGGAAACGTCGCCCACACCCACCCCGACACCCACACCTGAGCCGAACCCGCGGGAATTCAGTGTGGTGGGCACCGGTGATGTCCTCCTGCACGAACGGCTATGGAGCCAGGCGCGGCGAGACGCCGATCCGGACGGAACGTGGAACTTCGCGCCGCAGCTCCGGCATGTGGAGCCGGTCGTCAGCGGGGCTGATCTCGCGATTTGCCACCTCGAAGTGCCGATCGCCCCGGAAGACGGCCCGTTCGAGGGATACCCGACGTTCTCGGGCCCACCGCAGATCGTGCCGGCCCTGGCCGAGACGGGATACGACGCCTGTACCACCGCGTCGAACCACACCTTCGATCAGGGTGCCGGTGGCGTCGATCGCACCCTCGACGCCCTCGACGACGCCGGTCTCGCGCACGCCGGATCAGCGCGCACTGAGGAAGAAGCCGAGGAGCAGACCATCATTTCGGTGGAGACCGAGGAAGGCCCCGTCGACGTCGGGCTGATCTCGTACACGTACGGGTTCAACGGCATCCCTTATCCGAACGGTGAGGAGTGGCGAAGCAACCTGATCGACGAGGACGAAATCCTCGCCGATGCCGAAGCCGCGCGGGACGAAGGCGCTGAGGTCGTCGTCGTGTCGATGCACTGGGGTGACGAGTATGTGCACGAGCCCAACGCTCAGCAACTCGAGCTCGCACCGTCGCTGATCGAATCCCCGGACGTCGACTTGATCCTGGGGCACCACGCGCACGTCGTCCAGCCGATGGAGAGTTTCGACGGCCAGTGGGTCGTGTACGGCTTGGGCAATCTGATGGCCAACCACGCGCAGCCGGAAGGGCCCCGATCAGAGGGCCTGCTGGCAAGGTTGACTTTCACCGAGAATCTCGAGGACGGCGGATTCGAGACCTCGGCGGCCGAGTACCTGCCCCTGTACCAGACGTACGAGCCTCCAGTAGAGGTTTTGCATGTGCCTGGTGCGCTGGCCAGCGGCGACTACGGCACCGCCGGCGAGGCGCGACTCGAGGAGGCCCTCGAGCGGACCGTGTCCGTGGTCGAGAGCCGGGACGGTGCGGACCGCGGTCTGACCATGATCGACGCCGACTGAGACGGCTTCGGCCGATATCGGTTGTCGCGGCGGGCACGAGGACGGCTATTCTCGTCGTCGTCCCGCACTATCTGTACAGACACAACGCCTACTGGGAGTACGCCCGTGGTCATGCGCATGTCGACCCTGTTCCTGCGGACCCTGCGGGAAGACCCTGTCGACGCTGAGGTGGTCAGCCACAAACTTCTCGTCCGTGCGGGGTACGTCCGGCGCGCCGCTCCGGGGATCTACAGCTGGCTGCCGCTGGGTTATCGGGTGCTGCGCAACGTGGAGGCGATCGTCCGCGAAGAGATGGACGCCATCGGCGCTCAGGAAGTGCATTTCCCGGCGCTGCTGCCGAAGGAGCCGTACGAGGCCAGCAACCGGTGGGAGGAGTACGGAGACAGCGTCTTCCGGCTTCAGGACCGCAAGAAGGCGGATTACCTCCTCGGCCCCACGCACGAGGAAATGTTCACCCTGCTGGTCAAGGACCTGTACTCGTCGTACAAGGACCTGCCGCTGTCGCTGTACCAGATCCAGACCAAATACCGCGACGAGGCGCGTCCCCGGGCGGGGATTCTGCGCGGGCGCGAGTTCGTTATGAAGGACTCTTACTCGTTCGACGTCAGCGACGAGTCGTTCATGCGCTCCTATCAGGCGCATCGCGAGGCCTACATCAAGATCTTCGACCGGCTCGGGCTGGATTACGTCATCGTCGACGCGATGTCGGGTGCCATGGGCGGCTCGGCCAGCGAAGAGTTCCTGGCCAACGCGGCCAGTGGCGAGGACACCTATGTGCGCTCGCCCGGTGGTTACGCCGCCAACGTGGAGGCGGTTCACACGGTGGTGCCGCCGCCGGTGCCATACGACGACGCGCCCGCCGCACATGTCGAGGACACCCCGGACACACCGACCATCGAGACGCTGGTCGATCACCTGAACGAGCGTTTCCCGCGCACCGATCGGCCCTGGTCGGCTGCCGATACGCTGAAGAACGTCCTGGTCATGCTCAAGCATCCCGACGGCAGCCGCGAACCGTTGGCCATCGGGGTACCCGGCGACCGCGACGTCGACGAGAAACGCCTCGGCGCGCAGGTGGAACCGGCTGCTCTGGATGTGTTCACCGAGGACGATTTCGCGGCATACCCGACGCTGGCCAAGGGTTACATCGGTCCGGGTGTACTGGGCGAGAAGAACGCTTCGGGCATCCGGTTCCTGGTCGATCCACGCGTGGTTGAAGGTACCCGGTGGGTCACCGGTGCCGACGCGCCCGGCAAACACGTGCTCGACCTGGTGGCCGGGCGCGATTTCACCCCGGACGGCACCATCGAGGCCGCAGAGGTCCGGGAGGGCGACCCCGCGCCGGACGGTTCCGGCCCGCTGGAACTGGCCCGGGGGATCGAGATGGGGCACATCTTCCAGCTCGGCCGCAAGTACTCCGAAGCGCTGGGGCTGCAGGTGCTGGACGAGAACGGCAAACTCGTCACGGTGACCATGGGCTCATATGGCGTGGGGGTCTCCCGTGCCGTGGCGGCGATCGTGGAGAACTCGCACGACGACGCCGGGATCATCTGGCCTCGCGAGGTGTCGCCGGCCGACATCCACCTGGTCGCCACCGGCAAGGACGACGCCGTGTTCGACGCCGCGGGCCAGCTCGCCGCGGATCTCGAAGCTTCGGGCGTCAGTGTGCTGTACGACGATCGCCGGGGCGTCAGCCCGGGGGTGAAGTTCAAGGACTCCGAGCTGGTGGGGGTGCCCACCATCGTTGTTGTCGGCCGCGGCCTGGTCGACGGACTCATCGAGGTGAAGGATCGCCGCAGTGGCGAGCGTACCGAGGTCCCTCTGTCCGACGCGGTCGCCCACCTTCGCTCGCTTCTGCGCTCCTGACACTTCTCCGTCGCGCCGATGGTTGAGGGATAGGTGCTGCCAGGGCTGCACTTATCCCTCAACCATCCGCATGCGTATCATCGTCATATGCACCGGTGCTTTCCGATCACCCCGCCGCCCCACGCTCTCTGAGCGGGGCGCGCCCGAGCCGCGCCGGCCATCCTTAGGGTGGCCGGTATTTGTGCGTTCTTGATCTAGTGTCGCCGGCCGGAAGGTCAGCGACGCCGTACGGCTGAGCCGTCGTGTGCTCCGGCACCTTCCGGCGTCCCCGCTCCAGCGAATCGTCCTTCATTCGTCTGTCATTCGCAGGAGCTTCTTCATGGAAAACAATCACGTGCACGTGACCGCGCCCAGCTCGGCTCGGGTAGGCCTACTCAGCGTCATGGCCGCCGGGCTGTTCTGGGGGACCGGCGGGCTGGCTGGCGCGTTGCTGGCCGAGCGGTCCGGTATCGAAGCGCTGGCAGTGGCCGGATACCGGCTGCTGATCGGCGGTGGGCTGATCACCGCCTGGCTGGTCTTCAGCGGTGGGCTCCGGGCGCTGCGGACGGGCCCAGCCGGACGCCGCCGCCTGCTGGTGATCGGCGTGGTCGCCGCGGTGTTCCAAGCCTGCTATTTCGCGGCGGTCGAGCTGATCTCGGTCAGCCTGGCCACCCTGGTCACGCTCGGCTCGGCACCACTGCTTGTCATCGTCGGCGAGAGCATGATCGGCCGGCGGCGGCCCGCGGGCCGGATGACGGCGGCAGCTGGCGTCGCGCTGGCTGGACTCACCTTGCTCGTGGGAGGTCCGGGTGACACGTCCTCGGGCAGCGTTGCGGCCGGCGCCGCGCTCGCCTTGGTGTCGGGCGGCGGTTTCGCGGTGATGACGATGCTCGCTGCCCGGCCGGTGGCCGGGCTGCCGGTCCTGCCGATGACCGGCTTGGCGTTCTGTCTCGGCGGCCTGGTAGTGCTGCCGGCCGGAATCGTAGCCGGCAACGCGGCTGTCGAACTCCAGCCGGTGAATATCGCGTTGCTCGTGTACCTCGGCCTGGTTCCCACCGCGCTGGCCTACACCCTGTACTTCGCCGGTCTGCGCAGCGTGCCGACCGGTGTGGCTTCGCTGATCGCGTTGCTCGAACCGCTGACCGCCGCGGTACTGGGTGCTCTCGTGCTCGGTGACCGGCTGGGGCCGGTGGGTATCAGCGGAGCTGTGCTGGTAGGGGTGGCCGTGATTCTTGTGTCCAATGGCGAGTCCACGACGAGCGGGCGCACGCGACGCCGGCGGGTCGCCGCGGCGAGACGTCAGTCCTGACCGGATTCGTCTTCCGGCACCGGCATTCCCGGCCGGCCTTGTAAGCCGGGAAATGCCGTCGGCTCGGCGCCCCATCGAACGGCCCGCACGGCAGTGTCAGCCATGGCGCCGGTGGCGAACTCGCGTAGGTCACCTTCGGCGCCGACGCCGATCAGATCGGCGTACAAAGCGCCAAGGCGCTCCTCGAGCACGCCGGCCAGCTCACGGGCGGAGCTACCGTCGTCCACGGCAAACGGCAGGGTGTACGCGGCTAGAGCGGCGACCGGTTCCGCGTCGAGCGCCAGCAGGCGAGCACGCAGGTCGTCTCGCCGGCGCTCGTGGATCTCAAGGGCACGGCGGGCACCTGCTTGGGCATCGTCGCTCAGATACGAGCCGACCACTCCATACCCGTACACGCAGGCATGCTCGCCGGCGAGTGCGGACTGGAGCGCGTCGATCACCGCATCGGACGAGACCGCGCCGGAGGTGGCCGGGGCGGCACTCATGTGTCCTCCAGGCTGGCGTGATGTACGGCCTCGGCTGCGGCGATCGATGCCAGCAGGGTGGCCAGCCGGGGAGCGGCGGCGCGCAGGGATTCGGCCGTTTGTGCCTCCGCGGCGTCACGTTCGGCCTCCCTGAGTGCCTCCAGCGCGGCGTCGGCGTCGTCCGGAATCTCGGGTGCATCGACAAGGTCGAGGTCGATGGCCGAAGCGTCGCCACCGGATTCCGCGCCGGACGGCAGCTCCACGCTCAGGGTGGCCAGCCGGGGGAGCGGGCCTTCGTCGAGCAGCGCCGCCAGGTGCTGCCAATGGTGAGATGTGAGCGGGGCGAGGTGGTCGCTGAGTTCGGCATGCTGGTCGAGAGTCGCGGCATGCCGGATCAACAGCTCCTGTTCGGCCCGGACCGCCCGCCATCGCACCCGGGTGTCGGCATCGGGTGCGACGCCCGGTGGAGCATGTTTGGACGACGGGCCCTGCGTGCAGGCGGCGAGGCTCATCCCCAGTGCCGGAGTTCCGACCAACGCCAGGAGAAGGCGTCTTCGCTGCGCGTCTACCGCTGGCCTGTCGTTCACCGAGTAACAGTATCTGCCCGCGATCGTGGACGGCATCTGCCCTGGAGGGCGCGGACCACCGCGAAGCGGTGCTCGAGTGTGGCCGAGGTGGTCCGCGACACTGGCGCTGCGTGCGCTCCGCGTGCTTGCCGTCCGCTAAGGTGGAGTCCATGACCGGCTGGGTTGCGCCGGACAACTCGACAGTGAGGAGGGTACGTGTGAGTCCGGCTGATCGTGACCTCCTGCACAAGATTGTCGGGCCGGTCGTCGAAGGCGAAGGGCTGGATCTCGAAGACCTCAAGGTGTCCCAAGCGGGGCGCCGGAGCCGGCTTCAGATCATCGTCGATGCCGACGGCGGCGTCGACCTCGACCGCTGCGCCGAAGTGTCCCGGGAGATCTCCCGGGTGCTCGACGAGACCAACGCCATGGGCGAGGCCCCGTACACCCTCGAGGTGAGTTCGCCGGGCATCTCGCGCCCGCTCACGCAGCCGCGACACTGGTCCCGCGCCACCGGGCGGCTGGTACGGGTCGAACTCGCCGACGGAAGCGATGTCACGGGGCGAGTGGAGGCGGCGGACGACGCGGCTGCCGTGCTGGATATCGAGGGTTCCACCCGGAAAATCATGTACGGTGAAGTGACCAAAGCACGCGTGCAGGTCGAGTTCAACCGCGTCGCCGACACCGACGCCGAAACGGGGTGAGCTTGACGTGGACATTGACCTAGCCCTTCTTCGGGCTCTGGAGCGGGAGAAAGACATCCCGTTCGACCGCGTCGTCGAGGCCATCGAGCGAGCCTTGCTGCTCGCTTATCAGCGCTCCGAGGTCGCGCAGCCGCAGGCCCGGGTCGTACTCGATCGCAAGACCGGCCACGTGACGGTCTGGGCTCAAGAAACCGGCGAAGACGGAGCCGTTGTCCGGGAATGGGACGACACCCCGGCTGGATTCGGGCGAATTGCGGCCACCACTGCCAAGCAGGAGATCCTGCAGCGCTTCCGCGATGCCGAAGACGAAGCCAACTTCGGTGAGTTTCTCGGCAAGGAAGGCGACATCGTCTCCGGCACCATCCAGCAGGGCAGCGACCCCCGCTCGGTTCAGGTCGACCTCGGCCGGATCGAGGCGACCTTGCCCAGTGCTGAGCAGGTGCCGGGCGAACGCTACGAGCACGGCAGCCGAATCCGTTGTTACGTCGTTCAAGTCCGCAAAGGACTCCGTGGCCCGGTCGTCACGTTGTCACGCAGCCACCCCAACCTGGTGAAGAAGCTGTTCTCACTCGAGGTGCCCGAGATCGCCGACGGCACCGTCGAAATCGCCGCGATCGCCCGTGAGGCCGGACACCGCACCAAGATCGCGGTCCATTCCACCGTCGCGGGTGTGAATGCCAAGGGCGCGTGCATCGGTCCGATGGGCTCCCGAGTGCGAGCCGTGATGACCGAGTTGAACGGTGAGAAGATCGACATCGTCGATTGGTCGGAGGACCCTGCCGAACTCGTCGCGCACGCGCTTTCTCCCGCGCGGGTTCAAAGCGTTGAAGTCGTCGACCCCGTGGCCAGGGCCGCTCGGGTCATCGTGCCGGACTTCCAGCTGTCGCTGGCCATCGGCCGCGAGGGGCAGAACGCGCGGCTGGCGGCCCGCCTGACCGGCTGGCGAATCGACATCCGCCCGGACACCCAGCCCGAGGAATCGGTCACGGCAGTTCGCCCAGGCGACGCCGGCTAGTGCCGCGCGGCACGCCGGTAAACGTGCCGGACCACTCGTCATTCGGGTCAAGGGCGAAAGAGACGGTAAACTATGGTGTCGCAAGGCCGTACGGCCGGGCGGGTGCCTATCCGAACCTGTGTAGGTTGCCGTTCCCGTGCGGAAAAGAACGAGCTGCTGCGTGTCGTCGCCGACGGCCCGGGTCCGGTTTCGGAGCTGGTGCCTGACCCCGACGGCCTGCTCCCAGGGCGAGGCGCGTACATTCACGTCAACCCAGGGTGCCTGGACGTCGCCGTCCGGCGTCGGGCGTTCGCACGGGCATTTCGCCGTGCCGGACCGCTTGACGCTAGTGTGGTGCGTCGGTGGCTCGAAAGCGAGACCCCGAACGGGGCCTCTCCCGGTCGGACCGACACCCGTCGGCCCCGGCTGATTGGCCAGGAAGAAGGAGACACGACGTGACTCTCACGAGCGTTCGATGAGCACGCAACGATGAGCACGCAACCCAGCTAGCCGGTCCGAGCCTGGCGCCCGGACCGAGAAGGAGAGCAGTGGCAAAGGTCCGGGTACACGAGCTTGCCAAGGAGCTCGGCGTTTCGAGTAAAGAAGTCCTCGGTAAGCTGAGCGCCCTCGGCGAATACGTCAAGTCGGCATCCTCGACGGTTGAGGCACCGGTTGTACGTAAGCTGAGAGAGTCGTTCGACAGTCAGCCGGCGGCCGGAAACAAGGCGGCCGGCAAATCTAGTGGGGCCAGTCCCGCGAAGAAGGCGGAGAGCGCTTCGGCGGCTCCCACGCCCGCGGACGCGGCACCCACCCCGGTTGCCAAACCGGCGGCTGAGCCAGAGGTCAAACAAGAATCGGCAGCCGCAGAAGCGGCGGCCCCAGTGGCAGAGCCCCCAGCCGAGGCCGGTACGCCGGACACTGCTGAGCGGCCGGCTGGGCCGAGGCCCGGGCCGCGGCCTGGTCCCGCCCCGAAGCCGGGCCCGGCAGCCCGTCCGACGCCCGCTCCCGGCAAGGAACGTCCGAAGAGCAAGCCGGATTCCCCGGCGGGCAAGCCAAGCGGCTCGGCCGGCACCAGCGGTCCGAAACCAGGCCCGGCGGCGCCCCGGCAGACCGGGCCACGTCCTGGCAACAACCCGTTCGGTGGCGAGAGCACCGGCATGGGACAGCGTCCGGGCCCCCAGCGTCCCCAGTCCGGCCCGCGTCCCGGGAACAACCCCTACACATCGGGTGGCTCCACCGGAATGCAGCAGCGGCCCAGCGGGCGCCGAGACAGCGGCGGCTCGGGTGGCTCCGGCGGCTCCGGTGGTCCTGGCCCCGGCGGCCCCCGTCCGGGTCCTGGCAGTGGGGGACCCCGTCCTAACCCGGGCATGATGCCCACCCGGCCTACCCGCACGCCCGGTGGTGGCGGCGGCGGTGGCGGTCGTCCCGGTGGTGGCGGCGGCGGTGGCGGTCGTCCCGGTGGCGGTGGCGGCGGTGGCGGTCGTCCCGGTGGCGGTGGCGGCGGTGGCGGTCGTCCCGGTGGCGGCGGCGGCGGTGCTCCCGGCGCGGGTCGTCCTGGTGGCGGTTTCGGTGGCGGCGGTGGTCGTCCCGGTGGCGGCCCAGGCGGTCCCGGAGGACGTCCAGGCCCCGGCGGTCGTGGCCGCGGCGGTACGGCTGGTGCGTTCGGCCGTCCGGGTGGCAAGCCCGCCAGGAGCCGGAAGAGCAAGCGCCAGAAGCGTCAAGAACTCGACAACATGCAGGCGCCCACCATCGGTGGTGTGCGGCTGCCCCGCGGAAACGGCCAGGTCATCCGGCTACCCCGTGGCGCGTCGCTGGCGGACTTCGCCGAGCGGATCGACGTCGATCCCGCGCAGCTCGTCCAGGTGCTCTTCGGCCTCGGTGAGATGGTCACGGCGACCCAGTCCGTCGACGAGGACACCTTCCAGCTTCTCGGTGGCGAGCTCGGTTTCGACATCCAGCTGGTCTCGCCTGAGGACGAGGACCGCGAGCTGCTCGAGTCGTTCGACATCGACTTCGCCGACGAAGGCGACGACAGCGTCCACACACCACGGCCGCCGGTTGTCACCGTCATGGGTCACGTCGACCACGGAAAGACGAAGCTGCTCGACGCGATCCGCAACGCCAACGTCGTCAGCGGCGAGTCCGGTGGTATCACCCAGCACATCGGTGCCTACCAGGCACACGTCCAACACGACGACGTCGACCGGGCCATCACGTTCATCGACACCCCGGGTCACGAGGCCTTCACCGCCATGCGTGCCCGCGGTGCTCAGGTGACCGACATCGCCATCCTCGTGGTGGCTGCCGACGACGGCGTCATGCCGCAAACCATCGAGGCGCTCAACCACGCTCAAGCGGCCAACGTCCCGATCGTGGTCGCGGTCAACAAGGTCGACAAGGAAGGCGCCAACCCGGACAAGATCCGGCAGCAGCTGACCGAGTACAACCTCGTGGCCGAGGAGTACGGCGGCGAGACCATGTTCGTCAACATCTCGGCGCTGAAGCGCGAGGGCATCGACAAGCTGCTCGAAGCCGTCCTGCTGACCGCGGATGCCGCGCTCGAGCTCCAGGCCAATCCCGAGATGGCCGCACGCGGTGTGGCTATTGAAGGACACCTGGACAAGGGTCGGGGCCCGGTTGCCACCGTTTTGGTGCAGCGCGGCACGCTAAGGCCCGGTGACGCCATCGTCACCGGTCAGTCGTACGGCCGGGTGCGCGCCATGCTGGACGAGTACGGCCAGCAGGTCGAGGAAGCCGGTCCGTCGCGTCCGGTGCTGGTCCTCGGTCTGACGGCGGTGCCAGGCGCAGGAGACAAGTTCCTGGTCGCCGACGACGATCGCACGGCCCGCCAGATCGCTGAGAAGCGTGAAGCCATGGAACGCAACGCCGCGCTGGCGAAGGCACGCAAGCGCGTCACGTTGGAGAGCTTCCTGGCTGAGAGCAAGGTCCAGACACTCAACCTGATCCTGAAGGGTGATGTGTCCGGTTCGGTCGAGGCGCTCGAGGACGCGATGTCCAAGATCGATGTCGGCGACGAGGTCAACCTCCGGATCATCCACCGGGGGGTTGGTGCGATCACGGCCAACGACGTCAACCTCGCCTCTATCGACGAGGGCATCATCATCGGCTTCAACGTCCGGCCGCAGAACCGGATGGTCGAAGACCTGGCCGACCGCGAAGGCGTCGACATCAGGTACTACTCGGTCATCTACTCGGCCATCGAGGAGATCGAGGCAGCGCTCAAGGGCATGCTGCGTCCGGAGTACGAGGAATCGCAGCTCGGCACCGCGGAGATCCGGGAAGTGTTCCGCTCTTCGCGCGTCGGAAGCATCGCTGGTTGCATGGTGACCAGCGGTATCATGCGCCGCAACGCCTCGGCTCGGCTTATCCGGGACGGCGTCGTCGTGGCGGAGAAGCTGTCCATCGATTCGCTCCGGCGGGTCAAGGACGACGTCACCGAGGTCCGTGACGGGTTCGAGTGCGGTATCAGCCTCGGGTCTTACAACGACATCCATGTCGGCGACGTCATCGAGACCTTCGAGATGAAGGAGAAGCCGCGCGGCTAGAGGTGATCCCCGCCAGCTCTGGCTGGCGGGGCCCACGCTCGACAGCTACTGTGATTGCGCGACGGGGATTGTGGCTCCGTCAGGGACGGCCTGATCCGTCGTCGCGCAATCACCAAGCGGTGGCCACTAGGAAGGCCCAAACTCCGGGCCACTAAGGAGACAAGCCCTGGTGTTCATCGGGACATTGAATCTGGATCTGCTCCTCGGTGACGTCCGCTCCCTGAAGCAAAAGCGCAGCGTCGTCCGGCCGATTCTGGCCGAGGTCCGGCGGCGGCACGAGGTCGCCGTGGCCGAGGTCGGCCATCTTGACCTCTACCGCCGGGCTGAGATCGGCGTGGCGGTGGTTTCCGCCGACGCTGGTCACTGCCGGTTGGTGCTCGAGGCTGTTGAACGCCTCGTCGTGGCCCGCCCGGAGATCGATGTGCTGTCCGCGCGCCATCGGTTGCGTTCGGACGAGGACGATTCACTGCCCTCAGCGCGGTGACCGGTGCGCAGATCACTGTTGTGCCTTGAATGATCATGACGCGTGCCAGCCCGCGTTGCGACGGCAACACTGCCTTGATCATCAAGGGGAGAGTAAGAAGAAAACAAGGAGGACGAGATGGCTGACCCGGCACGTGCGCGCAAGCTGGCCGACCGGATTCGCGAGATCGCTGCCGAGACACTCGAGCGCCGGGTGAAGGACCCGCGCCTGGGATTCGTCACGGTCACGGACGCGCGCATCACCGGTGACCTTCGCGAGGCCACGGTCTTCTACACGGTCTACGGCGACGAAACCGAACGTGCCGCCACGGCCACCGCATTGGAGAAGGCCAAAGGCCTGGTGCGCTCCGAGGTCGGTCGGCAGACCGGCGTGAGGTTCACCCCGACGATCGACTTCGTCGCCGATGCCATCCCGGAGAACGCCGCGCACATCGAGGACCTGCTCCGAACTGCCCGCGAGTCTGACCAACAGGTGGCCCAGGCAGCGGCGGGGGCTCAGTACGCCGGCGACCCCGATCCGTACCGTGCCGACGACGAAGACGAGGACGACGAGCCGCGCCCGTCGGTGTGACACTGTTGGGGCTGTGTGCTGCGTTCATCCGCCGGTAACCGGTAGCGTTCGGTAGCGGATAGCGTTCGCATTGCCGGATCCGGCGGATGAACGGTGTTGGTGGCTCCGGGCGGAGCAACACAAGGAGGTCAGGCGTGAGGTATGTCTGGACACGGTGACGGCTTGGTGATCGCCGACAAACCGGCGGGTATGACGTCACACGGCGTCGTCGGGCGTATCCGGCGGCTGGCCGGTACCCGGCGAGTTGGACACGCCGGCACTCTCGATCCTCTCGCCACCGGCGTGCTCGTTGTCGGGGTCGGGCGTGCGACGCGACTTCTCGGCCATCTTGCGTTGACCGAGAAGGTCTACGAAGCCACGATCCGGCTGGGCGCCAGCACGGTCACCGACGATTCGGAGGGCGAGGTGACCAGTCAAGCGGACGCCTCGAATGTCGACGAGGCGTCGATTCGAGGTGAGATGGCGGCGCTGACCGGTGAGATCCGGCAGGTGCCGAGTGCTGTGTCAGCGATCAAGGTGGACGGCGTCCGGTCGTATCATCGGGTCCGCTCAGGTGAGGAAGTCGAACTCAAGGCTCGAGAGGTGACCGTCAGTCGCTTCGACGCCCTGGATGTGCGCCCGGCGGGAACCTTTATTGACGTCGACGTTGTGGTGGAGTGTTCTTCCGGGACCTACATCCGGGCGCTCGCTCGCGATGTTGGTGCCGCGCTTGGCGTGGGTGGGCATCTCACGGCGTTGCGCCGCACCCGGGTCGGCCCGTACACCGCCGACCAAGCCCGCACGCTGGAAGAGCTGCAGGAGAAATTCGAGCTGACGCCGCTGGACGTAGCCGCCGCGGCGGTATTTCCGCGGCTCGACGTCGACGCCGATACCGCTCGCCACGTCGCCCATGGAGCACCATTGCCGCGTACTGGCGCCGGGCCTGGCCCGGTGGCATTGTTCGGCCCGGACGGTACGCTGCTCTCGCTGGTTGAGGACCGCGGACCAAGAGCCAAGTACCTGGCCGTTTTCGTCGGTTGAGGGACGGGGGAAGATGACGGAGTCGGATCGTCAGCTGGTTCACGAACGGCTTGAGTCCGAGCTCATCGTTCTATGGCGACGGCTGCGCAGCATGGCTATCGTGCTGACCCGCCAGATCGACGACAGCCTGGAGGCCGCCACGTACGGACTGCTCGGCGCCTTTCTCGACGCCGGCGACGTGCGCGCGGGCGATCTCGCTGAGCAGTTCGGCCTTGACAAATCCACGGTGAGTCGTCAGGTCGCCCAGCTGGAGAGCCTCGGTTTGGTAGAGCGGGTGACCGATCCTGCGGACAAACGTGCCCGGCTGATCCGAATCACCGAGACCGGCCGCGAGCGGGTCAATCGCTTACGCGCGGCCCGGGCCCGCTGGATCATGGCGGCACTGCAGCCGTGGTCCGCCGGTGACGTGGACCGGCTCGGGGATCTCCTCGCACAGCTGAACGCCTCACTCGGGGCCGAACTAGCCAAACACCGCGCCGGTCCGCCCGCCGGATAAGAGTCCGGGAACGGGCCTGTCCGCCGCAGGCGTCGGGCTGCTGGCCGGGGCCAGCTTGGACCGCCGCGACCTGCTGATCGTCGCTGTCGCGTTGGGCGTAGGCCCGGGAATGGCGGGGGTGCCGGAACTGGTTGCCGGGGCGCCGGAGCAGTTGCGGGTCTTGCTGGAGACCGGGATCGTGCCGGCCGGCCTTCTTGCCGTCTCGCTCAATCTGCTACTGCCCGGACGTGTTCGCGGTACCGATTCGCCAGATCCGAGAAGCTCGACCGGCTAGTGTCCCGTGCGACAGGGCCATGAATCCGGCAGGGGCAGGCCGAGGACCTTGTGGGCGCACACGCTGAGCACGCTGACCGACGGGAACGTACCATCGAGCGTGCACGACAGGAGCGAACCGGAAGAGAGGAATCGGCGGTGGCCGTCTGGTTTTCACCAAGCGAGGTCCCGGGTGACCTCGGCGGCAGCGTGGTCACTATCGGCGTGTTCGACGCCGTACACAGGGGCCATCAGGCAGTGATCGCCGCCGCGGTCCGGCACGGCGCCCGCCTGGGTTTGCCGGTTGTGGTGGTGACCTTCGATCCCATGCCAATCGCGGTGATCCGCCCGGATCACGCGCCGGCGCCACTCACCGTGATTGCGGACCGCGCCCGGCTGCTGTCCGAAGCGGGCGCCGACCACATACTCGTACTCCCGTTCACCAGGGACCGTTCCGAGCAATGGGCCGAAGATTTCGTCGACGACGTTCTCGTGTCCGTGCTGGGTGCGCGGGCTGTCATCGTCGGTGAGGATTTCCGGTTCGGCTACCGCGCCAAGGGCGACGTGCCGCTGCTGCGAGACCTGGGCGCCGCACGCGGGTTCGAGGTCGAGGCGTTGCCCCCGATGGGAGATGACGCCACTCAACGATGGTCGTCGACGGCTGTGCGGGCGATGCTCGCGCAGGGCGACGTCAGCGGTGTGGCTGAGGCTCTTGGCCGGGAGTGGGCGGTGACTGGCATCGTCGTCCGTGGCGATCAGCGAGGCCGGGAGCTGGGGTTTCCCACGGCCAACGTGCCCACACCGGACGGCCTGGCCGTTCCTGCCGACGGTGTGTACGCGGGCTGGCTCGAGGCGCCCGGCGCGCCGAAGCTGCCCGCGGCCATCTCGGTCGGCAGTAACCCGACGTTCGACGGTGTGAGCCACCGGGTCGAGGCCTACGTGCTCGACCGCACCGACCTGGATCTCTACGGCACCGAGGTGAGTGTCCAGTTCACCGACCGGATCCGCGGCCAGAAGCGGTTCGAGTCGGTGGACGACCTCATCACCGCCATGAACGCCGACGTGGCCGCGGTGCGCGAGCGCTTGAACAGTTAGCGCGCCGCGCATCCGAGGGAGTGGAAGCGCGAGATTAGTCCTGGACAGCCACTCGCTGGTACTCTTGGCCCTGCCGTATGAACGGCCGCGGATCAAGAGTGCTCCGGTGGACAAGCCCGGATGCGCCGCGCAACGACCTGACGAGAGGGAGTCACGTGTCGACAGACACTGCCACGAAGCAGAAGATCATCTCCGAACACGCGCGTAGCGAGGGCGACACCGGCTCGCCTGAGGTCCAGGTCGCGCTGCTGACGCACCGGATCAACCACCTGACCGAGCACGTGAAGGTCCACAAACACGACCACCACAGCCGGCGTGGATTGCTGCTGCTTGTTGGGCAGCGTCGCCGGTTGCTCAACTACCTGAGCAAGTCGGACATCTCCCGCTACCGAGCACTGATCGAAAAGCTCGGTTTGCGGCGATGAACTGATACGCATGGGAGCGGTATCCCACGGGGAGCCGCTCCTTTGCTGTTTCTGAACACAACTGAATACCGCAGTCCCAACTTCAGGGTCGCCGGTTCAGGCACGGACGTGCCGTCGCACGTAGGGCCGGTCCTCGGTTGTGGCTCTCGGGCACACGTGTGGCCGGGCGCCTCCATCGAAGACCGGCGAAGTGACGCGGACGCCGCCGGCCGCGGACACGGCTTCCCGTGATCCACAGGAGGAGACCCGTGACGGGTCCACAGATTCATTCCACCGAAGCAGTGATCGACAACGGCCGCTTCGGCACTCGCACAGTCCGTTTCGAGACGGGCAGTCTGGCCCGGCTGGCAGCCGGTTCGGTCGCCGCGTACCTCGACGAGGAAACCATGCTGCTGTCGGCCACCACGGCCTCGAGCCAGCCGAAGGAACACCTCGACTTCTTCCCGCTCACGGTGGACGTCGAAGAGCGCATGTACGCTGCCGGCCGGATTCCGGGCTCGTTCTTCCGCCGGGAGGGCCGGCCGAGTGAGGAAGCCATCCTCACCTGCCGGTTGACCGACCGGCCGCTGCGACCCACGTTCGCGCACGGTTTGCGCAACGAGGTCCAGGTCGTCATCACGGTGATGTCGCTGCACCCGGACCACCTGTACGACGTCGTGGCCATCAACGCGGCGTCGGCGTCCACTCAGCTGGCCGGATTGCCGTTCTCCGGTCCCATCGGTGCGGTCCGGGTGGCCCTCATCGACGACCAGTGGGTGGCATTCCCGCAGCACTCGCAGCTGTCGGAAGCCGTATTCGACATGGTTGTGGCCGGCCGGGCGCTGCCTGACGGCGACGTCGCCATCATGATGGTCGAGGCCGAGGCAACGGCTGACACCTGGCAGCACGTCCAGAACGGGCGCACCGCCCCGACCGAGGAGATCGTCGCCGCAGGCCTCGAGGCGTCGAAGCCGTTCATCATGTCGCTGATCACCGCCCAGCAGAACCTCGCGAAGCAGGCGGCCAAGGAGACCGGCGAGTTCCCGATCTTCCTCGACTACTCCGACGACGTCTTCGCCGCTGTCGAATCGGCGGCTCGCAGCCAGCTGGGCGAGGCGCTATCGATCGTCTCCAAGGCCGAGCGCGAGGCCCGCCTCGACACCATCAAGGGTGAGCTCAAAGCGTCGCTGGCGGAGCAGTTCGAAGGACGCGAGAAGGAAATCAGCGCTGCCTTCAGATCACTGACCAAGAGCGTCGTCCGGGACCGCGTGCTGCGGGACCAGGTGCGCATCGACGGTCGCGGGCTCACCGACATCCGGACCCTGTCCGCCGAAGTCGGCCCCATCCCGCGGGCGCACGGCTCCGCGCTCTTCGAGCGTGGCGAGACCCAGATCCTGGGCGTCAGCACGCTGAACATGCTCAGCCTCGAACAGAAGCTGGACACGCTCGCGCCGGAGAAGTCCAAGCGGTACATGCACAACTACAACTTCCCGCCGTATTCGACCGGTGAGACCGGGCGCGTCGGCACCCCGAAGCGCCGCGAGATCGGGCACGGCGCGCTGGCTGAGCGGGCGATCCTTCCCGTGCTGCCCAGCCGCGAGGAATTCCCGTACGCCATCCGGCAGGTGTCGGAGGCGCTGGGTTCCAATGGCTCCACCTCCATGGGCTCGGTCTGTGCGTCGACGATGTCGTTGCTCAACGCCGGTGTGCCGCTGCGGGCGCCGGTGGCGGGTATCGCCATGGGCCTCATCTCCGGCGAGGTCGACGGCGAGACCCGTTACGTCACGCTGACCGACATCCTCGGTGCCGAAGACGCCTTCGGTGACATGGACTTCAAGGTGGCCGGCACCCGGGAGTTCGTCACGGCGCTGCAGCTCGACACCAAACTCGACGGCATCCCCGCCTCGGTCCTGGTCAGCGCGCTGGACCAGGCTCGCGACGCCCGGTTGACCATTCTCGATGTGATGGCCGAGGCGATCGCCGATCCGGACGAGATGAGCCCGTACGCGCCGCGCATCATCACGGTCAACATCCCGGTCGACCAGATCGGTGCCGTGATCGGCCCCAAGGGCAAGATCATCAATCAGATCCAGGACGACACCGGTGCCGAGATCGCCATCGAGGACGACGGCACGATCTTCATCGGCGCGGCCGACGGCCCGGCAGCCGAGGCCGCCCGCAAGGCGATCAACGACATCGCCAACCCGACCATGCCGGAGGTCGGCGAGCGCTACCTGGGTACCGTCGTCAAGACGACGAGCTTCGGTGCGTTCGTCTCGCTGCTGCCTGGCAAGGACGGACTCGTCCACATCTCGAAGCTGCGCTCGCTTGCCGGTGGCAAGCGGGTCGAGAGCGTCGACGATGTCGTCGAGGTCGGCCAGAAACTCCAGGTCGAGATCACCGAGATCGACGACCGCGGCAAGCTGTCCCTCTCGCCGGTGGTGGAGGAAGCAGCCGAGGCGGCACCGGGAGCGGAGTGAGCTCGGGAACCGTTCAGACCCTGCTGGGGGAGGACACCGGCGCGCTAGTGCGTCGCAGTGTCCTCTCCGGCGGTTTGCGTGTAGTGACCGAGGCGGTGCCTACGGTTCGCTCTGCGGCCGTGGGCATCTGGGTGGGCATCGGGTCTGTCGACGAGTTGCCCGACGAAGCCGGCTCCACGCACTATCTGGAGCACCTGCTGTTCAAGGGGACTCTTCGGCGCAACGCGCTGGACATTTCCTCGGCGATCGAGTCCGTCGGCGGTGACATCAACGCGTTCACGGCCAAGGAGTTCACCTGCTACTACGCGCGGGTGCTCGACTCTGACCTGCCGCTGGCCGTTGACGTGCTGGCGGACATGGTGACGTCGTCGCTGGTCGAGCCGGCCGAAGTCGACAACGAACGAGACGTCGTCCTCGATGAGATCGCGATGCGCGACGACGACCCTTCGGACGCTGTCCACGACCTCGTGGCGGCGCGGATGTGGGGTGACACGCCGCTGGGGCGCTCGATCCTCGGCACGGTCGAGAGCATCAGCGGAATGCAGCGTGACACCGTGCACAGCTACTACCGCCGGCATTACCGGGCGCCTAACATCGTCGTATCGGTGGCCGGAAACATCCAGCACGATCACGTGGTCAAACTCGTCTCCGACGCGTTCTCTGTGGGTGATGTGCTGACGGGCGACGACCCTCCGGCGCCGCCGCGCATCGGGGGTTCACCGCCACCCACCGATACCGGTGTGGCGTTACTACACCGGCCCACCGAACAAGCCAATCTGCTGCTCTGCGTCCCCGGGCTGACCAGGAACGACGAACGCCGGTTCGCCCTGGGCGTGCTGAACGCCGCCTTGGGCGGCGGGATGTCCTCGCGGCTGTTCCAGGAGATCCGGGAGTCGCGTGGCTTGGCCTACGCGGTCTATTCCTTCGCCGCCCAGCACGCGCCCGCCGGCATGTTCGGCGTGTACGTGGGCTGCCAGCCGAAGAAGGCTGACCAGGTGCTGGAGCTGACTCGTTCGGTGCTGGCGGAGGTGGCGTCATCGGGTATCACCGACGAGGAACTGGCGCGCGGTAAAGGCCAGGCGCGTGGTGGCCTGGTGCTGGGGCTCGAAGACACGAGCGCCCGGATGAGCCGATTGGCGAAAGCTGAGCTCGTCTACGGCGAGTTGCTGAGCGTCGACGAGCTCTTGGCTCACATCGAGTCGGTCACCATGGACGACGTGCGGCAGTTGGCCGCTCAGGTGCTGACGGGTGCGCCGGCGCTGGCCGTCGTCGGGCCGTTCGACGACGCCGGACGTTTCGAGGCCGCGCTCAGCTGAACCGCACCCACGGCAAGTGGCGGCATCAGCTCAGATGACGGGCGAAGAATCGCAGCGTGCTGTCGATCTCGAACGCCGGGATCTCGTCATGCTTGCCGGGATTGGCATGGAGCGTCTTCTCGGCTGAAGCGATGGCGTCGAACAGCGCCAAGCCCTGGGCACGCGGCACCCGTTCATCGTCCCACTGGAGCAAGAATTCCACCGGAACGCTGATCTTCGCCGCGGCGCTCGCCGATGCCAGTGCCCCGCCCAGACCCAGCACCGCGGCGCGGACCCGGCGTTCCGTGGCAACGAACGGGACGCCCAGTCCGCAGCCCAGCGAGACACCCCAGTACCCCACCGGGCCGGCGCCGACATGTTCGAGTCGCTGGATGGCGTCCAGCACCGCCTGCCATTCCGGGACGGTCTGACGCGCGACGAGCGCCTGGAAACCGGCGACCAGGGGAGCCAACTCTTCTCCGGCCTCGACCCGAGCCCGGTTTTCCGCCGCGATTCGGTTGTACTCCTCTTCCGTTGGCCGGTCGCCATGACCGGGCACGTCGACCGCTGCCACCGCGAAACCATATTCGGCTACGAATCGGTGTGCGTGGGAGACGATGCCGGGCGCCTTCTTGTGCTCACCGCCGCCGTGTCCCATCAAGATCAGGGGGCGAGTACCCGCAGCGCCTTCGGGCGTCCACAGCACGCCGGGAATCTCGTCAAGGGTAAAGAGCTGTTCGCAGACACCGGCGGATGACTCTTCAGAAGTGAAGCGCATAGTGTCGAGGCCTTTCGGGGAGCCTTCTGGAGGGCGAACTCGGCATATCGGTGCCCACAGTTCATTCGCCGGGTTCGGCTTGAGGGCCCGTGAGGTCGGCGACGAACGCCGATCCGAAGACGCGTGCGGTCCACCGGGTTCCCCGCGGAAGCTCCGCGGCGGCGTCACCGGCAACGACGCGCGGATTGGTCATGGGCCGCGTCGTGCCGAGCCGGGTGATCTCGCCGTGGCCGGCGGATTCAAGATTGCGCTGCCAGTCGGCGGGCCCGTAGGTCATCGCGATCACGACGGTACGTCCGCGGACGAAAGCGAACACGACGGTGCGATACGCCTTCCCGGATCGCCGGCCGCGGTGGCCGATCACCGCCCATGGCGGCAAGTACGGAGCCCACAGGCCCATGACGCGGTTGGTGCCGACCCGATTGAACCGCGCCAACCATTGCGGAAGCCTGATGTGCACCGGCTGATCATCTCACAGCTGGCATCCAGGGCTTCGTGGCCTCACGTAACGCTTGAGCCGCCTGGAACCGCGCTTGACGTTACATGAGGCCACGAAGCTCAGGCGAGGCGTGGCGCACACCACATAGGGGAGCGCAGACCGCGTTCAGGAGCCGGCGTATCCATGCTGGCGCCATGCCTCGTAGGCGGCGACGGCGGCCGTGTTGGACAGGTTGAGCGACCGGCGGCCGGGCAGCATCGGGATGCGTGCTCGAGCGGTGATCACCGGATCGGTGAGCACATCGGCGGGCAGACCCGTTGGTTCCGGTCCGAACAGCAGGACGTCGCCTGCCGCGTAGGCGATGTCGGTGAAACGAGTAGACCCGTCGGTGGTGAACGCGTAGACGTTGGCCGGCAGGAGCGTTTTCCACGCCGTCGCCAGGTCGGCATGGACGGTGACGTTGGCGAGGTCGTGATAGTCCAGACCGGCACGGCGTAGTTTGGCATCGTCCAGGTCGAAGCCGAGCGGTTCGATCAAATGCAGATGAGCGCCGGTGGCAGCCACCATGCGGATGGCGTTGCCCGTGTTCGGCGGGATTCTCGGCTCGTAGAAGACGATGTTGAACACCGCGGTGCTACTTCCATGTCGGACGGCAAGTTGATGAGATGCACCTTACGCTGCCCTGTGTTGGCTCCGCTCCGAAGCCCGCTGGCACGGTGCTCCAGTAGGGTTGGCCGATGTCCTCCTGGGAGCGTGAACTCGACGCAATGGCGCATAACACCGGTTTCTCCGGCGTCGTGGCGGTACACCAAGGTGATGACAGCCGTTTCGAGAACGCCTACGGACTCGCTCACCGCGGATATGCGATCCCGAACACGATGGACACCAGGTTCGGCATAGCGAGTGGCACCAAGGGCCTGACCGCCCTGACGGTGGTCAAGCTGATCGAACAGGGATCGCTCGACCTGACTACCTCCGCTCGCTCGGTGCTCGGTACGGACCTCCCGCTGATCGACGACGCGGTCACCGTCGAACACCTGCTGGCACACCACTCGGGCATCGGCGACTACGTGGACGAGGAGTCCGATCTCGAGATCACGGACTACGTGCTTCCGATACCGGTACACCGGCTCGTGGACACTGAGGATTACCTCGCGGTGCTGGACGGCTTCCCGGCCAAATTCTCTCCGGGAGCACGCTTCGCCTACTGCAACAGCGGCTACGTCGTGCTGGCCCTGATCGCCCAGCGAGTCGGCGGCCGCCCCTTCCACCAGCTGGTGCGGGAACTCGTCTGCGCGCCGGCCGGAATGCGCGATACCGAGTTCCTCCGCAGCGACGAGCTGCCCGGTCGAGTAGCGGTTGGCTACTTGCCATTCGAGGACGTGTCCCGCACCAACATTTTTCATCTTCCGGTTCGTGGCTCTGGTGACGGCGGGGTGTTCTCCACCGTCGCGGATTTCCGATCGTTCTGGCCCGCGTTTGTGGCAGGAGACATCGTGTCGCCGGAGTGGGTCGCCGAGATGGTTCGACCGCGAAGCGACGTTCCTGAGGAGTCAAAGCGCTACGGCCTCGGCTTCTGGCTGCATGAGTCGAAGGATGTCGTGATCTTGGAAGGGTGCGACGCGGGTGTCTCGTTCCAGAGCGCACACGATCCATCGTCGATGCTCACCTTCACCGTCATCTCCAACACCAGCGACGGCGTCTGGCCGCTGGCGGAGTACCTCAACGAGCAGCTCTGGCCCTGACCGCCCCAACCCACACCCACACCCCCAACCCTCACCCAACCCGCCGAGGGCGGGGCGCCATCTCGCTGCCTCCTGGTGATCATCAGTACGTTGTGGCTGCTATGAGGTGATCGTCAGTGCGTCGCGGTCGTGGTATCGCAGCCACAACATACTGACGATCACCCTGGGGTGGGGGCGGGCGACGAGGCGCTGCCGACGTCGGCGACACTGGTGCGCATGACTATTCGCGTGGCGGTGATCGGTGCGGCAGGCCGGATGGGCAGCGAGGTCTGCCGGGCGGTGGAGGCCGCCGGGGACCTGGAGCTGGCCGGCCGGTACGACGTCGGCGACGACCTCGGTGACCTCGCAGGCGCCCAAGTCGCCGTCGATTTCACCGTGCCGGACGCAACCCTCGGGAACGTGCTGCACGCGGTCGAGCGAGGCGTGCACGCCGTCGTCGGCACCACCGGCTGGAGCGACGAGCGGCTGGCAGCGGTCGGCGACGCGCTCGGCGGCTCCCCGGCCACCGGAGTGCTGATCGCGCCCAACTTCGCCCTTGGAGCCGTCCTGACCATGAAGTTCGCCGCCGAGGCCGCTCGGTTCTACGAGTCCGCCGAGGTCGTCGAGCTGCACCACCCCGACAAGGTCGATGCCCCCAGCGGCACGGCGGTGCGCACCGCCCAGCTGATGGCCGAGGCGCGGCGTGCGGCCGGCCTACCCGAGGCGCCGGACGCGACCACGAGTTCACTCCCAGGTGCACGTGGCGCCGACGTGGAAGGCGTGCCGGTGCATGCGGTCCGGTTGCGCGGTTTGGTCGCGCATGAGGAAGTGCTGCTCGGCTCAGTGGGCGAGACACTCACCATCCGGCACGACTCCTTCGACCGGGTGTCGTTCATGCCGGGGGTGCTGATCGGAGTGCGCAACGTGGTCGGGCACCCCGGGCTCACTGTCGGTCTCGAGCATTTCCTGGACCTGTGAGCGACGAAACCCCGCGCCACCGCCCAACGCCGGGCCGGGACAGGGTATGGGCCATCACCATGTCCGCGCTGGTCGCCGCGTTCTTGGTGCTGGTGTTGTGGCGGGGAGTCCTGCTGATCCAGACCGGAACAGCCGCTGGGGTGGGGATCGGGCTGGCCGTCATGGTTCTTGTGCTGATCGGCGCCTGGGTGCTGTGGCGCTCCCTGATGTTCGGCTGGTGGACCCAGCGACTGGCTCGCCAGCTCGAATCCGAGGGTGGCCTGCCGGTGGACGAGCTCCCGCGACGGCCCAGCGGACGAGCTGAGCGCGACGCTGCGGACGCCATGTTCGCTGAGCGTCGCGCGGAGACAGAAGCGGAACCGGACGACTGGCGGACGTGGTTCCGGCTCTCGCTGGCCTACGACGACGCCGGCGACCGATCACGTGCGCGCGACGCGGCGCGCACTGCCATAACGCTCTACCGGCGCCAGTGAGGCATCGGGTCTGGCCCTCAGCCAGACTCAACCACTACCCGCTCGGTGTCCTACCGGTGAAGGACTGTCTGTACTGGCTGGCCAGGACCGACAGTCCTTCACGGCAAGATAGATCAGGCGCTTTGTTCGGCGAGGACGAACTGCACCTCGCCTTGCTGGCCGATCTCGGCGTCCAGCGCTTTGTCGTTCAGTTCCTGCGCCGCTCCAGCGTCCATGATGACCCGGGCGCCGCCTGCCTCGATGACCTGATCCTGAGCCTCCGGCTGGTCAGTCATCGACAACGCGAACGTCCGGCTGCCGTCGTCGGTGGTGGTCGCCGCGATCCGCAGCCCCATTTCCTCGGTGTCGCCGGCTTGTGTGCTCAGGTTCCGGATCGCGGTTGCGGCTTGCTCGGTCAGTGCCAACATACGTTGCCCCCAGGGCGTCGTCTTGCTATCCATGTCTGTGGGACGCTCGATCTCACGGTGAGTGTCACCACTACATCCACCGTGTCGGCCATAGCCGGATGTTGCAACACCGACACGGATTCGCCCACGGTCAATTTGCGTGAGGGGCCGGGGCCCGCGGCTGGCCACTACGCTCAGGGCATGCTGTTCGAGAAACGGTTCTGGGCCGGAATAGCCGACGGATCTGTCACCGTGACGTTCCGCCGCTGGAAGCGGGCGCAGGTGTTGGCGGGGCGGTCATACCGGTCCGCGGCTGGGATGCTCGACGTCGTCGCCGTTGATGTCGTCGACACCACCTCGATCAGTGACGACGACGCCGTCGCCGCGGGTTACCCGGATGCCGCGGCCCTCGTCGCCGATCTCAGGGGCGAAGCCGGCCAGCCGGTGTACCGGATCCGGTTCCGGCTGGCCGAGCGACCAGATCCCCGGGCCGAGCTCGCTGCCGACGCCGAACTCGACGAATCAGATGTCGCCGAGATCGATCGCCGGCTCGACCGGCTGGATCGAGCGTCCAAACATGGGGCGTGGACTCGCCCGACCATGCGGCTGATCGCCCAGCATCCGGAACGACGCGCGGGTGACCTGGCGGAGATGATGAACCGCGAGCGGGCGGACTTCAAGCTAGACGTACGCAAGCTGAAGAATCTCGGGCTGACGGAGAGCTTGTCCGTGGGCTACCGCCTTTCACCGCGTGGGATGGCGTATCTCGCCAGGGCTGGCAGCGGCGAGAATGGTTGAGGGATAGGTGTCGCCCCAGCTACACCTATCCCTCAACCACTCACGACGAGCGGTCAGGTTCCCAGATCGGTGTGCAGCCGAATCTGGCGGAGTGTGGCGCTGCCGTCGCCGGTGAGATCGAGTGTGCGGTGTGCGGAGTCGGGTGCCCAGCCGGCCGACTCCAGGAAGGTGCGCAGGCCGTCGTCGCCCACCACGAGCCACATGTGAGCCCGGTGGAACCCATCGGCCCGCAAGGTGTCGGCAGCCGCGGCGATCAACCGTGACCCGTGGCCCGAGCGCTGCGCGTCAGGATCGACGTGAAAGGCGACGATCTCGCCGTCGTCAGGCGCGGCGTCCGGATCCTCCGACGGCGCGGTGGCGGCGAATCCGGAAACGTCGCCATGGTCGAGGGCGACCAGCACCCGGTGCCGGGCCGACGGGGGGCGAGTGACGGCGTGCCGCCAGGATTCACCGAACGTCGATGCGTCGATCTGGTTCAGCACCGCCTGGGGAAGCAGTTCGGCGTAGGAACGCATCCACGCGCGGGCTTGTACGCGGCCGATCGCCTCGGCGTCCGCCGCCCAGGCGATGCGCACGCTCTTGTCGGCGACGGGATGCTCGGAGTCAGCCACGCCTCCAACCCTAGAGAGGCCGTCGGCACCGGAGAACGGCGGGCCCGGTCAACTGGTGCCGGCGGGCTGCGCCGGGCCGGACGGCCCACCCGTGCCGGCGGCGCTCGACGGGTCCGGCTTGTGCGGGCAGCCACCACCCCAGTCGGTGGATGGTGGCGACCATTCGACCGAAGGCAGGAATCCGGGGAGGTGAAGCGACTCGTCGTAGTACTGGTGATAGATCGGCAACGACGCGCCGGACATAGGCGGTACCACCCAGGACCATTCGGCGGTGGGTGTGCGGCCGGCCTTCTGCTCCTTCGCCACGAACGCCATGAAACGTTCGGATTCGGCGTGGTGGTCGGCGAGCTTCACACCGGCTTGGTCGAACGAAGAAATCACCGCCCGGTTGATCTCCACCAGTGCGCGGTCCTTCCACAGGGAACGGGTGTCGCTGACGTCGAATCCCAGCCGACGGCCGACGGTCTCGAGCATGTCGTAGCGGTCGGGGTCGACGAGATTGCGAGAGCCGATCTCGGTGCCCATGTACCAGCCGTTGAAGGGGGCCGTCGGATATGTCACCCCGCCAACGCGAAGTGGCATCGCCGAGATGGCGGGCACCGCGTGCCATTTCAGCCCGAGGTCGGCGAACCAGGGTAGATCCGGATGGCTGAGCTCGACTTCGAGGATGGCGTCCTCGGGAATGTCGAACAAGGTCACGCCCTCTTTGGCGGTCTCAATCACCAGCGGCAGCACATCGAAGGCGGTGCCCTTCCCGGCCCAGCCGAGGCTTTCGACCCAACGGGTGAACGATTCGAAATGTGGGTCACCCATGATCACGTCGCCCTTGCGATATCCGGCGTAGCGCACGAGCTGCTCGTTGCGGATACGGGGCGCCGCGCGCCCAGGCTCGTCCGGCGCGAAAATGGTGATGACCGGTCGAATCCGGCCGCCGTTGGTGGCCAGCCGGAGATGCTCGATGCACTCATTGGCGATGGAATCGGGATAGCGCACGTGACGGCGGTCACGGACTACCAGGCTCCGCCAGTACAACCGTCCAATGCATCGATTCGCATTTCTCCATGCGACTCGGGCACCGAACTCGAGTTCCGCGGTTGTGTGGGTGAATACTCCACGTTCGTTGTGTTCTCGTACGGCTGCGGCGAGTCGGGTGAATGGGTCCGGAGCTGAGGGATCCTCAGCGGCCCTGAGCTGGAAGAACGCTTCTGCTTCGTCGAGATCGACCGGTTGATCAGGTGGGACGGGAAGTCCGCGTTGTCGGCCGTCTGTTGTCACAGGGCTCTCCCTTCGCAGCGCGCGCACAGTGAAGGTCGAGTCTGAATAGAACCCCCGGAAGCGACTCTCCCCTCCGCCCATGATCACTATGCCACGAATTATCCAGATCCGTAACCGGAGTCCCATCGGGTAAACGGATGAGTAATCCGCACCTAATGTGGGTTGAAATACGTTGCGGGCGTCATGTCGCGTGTCCGGCACGACGCGACAAGCCGGGCGGCCGGTGCGCGTGGGCAGGATGCGGTGCCGGCCCGTGGATCATGCCGAAGCCCTGGTCACGAGGATCGGGTGATTCCTATACGCTCAGCGGGTGGTTGATTCGGGGGTAGTTCTTCAGCCGCATCACCAGCCGTTCGTCGTGCAACAGCGGCGCTGGGTGCTGTGGCCGGTTCTGGGTGCTGTTCTTGCCGCTGTCTGCTGCGTTGCTGTCATCGGGATCGCGGTGACGGAGGTGTCTCGCGAGGCGGTCATCGTGGCTGCGGTTCTCGCGCTGCTGCCGGTGATGGTGCTGGTGAGCACTTTCCTGTGGCTTGACCGATGGGAGCCTGAACCCGGCCACAATCTGCTGTTCGCCTTTCTCTGGGGCGCGGGTGTGGCCACTCTCGGCGCGCTGCTGATCAACTCGGCAGTCGGGGTGACCTACGGTCCCAACGCCTCTGCCGTGATCTCGGCGCCTGTGGTGGAAGAAGCCCTCAAGGGGCTGTTTCTGCTAGGCATGTTGTTCTTCAACCGGAGGCAACTGGACGGTGTCGTCGACGGCGTGGTCTACGCGGGAATGACGGCGGCCGGCTTCGCCTTCGTCGAGAACATCCTGTACTTGGGCCGGGCCTTCGACATCGATATGTCCGAAGGGTGGCTGACCTTCGTCTTGCGCGGGGTGGTGACGCCGTTCGCCCATCCGCTGTTCACGGTCTTCATCGGGGTGGCGGTGGGCCTGGCGGCCCGGCGGCGCCGTGTTGGCGCCCGGCTGCTGCTTCCCGCGTTGGGTTATGTCGTGGCTGTCGCTCTACATGCGCTCTGGAACGGTGCGGCCGTGTGGAACGACGGAAGCGCGTTCTTCTCCGTCTACTTGATGGTGATGGTGCCACTCTTCGCCGGGATGGCAGGTCTCGCGCTCTGGCAACGCAGGCGCGAACGCCGCATCATCGCCGAGCAGTTGCCCAGGTTCGCCGCCGCCGGCTGGATCGGGAAGGACGAAGTCCCGTGGCTGACGTCGATGCGGGCCCGACGGCGGTGGCGGCGCACAGCGGCCCGTTCGGGTGGTTCGAAGGCGGCGCGTGCCGTCGCCGAATATCAAACGGTGATCACCGAACTCGCGTTCTTGTCCGACAGGATCGTCCGTGGCCTGGTGGGTCACGACGCGCCTCGTTGGCATGCTGAGGTGATGCACGAACTGGCCGACGCGCGCTCGCGTGCGTTCAGCGCCAATGCGCCGCGGCCGGTCCGCTCGTGAAGCTGGGGGTGATCCTTCCCTGCTGCCGGTGAGGTCGTGCCGATGTGCGGCGCGCGAACATATCAGATATGTAACACCTGCGCATTACCCGTCTCTCATTTTGATCTGGTTGGCCTTTCGTGGGTATGTTCGGAGCCTCCAGCACCCCTGCTCCACCTATGAGGAGTATTCGCAGTGATGATCAAGCAACACGCAACGAGAGTTGCAGCCCTCGCCGCGGCTGTGGCGCTCTTGGCTGCCGCATGTGGCAGTGATGACGACGGTGAACCCGGCGCCGACGCGCCGGACGAAGCCGCAGAGGCTGGCGGCGAGTTCACCGCCTATACCTGTGAGCCCCAGTTCCTGGTACCTGGCAACTCCACCGAGGTGTGTGGAAGTATGGTGCTGGAGCAGCTGTTCAGCGGGCTCACCGCGGTCAACTATGAGACGAGCGAGGCCTATGGCGTCGTCGCCACCGACTGGGACACCGACGACAACGTCACCTGGACGTTCAACCTGCGTGACGACTTCACCTTCCACAATGGTGACCCGGTGACGGCGCAGACGTTCGCTGACACCTGGAACTGGGTCGTCGACCCGGACAACGCCCAGCAGAACTCCAACTTCTTCGACAACTTCGTGGGTTATGCGGACGTCGTCGAAGGCAACGCCGATGAGATGGAGGGCGTCCGGGTCATCGACGACACCACGCTCGAGATCGAGCTCACGGTGCCGTTCTCCCCGCTGCCCATCATGCTGAGCTACACCGCCTTCTACCCGCTGCCGGACGAGGCCTACGAGGACATCGAAGCCTTCGAGCAGGCTCCCGTCGGCAACGGCCGGTACGAGATCGACGGCTCCTGGGAGCACGACGTCCAGATCGCCATGGACCGGTACGAGGACTGGCCGGCCGACAACCCGGGCCTCGCGGACCGCATCGTGTGGCGCATCTACGACGACATCAACACCGCGTACCTGGATGTGCAGGCCGGAAACCTGGACGTTCTCTACAGCATCCCGCCGGAGCGGGAAACGACGGTGGAATCCGACTTCGGTGACAACATCTTCCGGGCGGACACGTCGTCGTTCACCTACATGGGTCTGCCGCTGTACCAGGACGAGTTCCAGGACCCGGACATCCGGCACGCGATGTCGATGGCGATCGACCGCCAGGCGATCATCGACGCCATCTTCAGCGGTGCGCGCACCCCGGCCACAGCCGTCATCCCGCCGGTGCTGGCCCAGCACCGGGAAGACGCCTGCAACTACTGCCAGTACGACCCCGACACCGCCGCCGACATGTACGAGGCAGCCGGTGGTCCTGAAGAGCTGACGGTCTACTTCAACTCTGGTGCGGGGCACGAAGACTGGACCGAGGCTGTCGCCAACCAATGGCAGCAGAACCTGGGCGTCACCGACGTCACGTTCGAGAGCCTCGAGTTCGCCCAGTACCTCGACCTGCACGACAACGAAGAGGTCACCGGCCCGTTCCGGCTCGGCTGGGTGCTCTCGTACCCGAGCCCGCAGTACGCGATGGAGCCGATCTACACGACCGGACAGAGCTCGAACTACACGGGTTATGCGAACGACGAGTTCGACAACCTGATCCGGGAGGCCAACGGCGCGCCGTCGCCGGAGGAAGCCGATGCCCTTTATCAGCAGGCTGAAGACATCCTGCTGGAGGACATGCCGGTGATCCCGATGTGGTACGAGACCCGTACTGTCGTGTTCAGCGACCGCGTGAGCAACGTCGAGATCGACCCGCGGACCTTCCCCCGAGTCGAGCAGGTTCAGGTCACGGAGTGACCCAGATATCGCCAGTAAGGGCCGCCCAGCACGTCTGGGCGGCCCTTCGCGAGAGTGGTGGTAGCGCGCGATGAGGGGTTACCTGATTCGGCGGTTGCTGCAGTTCATCCCGGTGGTCATCGGGGCGACGTTCATCATCTTCGCTCTGGTCTTCGCCATTCCAGGCGATCCGATCCGGGCCCTGTCCGGGGATCGGCCGATGAGCGAGGCCGTGCAGGCGACTCTGCGCGACCGCTACAACCTCGACGACCCGCTCCTGATCCAGTACGGCAAATACATGCTGGCTCTGGTTCAGGGGGACTTCGGGATGACCTTCACCGGGCGGCCGGTCAGCGACATTATCGGTCAACGGGCGCCAGTGACGGCGCAGCTGGCGCTGACGGCGTTTGTCATCCAGGCCGTCATCGGCGGCATCGCGGGCATCCTGGCGGCATTGCGCCGGCAGGGTTTCCTCGACTCCCTGGTGCAGGTGTCCACCACCGTCCTGGTCGCGATCCCGACTCTGGTCCTGGCCATGATCGGCCAAGTGGTGTTCGGCTTACACCTCGGCTGGTTTCCCATCGCCGGGACAGGACAAGGCTGGTACAGCTATGTCTTGCCGGGCGCCATGCTTGCCTCCACATCGATGGCGCTGATCGCGCGGCTGCTCCGGACGTCATTACTGGAGAATCTGCGGGCCGACTACGTGCGCACTGCGACAGCCAAGGGGCTGAGCCGATCACGGGTGGTCGGTCGGCATGCCCTGCGCAACTCAATGATTCCGGTGGTGACGTTCCTCGGCGCCGACCTTGGAGCGATGTTGAGCGGCACCGTCATCATCGAGGGCATCTTCAACTTGCCAGGATTGGGCGGCGAGGTGTTCCGGGCGATCGGCGCCCAGGAGGGCACCGTCGTCGTCGGAATCGTGACATTGTTCGTACTGATCTTCGTGACGCTCAGCCTGATCGTCGACGTCCTGTACGCCTATCTAGACCCACGGATTCGATATGACTGAGGCGCAAAGCCAAGACCGGGCCGCCTCGCAGGAAACGGCGCAGACCGGTGGCGGCCACATCGACTCGGCCAGCCTCTGGGGTGACGCCTGGAAGCAGTTGCGGCGCAACCCGTTCTTCGTGATCTCGGCCTTGCTGGTCGTTCTGTTCGTCGTGATGGCGATCGCCCCACAGCTGTTCACCGGTACGGATCCACGCTCATGCGACCTTTCCCGGTCGCTGGAGCGGCCGAGCGCCGACCATTGGTTCGGATTCGATCTGCAGGGCTGTGACTACTACGCCCGGGTGATCTACGGTGCCCGTGCGTCGATCGCGATCGGTCTGGCCGTGATGTTCCTGTCAGCCTTCGTCGCCGTCGTGCTCGGGTTGGTGGCCGGTTACTACGGGAAGGTCCAGGACGCGATCATCTCGCGCTTCGCCGATCTGGTGTTCGCGTTGCCGTTCCTGCTGGGTGCGATCGTCTTCCTGTCGGTGATCGAGCGTCGAGCGATTCCCCAGGTGGCCGGTGTACTGATTGTGTTCAGCTGGCCGATCATGACCAGGATCATGCGTTCCTCGGTGATGTCGGCGAAGAACGCCGACTACGTTTCGGCGGCAAAGGTGCTCGGCGGCAGTGACTACCGGATCATGCGTAAACACATCCTGCCCAACTCGCTGGCGCCGTTGGTGGTCTACTCCACGGTGTTCGTCGGCTTGATCATCGCCGCCGAGGCGTCATTGACGTTCCTGGGCGTAGGATTGCAGCTGCCGTCCATCTCCTGGGGGCTCCAGCTGGCCGGAGCTCGGGCCAGGATCATGACCGACCCGCATCTGTTGTTCTTCCCAGGCGTCTTCGTCGCGCTGACGGTGTTCGCGTTCGTCCTCATGGGCGACGCGCTGCGCGACGCACTCGACCCCAAGCTACGGTAAGGATCGAACCTTTATGACCGGACCCGCGGTGGAGCCTGACGTGGTGCTCGCGCCGGAGAGTGAGCTGCTCGAGGTGCGTGACCTTTCCGTGGAGTTCAGGACCACCCACGGAGTCGTCAACGCCGTCAACGGGGTGAGCTTCACGCTCGGCCGCGGCGAGACGCTGGCGATTCTGGGTGAATCAGGCTCGGGCAAGAGTGTCACCGCGCAGGCGCTGATGGGGATCATCGACAGCCCACCGGGGTTCGTGACCGGTGGCGAGATCCGGTTTCACGGTGCCGATCTGCTGGCCGACCAGCAACTCCAGAAACGGGTACGCGGCCAGTCGATGACGATGATCTTCCAGGACGCGCTCTCGGCGCTGAACCCGGTGTTCACCGTCGGCTGGCAGATCGCCGAACAGCTTCGGGTGCATCGGAAGATGTCCCGCCGTGAGAGCCGGGCCCGGGCTATCGAGCTGATGGACCTGGTCAAGATCCCCAACTCGGCGGCCAGGGTGGACGACTACCCTCACCAGTTCTCGGGCGGGATGCGGCAGCGGGCGATGATCGCCATGGCACTGGCGCTCGATCCGGAGATTCTCATCGCCGACGAGCCCACCACCGCGCTGGACGTGACGGTCCAGGCGCAGGTGATGGATCTGCTGGAGGAACTGCAGCGGGATTTGGGTATGGCCCTGATCCTGATCACCCATGACCTCGGCGTGGTCACTGATGTGGCGCATCGGGTGGCGGTCATGTACGCCGGGCGGGTCATCGAACAAGGTGACGTCGCCAGCGTCTTCAAGAACCCGGCCCACCCGTACACCGAGGGCCTCATGACGTCGATGCCGCGGGTGACCCAGAAGGGCCAGCAGCTGATTCCCATCAAGGGCGCTCCGCCCAGCCTGTCGCGCATTCCAGCTGGTTGTCCGTTCCATCCGCGGTGCCCGTACATGCGGCCCGGTACCTGCGACGTGGATCCGCCGCCGCTGCGGCCGGTGCTTCCGGGCCGCCGGAGTGCGTGCCACTTCGCCGAGGAGGTGCTTTCGTGATGAGCGAGCCGCTGCTCAAGGTCGAGGGCTTGGTGAAGCAGTTCCCCATCGGCCGGAAACTGCTGGGGGCAGGGTCCATCGACACCGTGAAAGCCGTCGACGGCGTGTCGTTCGACCTGGCGCGTGGGGAGACCCTCGGTATCGTCGGTGAGTCCGGATGTGGCAAGTCCACGGTGGCCAAGACACTCGTCCGGCTCGAGGAACCCACCGCCGGCACCGCCATGTTCGAAGGTGAGGACATCTTCTCGATGTCCGCCAAGCGGATGCGCAAGCTGCGCCGTGAGGTCCAGATCATCTTCCAGGATCCCTACGGCTCACTGAATCCGCGGATGACGGTCGGCGACATCATCACCGAGGCGTGGGAGATCCACCGCGACGTCGTCACCCGCCGTGAGCGCAAGAAGCGCGCACAGGACCTGCTGGAACGGGTGGGCCTGGATCCGGGGATGGTGAATCGCTATCCGCACCAGTTCTCCGGCGGTCAGCGGCAGCGGGTCGGCATCGCCCGGGCCCTGACTCTCCAACCGAAGATCATCATCTGCGACGAGCCGGTCTCCGCGCTCGACGTCTCCGTCCAGGCACAGGTGATGAACCTGCTCGAGGAGATCCAGGACGATTTCGGGCTCTCCTACATCTTCATCGCCCACGACCTGTCCGTGGTCCGACATATCTCCGACCGGGTGGGCGTCATGTATCTCGGCCGGATCGTCGAGCTCGGCAACGAGGACTCCATCTACGAAAACGCCACCCACCCGTACACCCAGGCGTTGCTGTCGGCGGTGCCCAACCCGGATCCGGACGAGTCCGCCGCGTCGAAGGCCAACCGCATCGTCCTGGAGGGCGATGTCCCGAGCCCGGTCAATCCGCCGTCAGGGTGCAACTTCCGTACTCGGTGCTGGAAGGCCGACGAGCGTTGTGCCGAGGAAGACCCGGATCTGCTCGACCGGTTCAACCACGGTCACCCGTCCGCGTGTCACTACGCAGAGGTGCGCCAGGCCGCCATCTGACGGCGCATGCGAATCTGAGGACGCGTCCGGATCTGCGGGCGCGTCCGGCCCGCTCCCTGGGCTTACCGAGCCGCGCGCTCGTAGGTGACGAAGTCGAAGCCGTCCTTGCGTTCCCGGGCTACTTCCACCCATTCGGACCAGTCAACGGCGGGGAAGTAGGTGTCACCGGCCGGCTCGGCGTGCACTTCGGTGAGTTCCAGGCGATCGGCCCGCGCAAGAGTTTGCGCGTAGATTTCGGCGCCGCCGAACACGAAAATGTGGTCGTCGACGGCGGCGGCTAGCTCCAGTGCCGCAGCGACCGACGAGGCTACCTGAACATCGGCGGCCGACCATCCCGCTTGTCGGGTCACCACCACGGTTGTGCGGCCCGGAAGCGCGCGGCCGATGGAGTCGAAGGTCTTGCGCCCCATGACCAGCACATGCCCGGTCGTGAGCGCCTTGACCCTGGGCAGGTCACCGGGCAGCCGCCACGGCAGACCGCCGTCGACGCCAATGACGCCGTTGCGGGCGACGGCCGCGAGCAGCGTCACTGTGGCACGGCCGGACGGCACCGATGTGTTCATACCGCGATGGGCGCCTTGATCGAGGGATGCGGGTCGTAGCCGACCAACTCGACGTCGTCGTAAGTGAACTCGTCGATCGAGCGCCGGGCCGGGTTCAGCTGCAATGTCGGCAACCTGCGGGGCTCGCGTTCGAGCTGCGTGCGGGCTTGGTCGAGGTGATTGCGGTAGATATGGGCGTCTCCGAGAGTGTGGACGAAGTCGCCGGGTTCGAGATCACACACCTGGGCGATCATGTGCGTCAAGAGCGCGTACGAGGCGATGTTGAACGGGACACCGAGGAAGATGTCGGCCGAGCGCTGGTACAGCTGGCAGGACAGCCGTCCGTCGGCCACGTAGAACTGAAACAAGGTGTGGCAGGGCGGCAACGCCATGTCGTCGATGTCAGCGACGTTCCATGCGCTGACGATGTGCCGACGGGAGTCCGGATTGGTCCGGATCGCCTCGATGACCTGGGCGATCTGGTCGATGTGCCGGCCGTCCGGCGCCGGCCACGAACGCCATTGGTAGCCGTAGACGGGACCGAGGTCACCGTCGGGGCCCGCCCATTCGTCCCAGATGGTCACGCCGCGCTCCTGCAACCAGGATGCGCTGGTGGAGCCGCGCAGGAACCAGAGCAGTTCCAGGACCACGGACTTCATGTGCAGCTTCTTCGTCGTGACAGCCGGGAATCCGGCGTTGAGGTCGAAGCGCATCTGGTGACCGAACACGCTGAGGGTGCCGGTGCCCGTGCGGTCAGACTTGCTGGTGCCGTGGGACATCACGTGGTCGAGAAGGTCGAGGTATTGCCGCACCGTGGCAATTTAGCACCGCCCGGCCAACCGTCAGCGGCCGCCGTGCCGTAATTGGCATGCCGGAATGCAAGTCCGGGCCGGTGACGCGGTAACCTTCGGTGCATGGCCGACGAGCTCTTCACCCTCGCTGCGGCGACCACCGGCATGCCTGCGTCGGCGCCGTTCGGTCGCGTCACGACGGCGATGGTCACCCCGTTCGACGACGACGGCGGTCTCGACCTCGATGGTGCCGCGGCACTGACCGAGCATCTGATCGAGCGCGGCTGCGACGGTCTGGTGCTCAGCGGTACCACTGGCGAGAGTCCCACCACCTCCGACGCGGAGAAGGACGCGCTGTTGCGCGCGGTGGTCGATACCGCCAAGGGCCGGATCAAGGTCGTCGCCGGCGTGGGCACCTACGACACCCACCACTCGGTCGATCTGGCGCGCTCGGCCGAGAAAGCCGGGGCCGACGGCCTGCTCGTCGTCACGCCTTATTACAACAAGCCGCCGCAAGAGGGCTTGGTGCGGCATTTCAGCGCCGTAGCAGACGCCACCGGCCTGCCGGTCATGCTCTACGACATCCCGGGCAGATCAGGTGTCGAGATCGCCAACGAGACTCTTTACCGGCTGGCCGAACACGACCGCATCGTCGCCGTCAAGGACGCCAAGGGTGACATTTTCGCCTCCTCCGAGGTCATGGCCCGGACCGGCTTGGCGTATTACTCAGGCGAGGACGCACTCAATCTGGCACTGCTCACCCACGGGGCGGTGGGTGTGGTGAGCGTAGTCGCCCACGTCGCCGCCCGCGAATACGCACAGATGACCCGCGCCGTCGACTCCGGTGACCTCGCCCGGGCACTCCGGCTGCATCGGCAGCTCATACCGGCGGTGCGCGCCATCATGACCCGAACACAAGGAGCAATAATGGCCAAAGCGGCTGTCCAGGCACTCGGGGTCATCCCGAGCCGCCAGATGCGCTCGCCCCTTCTCCCCGCCACCGACGAGCAGGTCGAGCAGTTGCGTGCTGACCTCTCCGAGGCGGGAGTGCTGTGAGCCATCCGCATCCCGAACTACCCGAACCACATCCTCTAGCACCGAATGCGCTGAGGCTTGTCCCGTTGGGCGGCCTCGGCGAAGTCGGCCGGAACATGATGGTGTTCGAGCATGCCGGCCGGTTGCTGATCGTGGATTGCGGGGTCCTGTTCCCTGAAGACCACCAGCCGGGCGTGGATCTCATCCTGCCGGACTTCGACTACATCCGGGACCGCCTCGACGACGTCGAGGCCATCCTGCTCACGCACGGCCATGAGGACCACATCGGTGCCGTGCCATTCCTGCTGCGGGAGAAGGCCGACATACCGGTGGTCGGCTCCCGTCTGACGCTCGCCCTGGTGGAGGCGAAGCTCAAGGAGCACCGGATCAACGCCTACCAGCTCGAAGTCAAGGAGGGGCAGCAGGAGCAGTTCGGCCCGTTCGATGTCGAGTTTCTCGCTGTCAACCACTCCATTCCGGACGGCCTGGCGATGGCGATCCGAACTCCGGCCGGCGTGGTGCTGCACACCGGCGACTTCAAGATGGATCAGTTGCCTCTCGACGGCCGGCTGACCGACCTCAACGGCTTCGCCCGCCTGGGTGATGCCGGGGTCGACCTCTTTCTTGTCGACTCCACCAACGCCGAGGTGCCGGGATTCACACCCTACGAGCGCGATATCGCCGCCGTGCTCGACCGCACCTTCGCGGCGTCGCCGGGCCGGATCATCGTCGCATCGTTCGCCAGCCACGTTCATCGGGTGCAGCAGGTGCTGGATGTCGCGGTCCAGCACGGACGGAAGGTTGCTTTCGTCGGACGGTCCATGGTGCGCAACATGGGTATCGCCCGCGATCTTGGCTATCTGACGGTGCCCGGCGGCACGCTCGTCGATCTCAAGAGCATCGGCGACATCCCGCCGAATGAGATCGTCCTGATGTCCACCGGTTCACAGGGGGAGCCGATGGCCGCGCTGTCGCGCATAGCCAATCGCGACCACCCTGCCATCCGCATCGCACAGGACGACGTCGTCATCCTCGCCTCGTCCCTGATCCCGGGCAACGAGAACGCGGTGTCCCGCGTCATCAACGGCCTGACCCGCGCCGGAGCCACCGTGGTCCACAAGGGCAATGCCATGGTGCACACCTCAGGGCACGCTGCCGCGGGCGAGCTCCTCTACGCGTACAACATCGTCAAGCCGCGCAACGTGATGCCGATTCACGGGGAGGCACGCCACCTGACCGCCAACGCCGAGGTCGCCATCCGCTCCGGGGTACCCCGAGAGCGGGTAGCGCTGGCCGAGGACGGCGTCGTCGTCGACCTCATCGAGGGCAAAGCCCGGGTGGTCGGCGCGGTGCCGTGCGGCTACGTGTACGTCGACGGATCCAACGTCGGCGGGGTGGCCGAGGCGTCGCTGAAGGATCGACGGATTCTCGGTGAAGAAGGCTTCATCTCGGTTGTTGTGGTCGTCGACTCGGTGACCGGCAAGGTGACCGGAGGCCCGGAGATCCACGCGCGCGGGTTCGCCGAAGACGACAGCGTCTTCGACGAGATCCGGCCGGAACTCGTCAAGGCCGTGGAGCAGGCTGCCGTGGGCGGCAACGCCGACACTTACCAGCTGCAGCAGACCATCCGGCGCACGATCGGCCGGTGGGTTGGCGGCAGGCTGCGTCGTCGCCCGATGATCATCCCGGTGGTCGTCGAATCCTGACCCATGATCATGAACACTTCTTGACCATATTCGTCAACGATCGTTCATGATCATGGGAGGCGAAGTGGTCGCTCAAGGTGCTCGATGAGCAGGCGGGTCACCTCGGCCGGGCGTTCGAGCGGCGGCAAATGGCCGGTATCGGGCAGGTCGACGCGCGTGGAGCCGGTGATTCCGTCGGCGAGTAGGTCCGAGACTGCCTGGATGTAGCTGACGTCGGCGAGGCCGTTGACCACGAGCGTGGGTGCGCTGATCTCGGCCAGTCGCGTGATGGCCGGAGGGTCAATCCAACGCTGGGCGAGGGGAACACTGCGACTCCAGGTCCGCAGAAAGACGCCACGGCACATCTCGATCGCCTTCTCGCGGGTTCGTGCCGGGAAGTCGCGGACGTCTCGGTCGGGTCCCACCACCATGAAGTCGACCTGAGCTTCGGCCATCGCCTGGACGTCCGCCGGATCCACATGTGCTGCCGTACCGGCTTGGTAGCGTTCTAGCCGGTCGGCGGGCACCGCGTTGTGCACGCGCTGGCGAGCCAGTTCGAGCATTCCCTGTGGCCAGACGTGGCCGGACAAACCCGCGCAGATCAGCGTCAGGGCAGTGATCCTGTCGGGGGCGGCCAGCGCGGTGTCTACGGCGTACGCCCCGCCGTAGGAGGAGCCCACCAGGGCGGCCTGCTCGATACCGAGCGCGTCCATCTGCGCCAGCACGTCCTCGTGGTGGGCGACCTCTCCGTGAGGCTCGCCGGATTCACCGTAGCCGCGCCAGTCGTAGCGGATGACGTGATGCGTCGCCGACAGCGCCGTGAACTGGTGGTCCCACATCCGGCGGTCGGCGACGCCGGCATGAATGAAGATGACCGTAGAGCCGGCCCCGGCCTCGTCGTAGGCCAGGTGGCTTCCGTTGATCTCGATACTCGCCATGTTGAGACTTTAGGTTCTCCGCACGGCGCAGGCTCCGGATGTTCGCGCTCAGCTGCGCACCCCTGCCGAATGATCATGTTTGGTAGGTCTTCTCGCGCGTCAACAGGGCTGTAGGCATGGTGACGCGCGAGAAGACCTACCAAACATGATCATTCGGAGACGGCGGAAAAAGGGGCACGCCGGGGCGTGTGTGACTGAAGATGCGAGTGTGTCGCGTGTAGCCTGATCTTCATGGTGACCCGCACGACCAACGCTCCTGCTGCCTCGTCGCGGTCGCGTAGCACGTCGGGCGCCCCGAAAAAGCGCCCCGCGGCAGCACGCGGCTCCACCCGGCGTCAGCCTGCCCGCCGCCCGCCCCGCAAGCCGGCCCGCCCAGGCGCGGGAATCCGCTTGTTCCGCGCCATCGGCCGGGCGATCGGCGCGATCTGGATGGGGCTCGCACACCTGATCGGTGGATCCGCGAGGAAGGTCGGCTCGACCGCCCGCGAGATCCCGACCGAACAACGCCGCGACGGCGCCGGGCTGGCGCTGATCGGTGTGGCCGTGGTGATCGCCGCCGTCATGTGGTGGTCCGTTGACGGCATGATCGTCGGGATCATTCACGACGTGGTCACCGGGGCAGTGGGTACGGCCGGCCACGTCGTCCCCGTGCTGTTGGTCATGGCAGCCTGGCGGCTGCTCCGTCGACCCGATGCGAACCGCCCCACCAGCCAGCAGGTGGTCGGCTGGACGTTCCTGTCCTTGGGGGCACTTGGGCTCGCGCATATCGCCGGCGGAATGCCCAGGCCGGTGGACGGCGCCGAGGCACTGCAGAGATCTGGTGGCGCGGTCGGGTATATCGCCTCCACGGTTCTGGCCGACTTGCTGACGGTGTGGGTCGCCGTTCCGTTGCTCATTCTGCTGACCTTGTTCGGCGTGCTCGTCGTCACCGGAATTCCTCTGTACGAGGTACCCGGATACGCCATGGCGGTGTGGGACCGGGTCTCGGTCGTACTCGGCTTCCGCAGGCTCGAAGGCGAAGACGAGGCCCGCCCGATCAGCCCGCGTCGTCGTAAGGAAGCCGGTCTAGAGCCCACCGACGACGAGCCGTACGACTCCCCGGTGATCCGTGAGAAGCCGAAGACCAGGAAAGGGCTGAAGAAGGCCAACGACGCGGAGACACAGCCGGTTCCGCCGCCGCCCACGACCGACGAAGAGACCACCACCGAAGCCACGACGGAAACGGCGATCGAGGAACCACCCCCGCACTCTCCGGTTCCGCAGCGCGTCGAACAGCTCGCTCTGTCCGGGGACATCACCTACACGCTGCCCTCCGGCGATGTATTGCGGCAAGGCAGTACACACAAGGCGCGCACACCCGCCTCGGACGCGGTGGTCGATTCACTCATGGGGGTCTTCGAGCAGTTCAACATCGATGCCGAGGTCACCGGCTACACGCGCGGCCCCACCGTCACCCGCTACGAAGTGGAGCTCGGGTCGGCGGTCAAGGTCGAGAAGGTCACCGCGCTGTCGAAGAACATCTCCTACGCCGTGGCCAGCGCTGACGTCCGTATTCTGTCGCCGATCCCGGGGAAGTCGGCGATCGGCATCGAGATCCCGAACAGCGACAAAGAGATCGTCAGCCTGGGCGATGTCCTGCGCTCGGCGGTCGCCCGTAAAGATCACCATCCGATGGTGGCTGGCCTGGGCAAGGACGTCGAGGGTGGGTTCGTCGTGGCGAACCTCGCGAAGATGCCTCACCTGCTGGTGGCCGGAGCGACCGGGTCCGGTAAGTCGAGCTTCATCAACTCCATGATCACGTCGGTGCTGATGCGCGCCACCCCGGACGAGGTCCGGTTGATCATGGTAGACCCCAAGCGGGTGGAGCTCTCCGCTTATGAGGGCGTTCCACATCTGATCACGCAGATCATCACCAACCCGAAGAAGGCGGCAGAGGCGCTGCAGTGGGTCGTCCGTGAGATGGACATGCGCTACGACGACCTCGCCGAGTTCGGGTTCCGGCACGTCGACGACTTCAACAAGGCCGTTCGGGCGGGCAAGGTCAAGGTGCCCGAGGGCAGCGAACGGGTGCTCACGCCGTACCCGTACCTGCTGGTGATCGTTGACGAGTTGGCCGATTTGATGATGGTGGCGCCGCGTGACGTCGAAGACTCCGTGGTGCGGATCACCCAGCTGGCGCGTGCGGCCGGAATCCATCTAGTGCTGGCCACCCAGCGCCCGTCGGTGGACGTGGTGACCGGGTTGATCAAGGCTAACGTGCCGTCGCGGCTGGCGTTTGCGACGTCGTCGCTCGCCGATTCGCGCGTCATCCTCGACCAGCCGGGTGCGGAAAAGCTGGTCGGACAGGGCGATGGGCTGTTCCTTCCGATGGGCGCGAGCAAGCCGATCCGGGTCCAGGGCTCGTGGGTCACCGAGAGCGAAGTCGCGGCAGTCGTCAACCACTGCAAGGAGCAGTTGCAGCCGACCTACCGCGAAGACGTGACGGCACCGGCCACTGCCAAGCGGGAGATCGACGAAGACATCGGTGACGATCTCGATCTGCTGTGCCAGGCGGCGGAACTGGTCATCAACACGCAATTCGGCTCGACCTCGATGTTGCAGCGCAAGCTGCGGGTGGGATTTGCCAAGGCGGGCCGGCTGATGGACCTGATGGAGAGCCGCGGCATCGTCGGGCCCTCGGAAGGATCGAAGGCCCGTGACGTGCTGATCAAGCCGGACGACCTCGAAGAGGTGCTGGGCACGCTCCGGGGCGAGTAAATACGTTCCGCCCGCGTTGGGGGCCTCGGCCCCTTGGGCTCACGCGCCCGGCGGAATACTCGCTGGAGCGGTTGGTGCAGGATGGTGCCGTGCATCGGAAGACCGCGGTTCGTCGCCTACGGACCATCGCTGAGCATTGTGACAACGTCAACCGCTTTCCGGACGACGAGCCGGTGTTGATCGGTGCGTACGTCTTCGGAGAACTCCTGGACACGTCGTCGGATGTGGATTTCCTCCGGATGGCGTTCGTGCTCGACGCCCCCGCGGGAGAGCTGACCTGGTGCTCGAGGCCGCAGTCCTATGGCTGGCTAGAGCACATGCTCGAACTGCACAAGACGTCGGTCGCATGGTTCTGGCGGCCCTCGGTGTGGCCGGTGTGGAACCACTACATCAAACGTCCATTGCGTATATGGTCGATCGACGGTGCCGAGTCCGAGGCGTTGGACGCCCTCGCCGGCGGCGATGCCGAAGCCTATCGGCTCCCCGCGCCATCGCCGGAAGCCGAAGCCGAACAGCTTCACGAAGAACTGGCGGCAAGCCGGGCTCACCTTCGTCACGTGCGAGAGCACTACTGGGGCAGGGAATGGCGTTCCCAGCACAAAGGCAGGGGCACGTACCCGGAACACCATATGTGGAACGCCGTGGATGGCTATTTCGATCTGCTCGATGCCGTGGACGGTGGCCAGCGGGCTGAGTGACAGGCGACGAGCGGCCCACCGATGCGAGGTACGGGTGCGTCGCCGGGTACTCAGCCTTGGGGGATGGCACGCCGAGTACACGTTGCTTTAGGCCGGATTGCGCTTTCCAACGTGTATTCAGCGTGCCATGTCGGCCGGCTGGCTTGTGGAAAAGCTGTGGGCAGCGGTTTGCCAGCCGACAGCCTCCAGGGAAAGATCGGCTCGCATGACGGGGGTGCCAGGGGTCCATACGGTCGCGGACCTGTATTCGCGCGGCATGTCGAGAAGCGCCATTGAGCACGCGTGCCGCACGGGGCGGATCGTTAGGGTTCGACGCGGTGTGTACTGCGAGCGCGCGGCATGGGAGGCGAGTGCGTCGTCGTCAGCGCTCCGCCATGCGATCGAGGTATGGGCGGCGATACTGGCGCTGGGCAGGCGGGGGTGGGCTAGCGGCTACTCCGCGGCCTTGCTCCTCGGGCTTCCGGTGCCCAAGGGCCAGCCTGAGGGCGTCGAGATCTCCTTGCCACAACGCTTCCACGGCCGGCGCGGCTACCGCGGAATGCGAGTGCGGACCGCGTCCGTAGCGAAGGGGGACGTGTTCGTCCTTCGGGGCGTTCCGATGACGGTGCCGGCCCGTACTTCATTGGACATCACCCGCAACCACGGCTTTCCCGCTGGTCTCATCGTCGCTGACGCGGCGCTTCGCAACGACGTTGTCCGGCCGGGGGAGCTCGACGAGATGGTCGAGGGCATGAAGGGATGGCGCAAAAGCAGTCAGATGAGGCTGGTGGCAGAGCACGCATCGCGCACGCGTGAGTCGCCCGGCGAGTCTTTCTCGTACGCCGTCTTCGTGATCGCCGAGTTTCCGCTTCCGGAATGCAACGCGTGGGTCGTCGGTGAGGGACACGGGGGCGTGCGGTCGGATTTTCTGTGGCGACGGCACCGCCTCGTTGGCGAAGTGGACGGACATCTCAAGTATCGCGACCCGCTGTGGGGCCCGCCGGAGCGAGTGTTGCTCGATGAGAAGAAGCGCCAGATGCGCATCGAGGAGGCGGGGTTCGTCGTCGTGCGATGGACACCGGCGGAAGCGGTGAACGAGCCCGGTGCCGTGCTCCACCGCATCGTGCGGCAGTCCACGATCGCGGCGCGGATGTTCGGGGTCCCTTGCATCTCAATGCCGTGAAGCCGGGCGGGATGGCACGTTGAGAACACGTTGTTCCAGGCCGGATTGCGCTTTCCAACGTGTATTCAGCGTGCCATGCTCCCTGTGAATAGCCCTCGGGTAGCCTTGGTGCCAAATGAGCGAACACTCTGTCGCAATCGTCACTTTGGGCTGCACTCGTAACGAGGTCGACTCCGAGGAGCTGGCTGGTCGCCTCGACGCCGGTGGTTTCACCCTCGTCGACGATCCCGCCGAAGCCGAAACCGTGCTGGTCAACACCTGCGGCTTCGTGGAGCAGGCGAAGAAGGACTCGGTCGATTCTCTGTTGGCGGCCGCCGATCTGAAGGGCGAAGCAGCTACCAAGGCTGTCGTCGCCGTTGGCTGCATGGCCGAGCGCTACGGCAAGGAACTCGCCGATGAGCTGCCCGAGGCCGACGCCGTTCTCGGATTCGACGACTACACACAGATCGGGGAGCGCCTGCGCGGCATCCTCGACGGCAACCAGCACGTGCCCCATGCTCCCCGGGACCGCCGCAAGTTGCTGCCGGTCGCCCCGGTTGAGCGGCAAGACGCGGCAGGCTCGGTGCCGGGGCATGGCACGGCGGTGGCGGCCCCGGACCTTCCGGACGACGTCGCGCCCGCATCCGGTCCACGGGCGGTGCGGCGGCGCCTGGGCGACGGGCCGATGGCGCCGCTGAAACTGGCCAGTGGCTGTGACCGGGTCTGCTCTTTCTGCGCCATCCCGATGTTCCGCGGGTCGTTCTTGTCACGACGCCCGACCGACCTGCTGGACGAGGCTCGCTGGCTGGCTGCTCAGGGGGCCAAGGAACTGTTCCTCGTCAGCGAGAACTCGACGTCGTACGGCAAGGACCTCGGCGACATCCGGTTGCTGGAGACGTTACTGCCGGAGCTGGCTGCCGTCGACGGGATCGAACTGGTCCGGGTTTCCTACTTGCAACCGGCCGAGATGCGTCCGACGCTCATCGAGGCCATGGCGACGACGGTCGGTGTGGCGCCGTACTTCGATCTGTCTTTCCAGCACGCCAGCTCCTCGGTGCTACGCCGAATGCGACGTTTCGGATCCACCGAGCCATTCCTCGAGCTGATCGAGTCGATCCGTCAGATAGTTCCCGAAGCGGGAATCCGCTCGAACGTCATCGTCGGTTTCCCCGGTGAGACCGAGGACGATGTCGCCGAGCTGGAGGACTTCCTCTCGCGGGCTCGGCTCGATGTAGTCGGGGTGTTCGGCTACTCGGACGAGGACGGAACGGAAGCGGCTGGGCTGGACGGAAAGGTCGACGAGGACGAGGTCGCGGCCCGGGTGGAACGGGTCAGCGCCCTGATCGACGATCTTGTGGCCCAGCGCGCCGAGGATCGGGTCGGCACCACCGTCGACGTCCTTGTCGAGTCGGTCGACGGGGAGATCGTGGAGGGCCGAGCCGCGCACCAGGGGCCAGAGGTCGATGGCTCGACAACTCTGACAGGTATCAGCGCGCAGGTGGGTGACATCGTGCGGGCCGTCGTCACGGGCAGCAGCGGCGCCGATTTGACCGCCGCCCCCGTCACGGGATGAAGCGGGCGGGCGCGCTGTACTTCTCACTCCGCCTAGATGATCATGTTCGGTAGGTTATCCCGTGCGTCACCATGCCTGGAGCCCTATTGGGGCCCGAGAAAACCCACCAAACATGATCATCTAGGGAGCGCGGTGGGCTGGGTGGTGTGGGCTACATCCAGTGCTCGGCGGGCAGCTTGCTCTCGATGTCGCGCACATGAGCGCGTGCGCAGCTGGGGCAGAGCCAAATCCGGCGCCCGGCCCGAAGCTCTGCGGCCCACGCCAGGGCCTCGGACGGGGAGTCGTCGTTCATGATCCGGCCACAGCTCGAGCAGGACACCGGCGGAAGCGATTGAGCGGGTTGGGCGTTCACGGGGCCAACACTAGGGTCGCCGCGCCGGGCGCGCACTACGAACGGCATCGGGTGAGTGGCCAATAGTTTCTGGCCGATCATCGGGGTCCGTTTCGCGGTGATTCATCCTGGTCAAACGTGCGCACGCCGTTGCCACCCGTTCCGCGAAGCAGGCTGAAGGCCGACTTGCGTGGCGGGGTGGTCCGTACCTGTTCGGCCTCAGGTTCGTGTCGGTGTGATCCGGCGCAGCAGTTCTGGGCCGTGCTCGTCGAGGTACTTGCCGCCGATTCGGCAGCCGAGCCGGAGCAACAACAGTCCGTACACCGGGCCGGCGATCAACAGCGCCCAACCGAACTCTGCGCGCCACCACAGTGCGAAGCCCAACAGCAAGTAGACCGGCAGGGACAACAGTCCCACGGTCAGTCCGCCGACGAATTGCTGCATGACCACGACGACGTTCCCGCCACCTGGCGTGATGAACGGATTCGCGCTGGCCGGCGGGGCCGGAAACGCGATGACGACGCTGGTCACGGAGGCAAAGGCAAGACCGACGAGAACCGTTGCCACCGACGCGCCGAAAGCCGCGGGGAACAGGTCAGGGCGCTGAACCACCATGCAGGTGGCGCCTGCGGCAAGCCCGACGACCGGCAGCGCCCACACCGCCGTGCCGAGTGCCCGGCCCGCGCGGTCCACCTGTCCGGGCAGTGATACGGCGAGATGGGTCCACAGGGCACTGCCGTCGTAGGCGGTGTGATTGAGCATCATCAGTCCGATGAGCGTGCCGACACCGGGCCCGGCCATCACCAGAACCTCGTCCCGGAAACCGGCGATCGACGGCCCGGCCACGACGCCGGCCAGGATCACCGGGATGATCAGCAAGCTCACTCGCTGGCGAGGGTCTCGCCACCACAGACGCAGGATGCGCTCCGCTACGGCGCCGGTGACCGTCGGTGGCAAGAACCAGCGTGCCCACGCCGGCGTCAGCCGGTTGCTGCCCGGTTCCTTTCCATGCGGCCTCCGGGTACCTGAACCGGCCGCGGCGCCACCGCTTTCGAGCGAGCGACGCATCGCTTCGTTCCACGCAACCAGCAGGATGACGACCGCGGCCGCCATGATCAGCAGCCGGATGAAGCCAAGGCCGGCAGAGCCCTCGACTGCGTCGTGCGGCGCTGCCCAGGCGGCTCCCAGCGGGGTCCACGCGAGCACACCGGCAATCTGCTCGACGACCTCGCGGGTGGCCAGCTGTGCCATGGAGGGGAGCCCGAACTGGAGCAGCACGACAGAGCCGACCAGAAGCATGCCTGCCATCGACACGAGATCGCGTACCCGCCGCGACCGGAACACTCCCGACAGCGCGGTGGTGACCGCCCGGCTGACGACCACGCAGAAGACGGTGGCCAGGAGTGCGCCTGCAGCCGCGTAGAGCACGGGAAGCACGCCCCGGGACCAGGTGACGACGGTCGCGGTAGAGACGAGCAAGGTAGCCGCGGCCGGGATGCCGATGAAGCCGGCCGCGAGCATGCCGGCCAGCAGCTTCTTCCGGGACAGCGGTAGCAGAGTGAAGCGCAGTGGGTCGATCGATTCGTCGATGCCGAAGATGAGCACCGGCAGAAGCACCCAGCCGATCAGGACGATGCTGCCGCCACAGACGAGTACCAAATAAGCATCGGCTGCCGCGGCGTTGCGTAGCTGCGCGACGAGGTAACCACCGGTGACCGTTATGCCGATGCCGGCCGCGCTGCCGATGAGGCCGGCGATGAGCCGGGCATTGGAGCCTTTGAGGCTGTTGCCGATCAGGCGCAGTTTGAGTCCGACGAATAGTGCTACGACGGCGGCCGTACCGGCTGGGCCGCTGCTGTGCGCGGGACGGCCAGCTGTCAGCCCGGCGATTGGCGCAGCCATGCCAGACCTTCTCCGAGCTCTCGGTGTCCGCCGACGAGGCTGACGAATCTGTCCTCGAGCGACCCCGTGCCGCGCACGTCGTCCAGGGCGCCGGAGGAAAGAACCTGACCGCCGGCGATGATGGCGACGTGATCGCACAGTTGCTCGACGAGCGCCATGACGTGACTCGACACGACGACGGTGCCGCCGTTCGCGGCGAACGAGCGCAGGATACTGCGGATGGTGGCGGCCGAGACTGGGTCCACCGACTCGAACGGCTCGTCCAGAGTCAGGATGCGCGGCCCGTGGATGAGCGCACAGGCGAGCCCGATCTTCTTGGTCATACCGGCGCTGTAGTCGACGACGAGCGTGTCACCCGCGTCGGCCAGGTCGAGGACGTCGAGCAGTTCGGCGGCGCGTTGCTGGGCCAGCTCCCGGTCGAGACTGTGCAGCCTGCCGATGTACTCCAGCAGCTGAGCCCCGGTGAGCCGGTCGAACAGGGCGAGGCCGTCGGGCAGCACGCCGAGCAGCCGCTTGGCTGCGACTGGATCGGACCAGACGTCGTGCCCCAGAACGAATGCGGTGCCCGCGTCCGGGCGCATCAACCCGGTGGCCATCGACAGGGTCGTGGTCTTGCCTGCACCGTTCGGACCTACCAGGCCGAAGAACGAGCCGGTGGGAACATCGAGATCCAAGCCGGCCACGGCGACGGTCTGGTCGAACCGCTTGACCAGACCGCGTAGCGCCAGTGCCGGTGGGCCGGCTGTCCCGGCAGATGCGTCCGGGCGTTTGGCGTGCTGTGTGCCTGGAGCCGAATCGGTGTTCACCCAGATCACACTATTCTGCCGCGAACGTGGCGCGAACACCGATCGCCGGAACCGGGACGACGAGGCACTAGGCTGGCGGCGTGCCCGAACTTCACCGTCCTAAGCCGCAGCCACCCAGCGTGTGGAATCTGGCGAACGCGGTCACGGTTGTTCGGTTCCTGCTGGTTCCGCTCTTCGGCTGGCTGTTGCTCCGCGCGGGCGGCGCCGACGACGCCTCCCGGATCGCCGCCTTCGTGACGTTCGTGCTGGCGATGGCCACGGACCGAGCCGACGGCGAGCTTGCCCGCCGGCGTGGGCTCATCACCGATTTCGGGAAGATCGCTGATCCGATCGCGGACAAGGCGCTTACCGGCATGGCCTTCGTCGGCTTGTCCATTCTTGGCGAGCTGCCCTGGTGGGTCACGGGGTTGGTGCTCCTGCGGGAGTGGGGGATTACCGCCATGCGCTTCGTCGTGATCCGCTATGGCGTGATGCCGGCGGGGCGGGGCGGCAAGGTGAAGACCGCTCTACAGGCCGTCGCTCTTGGGTTGTACGTGCTGCCGCTGGCCGCGGCGTTCGAGCCGCTGCAAATGGCCGCGATGGCCTTGGCCGTAGCTGTGACGCTGATCACGGGGGCCGATTACGTCTTGCAGGCCATCCGGCTCCGCGGCAAGAACCGCACGTGATCATGAACACCTGCCCGGGTGACAGTCAGGGGAAAGGTTCATGATCATGGCAAGCGCGGAAGGCGTGGTCGAGGCGCTGCGCGAGCGGGGGCTGACGGTGGCCACGGCTGAGTCGCTGACCGGCGGTCTCGTGTGCGCCCGGCTGACCGCCGTACCCGGAGCATCAGTGGTGGTCGTCGGCGGGGTCGTGGCTTACGCGAACGAAGCCAAAGAGCGCATCGCCGGTGTCGATCATGCCGTCCTGGCCGAGCACGGGCCGGTGGCGGCGGAGACCGCCGCCGCCATGGCTCAAGGGGTGCGGGAACTGCTGGGGGCGGGGATTTCGCTGGCCACCACCGGTGTAGCTGGTCCCACGGAGCAGGACGGGCATCCCCCTGGCACCGTGCACGTCGCCGCGGCGGCGCCTGATGGCACGGACGTGCGGTCGTTCACCGGTGGCGAGTGCTTGCGTGGTGATCGCGCGGCCGTGCGGGAGCGCACTGTGTCCGTGGCGCTGGAGATGCTACTTTCCGCCGCGCTTCGTGCCTCACCTAAATGATCATGTTTGGTGGGTTTTCTCGTGCGTCGACAGGTCTGTAGCCATGGTGACGCACGGGAAAACCCACCAAACATGATCATTTAGGTGAGGGCTAGCAGTCCGGGTGACGGGGAGCGATCGGCGTTTCCCCTCGACGGATCGGCGAGGTGGCAAATGCGGGAATGCAGGAGAGCTGCGACACGTTATGTTCTCGTGAACATGCCTCCGGGATGCGTTCTTACGATCGGGAGGTACGGTGGTACAAAGCAAGTGTCGAGACCGACCTTGAAAGGGGTGGCCCATGGTACTCGTCAGGCGCCTCATCGGTGACGTTATCCGACGCCGTCGGGTCGCTCAGGGCCGTACCCTGCGCGAGATCTCAGCAGCCGCACGAGTCAGTCTCGGTTATCTGTCGGAAGTGGAGCGTGGCCGCAAAGAAGCTTCGTCGGAGCTTCTTGCCGCGATATGCCAGGCACTCGACTTGCCGATGTCGGAGATTCTCCGCGAGGTCAGTGACGAGATGATGCGGGTCGAGGCGGCGGCAGTGGGAGCGCTCACCGAGCTTCGCCCACGTACCGACGCCCGCAAGCGCGATGTAGTCGCCGTCGGCTGATTGAGGTGCGCGGGACAGAACTACCCGGTTCAACTAGCGTGCCGATACATGCCCGCGGCCCTGGCTCAGGGAATGCGTGGTTCCCCAGTGGTGCTACATCAGTATGAGTACTCATCCGGTTCCGGACGATGAACGCCCGGCGCGGTCGAGGCTGCATGCCGTAGCGATGCGCGGCGACGACCCCGGCAACGACCCCAGGCCGGATGTCGAGCGCGAGTTCCGCAACGCCATGGCCCGCCTAGCCGCAGGTGTGGGCGTGCTCAGCACCCTGGATCCGATCGGGCGGGCATGTGGGCTCACAGTCACGGCGGTTTCGTCGGTGTCACTCGAGCCGCCGCTGGTGCTGGTCTGCGTGAAGAAGGACGGCTTCATCCACGACGCGCTGTTCGTGGCCGACGGCTGGTCGATCACATTCCTGGCCGCCGACCAACTCGACGCGGCTCATTACTTCGCCCGGCACCGATACCCGGGCGACCGGGACGACTTCAGCCCGTGGCGCACCAGCAGAGCCGATTCGGGTGAGCTGATCCTGACCGGTGGAATGGCCGCCGTCACCTGTGTGCCGCACGAGATGGTCGATGCCGGCGACCACAGCGTTGCCATCGGCCGGGTAGTGCACATTCCGGAGCACATGACCGGTGAGACACCGCTGATCCATGGCGATCGCGCTTACTTCGCGCCTGGTACCCCACTGGCATAGCCCCGCTCCCACGGGGCCGGAGCCTACAAGCCTGCACTCCACGTGCGGCCCAGGCCACCGGCCCCTCGCCAAGGATGAACCACTGACGTCCAGCGTGCGCTGTCCGTCTGATCCGGTGCTCAGCTCGCTAGGGAAGTATCTCGTCGACCGCGCCATTGAACGGATCGGCCCCGTCCGGCTGCTGCCCGATGTGAATGCCGGCACGTGCGCCCGACGATGACGAAGATCAGCGTGACGCAGCCCCACATCACGAACACACCGAGGGCAAGGCGCCGGGCGATCATCTGTGTCATGCCGACCGTCCGGAGCCGACCGGCGGTGGTTGAGCGATGGTGTCGCCGGGGACGAACGTGGCGGGCAGGGAGATCTGGCGGGGTTGCCCGGTCTGGTCGTCGAGGAGGTCGAGCAGCACCCGTACGGCTTGGCGGCCCATGTGAGTCCGGGGGAGTGTGAACCGCGTCCAGTCGCGGCCGGAGGCGTGCACCAGGGCCGGATCACCAAGCAGCGCTACCGAGCAGTCGCCCGGCACCCGCAGGCCGGCCCGGCTGGCGGCTGTTTCGACCGCGGTGATGGTGGCGTCGTCCTCAGTGGGCTCGACCAGCAGAGCGGTGATCCCGCTGGCAACCCACCGCTGAAGCATCGCGGGGGTGATGTCGTCCGGATCGTGAACCAGGTGGATGAGTGACTCGTCTATCGGGATCCCGGCCTCGGCCAGACCTTGACGATACCCGGCAGCGCGATCGCGGGTGGGTTCTTCGCCGTCGGTCACCTGCAGATAGAGCATCTTGCGGTGTCCGAGGCCGATCAGAGTCGTCACGATGTCGCGGGTCGCCGCGGTGTAGTCCACGGCCACATACGACAGTTCCGCGCCGGGCACCTCACGCCGTCCGATGAAGACGAATGGGAAGTCTTCTTGCACCAGGTGCGCGAGATCTTCGCGATGCAGGTGACGGCCGAGAAGCACACATCCGTCCGCCACTTTCAACCGGTTGGCCCCGCGGGCATAGATCCGGCGGTCGCCTCCGGACCCGGCGGAGCTGAAGAGGAGCAGATCGTAGCCCTGGGCCGCGGTCTCCTCCTCGACGCCGAGGAGGAACGGAAAGTAGAAGTCGCGCTGGTCCACGGGAAACACCGGCTCGAACGTGTAAAGGCCGAGCAGGTGGTTGCGTCCGCCCTTGAGGCTGCGTGCCGCCGCGTTGGCCGAATAGCCGAGCTCGGCGGCGGCACCGAGCACCGCCTGCCGCGTCGATTCGGCCACGTGCTCGCTGGCGGCGCCACCGCTGATGACCAGGGAGACCGTCGCCTGAGAGACGCCGGCCCGGCGTGCGATGTCCACCTGGGTGGGGCGACGCCGGCGTGCAGGAGTCATGTTGGAGGTCCCGTCGATCGGTGGGCGAGCCGAGAAGAAGAACGGAGTATTAATACGTATGAAATGAAGTTCGCATCACATTAACGGCAGATTTCGGCTGTCGTCAAGAGTTCCGCGGCCCGGCGTGAACCTGGTTCATCATCGGGTTGTCCGGATGTGTTCCGTGATCGGTACCACGCTGGGATATGGTCAGTTGCAGCGACGACTCGGGGGCGTGGCACATGAAGAGTGCCGTGATAGCGGTGGCGGCAATGTTGTTCGCCCTGTTGACGGTGCCCGCGTCGGCGCCTCATGACGATCCCGCTGACGTTCCTGGCTGGGGCCTACCGGCCTGGCGCGACGAGTTCTCGGGCGACTCTGTCGACCCGGAGAAGTGGACCGTGTGGGATCGATCCACCCACGGCAACTTCTCGTTCGACTGGGGCGACCTATCTGAGCAGGCGGTATCGGTTCAGGACGGGATGTTGCGCATCCGGTTGAGCCAGTTGGACACGCCGGTCTACTCGGGTGGGCGGGAGCGCGGGTGGCGCACCGGAGCGTTGGACACCCAGGCCACCCACAACGAGCGCTGGGGTCGCTGGGAGATCCGTGCGAAGATCCCCACGACCGCAGGTGACAGCAGTGGTGTGTGGCCGGCATTCTGGCTCCGGAACGCGCCCGCGCTCGGCGAGATCGACATCTTGGAGTCCTGGGGAGACCCGCCACAGCGCCCCCGAAGCCCTGACCTCACCGAGACGTCCACCTTGACGCTGCACGAGCGCACCGTCGCGCCGCACGGTGAGCGTGCGGCCTGGACGTATGAGCACGGCGTCGCTGAGCTGTCCGCGCCTTACACGACCGCCTCCGGATTCCACACATGGACCATCGAGTACACGCCTGCTGAGTTCAAAGCGTTCTTCGACGGCGTGCTGGTGGCGCATGCCACGCCCGACGGCGCCGATGGCACGACCGCGCTGCCATGGGTGTGGGGCGAGACCTTCGACAGCCCGTGGTACATGCGGCTGAACCTGGCAATGGGCGATCCGTACTGGACACCTGATCCGGTGCCGGGGAACCCTCACTCGGTTATGCCGGCCGACTTCCTCATTGACTATGTACGCTACTGGGCTCTACCCGAACCATGAGGTGTTCTCGCCGGGAAACGGGCGATGCCGGGTCAGGCGCGCAGCCGGAGCCCACGTGGGGTTGCATAGAAGCCGGCGTTGGTCAGGGCATCACCGAGAGGGGTGGAGGTGATGTTCTCGCCGTCGGCGCGCTCCACCCGCAGACCGCCGAGGCCGCCGCGCTGGACCGTGCCGGCCAGCGCCTCGGCGGCGAGCTTCAGAGACCGCGGCTCCTCGGTCCAGGACAGCAGGGTGCGACCACCTCGCTCCACGTACAGCGTGAGTTCGCCGTCGACGAGAACCACCATGGCACCGGCCTTGCGGCCGGGACGGTGCCCGGTCTCGGTCGCGGGCCCGAGGGCTTCGCGATCGGGCCAGGGTAGCGCCGCACCATAAGGGTTGGCGGGGTCGGTCGCGGCGAGGACGACGGCGCCGTCGTCCTGGGACCCCGCCCCCGCCGTGGTCGGGGGGTCCCTGCGGGGCCGG